>CAMORO010000051.1 GCA_946623875.1 uncultured Lachnospiraceae bacterium | reverse complement strand
TGAATACTCTCAGATCGTCAAGCGGAAAATGAAAGCTCTAAAAAATCACCTTACTCAGCAATTTGGTTCTGAAACAGCCAGCAAAGGAATGAAAATGATAACAAAAACCGCCCGGTCCGCTATCTCTCCGTCCTCAATAACGATATCATCTGTCATTCTGGGGGATGAAAATGCACAGGGATTGATAACCTAAATCTTCTCATAATAAGAGTCATCACACACATAATTCGATTATAGATTGCTATTTTTTGAATTACATATAATTCTATCACAGCCAAGGTTTGACCGCGATATGTATAGCGTATTTAAGCATAAAACTCCATACGAATCATACACTTTTTGAGAAAAACAAAATCTTATAATTTGTAATAAAACTTTCTGACAATATGTTCAAAAGAGGAATCAAAAACAAAGACATGCTTATAATCAATAATAGGATCTCCCAACATCTCGGTAGCAACAGCCTGCGACTTGACCTATAGAAATGAACCAGAATAGGATACTATCCAATCCTGATCTCATATTACAAATTTGTCAATCCTTGTATAGCCGACCTCTCGTACCGAAGTCTTGTCGTTTGAACTTTCTGCAGGTTCGTCACGATGTAGATATTCCCGTCAAAAGATTGAAGGTATGGTATTTCTCTACTTATCTGCTCAGAAAGTTCAAGTATTCTATGAGCGTAGGATCATATTTGCAGGAGGCGATTTTATCACCCTCGGACATGTTTTTTCGCTACATCTTTGTTTTTCTGATATAATGGTAAATAGATTTGAGAGCACACTAATATTGGAAATTAATAGATATGAAAAGCAAATACTCTTTGACAATCCACAAACTGATAAATGATCTTCCTGTTTTCAATTGGGAAAGCATTGATGATATCATCTACAAAAATGGTATTTACTTTGTCTTTGAGAATGGTGAAGAATATGGAGAGTACAGAAGAATCGTACGCGTCGGTTCTCATATAGCGCAGAACAGATTAAAGCTACGACTCAAAGACCATTTTGAAAAATGTAGTCATTGCTCCAGTATTTTTATAAAGAACATCGGGCGAGTCTATCTTAACCAGAAAAAAGACCCCTACATAAAATACTGGAACATCACAAAGCCCAGTAAGCTTAGTGCGTATGAGAGGAAAGTATATTATGAGAACAAGGACAGGGATAAGGAGAAACAAATCACAGATAAAGCCGCCTCATATTTGCAGGAGAATATGTCTTTCTCTGTCATAGGCATCGACGATAAAAATATCCGGTTAGAATATGAAACAGCAATCATAGCTTCGTTATGTAAGGATGATGATTTCAAGGCAAGTTCTAATTGGCTTGGGAATGATAGCCCAGAGCCAAAGATCAGGAAAAGTGGTATGTGGGTATCACAGGGTATCAATGCAGAACCGCTCACGCCAAAGAAAATGGAGCAGCTTGTTAACATCATAGAGAACTCGATTCATGAGCAGTAATAAACCAAAATAAGCCTCCGAGGACGATCGACGAAGTCTCAGATGCGTACCACGATCTAGCCTTATTCAGAAATTGCATATTCTGCTATCGGAGTGTATATCATCCCGCTTTTACCTCTGTCAGAACGCATCAAGGAGATATACTCCACATCCATGGCCGCCGGGAACGGGCAATCTGTCGGCAGATCTTTGTAGTATTCCATATTTCTGACAAGTGTTATATGCGGAACAAACTTCTTTCTGTCAAAAGGAATGCCATTATCGGACAGAGCTTTTCTTATCCGTTTTACATTTTCTGTAAGACCCTTGTCCTCCTTAATGCCTATCCAGTACAGGTTTTTGAAACATCCGAATCCATCAAGTGAGATATTCACAGGTTCAAAAACAACATCATTCAAGGCATCTGAAACCTGCTCCGGATCACTATACTCCCCGATGAATGCAAGCGTAAGATGCATATTTTCCCTGGCAGTGAAATTACCCTTCATTCCCTGAAGCTTAATGCGTTTTTGTATCATGCACAATTCATCTTTTACCCGGTCTTTTAGTTCGATCGCAATAAATAATCTCATATGATCCTACCTCACTCAATATCTGCCCGGCCTGCTATCTCTCCATCTTCTATTACGATATAGTTGATCTCACGGCTGTTTCTCATACATAATATTTTAATATACTAACCACTTTCGGCAGATAAGATCATCCAGTTTTTCCCTTGATACTTACATCCGGGCCGAAGCATCCCCCTTTGATCACTGACACAATTTGGCAACTACCTCTGATATTATCTTACCGTCTGCCTTTCCCTTAAGTTCCGGCATAACGGTCTTCATGATCATTCCCTTATTCTTAGATGCAATGACTTCGGCAAACTTATCTTTAAGGAGAGCTTCAACCTCATCAGCGTCAAGCATCCTGGGTGCATACTCCTCAAATACCGCAAGCCTTGCCTTATATTCCTCCAAAAGCTCTGTCCGCCCTGCCGGGCAGGTCTCTATCTGTTCTTTTACGCTCTTTACTTCCTTAAGGATAGCCTGATCCACCATTTCTTCCGGCACATTATCACGGCAGCCATTATCTATACCAAGCTTCTTTGCCGCTGAGTACAGTACGGATATGGACTCCTTCCTTGCTTTATCATGAGCCTTCATGGCCGCCATCATGTCTTTTTGTAATTTTTCCAACTGCATTTTCTTTTCCTCCTCTTCTTAACCCTGCAGATTCATGTTTTTAAGTGCCTGCATAAATTCAATATCTGACTGCTGCACCTTCATATTTGTTGTTACAGGCTCTTCTCCGGGCTTTGTGACCGTTATCTCAATAACACTTCCTTCCGGTATGCCTGATTTCATGACCATCCCGATGAAGCCGGCAACCTTGGGGTGGTTTGTTCTGAATGTGTTCAGTTCATTCATGAACTGCATCATTGATTGTGGGTTCATTTTAATCCTCCGCTATAAAATATAGTCAACTCTCTTTCGGCAGGTATTGTACCGCAATGCGGTTTTCAGGTTTTGCATCCACAAGGTACAAAATCAGCAAAAACAACATTTCCAACGGCTTCATCATAAAATACACAACATCGGCCGCGGCTTTTGTCTTAATATGCTCAGCCAAAGGGTATCCATGATTATCATAAAAGTTCCTTATTGCTCTGTGCATCCCAGGAGTTTTTTCTTCAAGTATCTGCTCAAAGGCATTTGCAATAAGGAGCTGCCTGTTTACTACAATCCTATGGCCGTGACGCTCTCCCATCCTTATAGGTTTTACTATCTTTTCATGACCGCCTGCGGCCACTGTACACAGATAATGCTCATCATACTGTACGTTGGGCGGAGCCTCCATCCGTGACAGGTTCCATTGGGCTGTTTCCGTAAATGCCCTTATCACATGATCCGGATATTGTCCGAACAGTGACAGTATACCAAGGATAACTCCCAAAAGAGGGAGCATGGCTATTATCGCCGCAACAGGCCAGGATAAGGAATTACCGAGTATCTCATTGAGCCAGGCTATCAGACCTTCGCCTGCATATTGTTCTATATCATGTTCCTCGTTATTGTTCCATTCATATATCTTCCTTATGATCAGCCTTGCCGCCATACTTATACAGCAGACAGGCAATACCATAAGGGGCGCTGTCTCCAAAAGGGGATAATTGTGTGAAGAATAAGCCAGACCCTCAATCTTTGTGATCTTAAATATCTGTACCACAAACAGGAGCAGTTGGCTGGCACCGATATACATCGCTCCTATACACAATACCGTTATCAGGGGTGGTGTTTTTGACATTTTTCTTGTGATAAGGACAATATATCCTATTATACCAACGGCAAGCAATGTGATGACAGTAGGAAGCGCTCCGGTCCATATTGGCTGATGTATCTCATTGTTATGGAGCTGCCTGCTCCACGGTGCATCCCATTGTATCCCCGATACTTCAAGGAGCAAACCATAGAAAAATGAGAATACCGCTCCCAGAATGAATGTGACCAGATCCATTACCCCGAACAGTTTCGACTCATATGTACCGGGAAGAGATTTCTTAGGAACTTTAATTGTATATATAAGGGCAACAATATTAAATATAAACAGAAAAACAGGATACGCAAACAACATAAAGATCATACCGGTAAAAAGGATCTCTCCCGGCTCAAGCAGGCTTACCATGCATCCTGCAAGAAGGCTAAACAGCGCGGGACCGAAAATAATTGTCAGTGTCAGCCTTTTTCTGTTTCTTATCAATTCCTGTAATCTCTCTTTCATTTCATTTCCTTACCTAATCCCTTACACATATACTGATTTTATCACAATCAGGTCTCATTATTTTACTAAGTCCATATTCTTATCAGAAACATATATGCCGCTGTTCCCGACAGTATGCTTATTAACGAATTCCGTTTCCATGCCTGCAAGACAGCTATGAGCATTATCGAAATAAGTTCCGGCATTCCGAACGGCGAATATGAAACAGCCGTATTCCGTAAGCAGTATACCACCAGCATACCGATGATTGCCGACGGCAGTACCTTTCCGAGATAATCAATATAAGAAGGTACTCTCTTCTTAAATACCAGAAAAGGCAGAAACCGAAGGAATATCGTACCGACCGACATCACTGCAACAAGTATCGCAGCATATCTTAAGTCATTCATATACCCGCCTCGCTTTCCTTATCCAATCGTTTTCTGAAAATCGTCAGAACTAAAGTTATTACAAGCATTGACGGGATCAGAAAACTGTCCGGCCCAAAGATGATCAGGCATATAAACGTACCCAATAAGCCGGTGAGAGCCGGTATATGATCATCCGTCGTGATCCATTGTTCAACAAAAGATGCGGTAAAAAGCGCTGTCATACTAAACTCGATCCCTTTTGTTGAGAACGGAATAACAGAGCCGAGTATACTGCCTATGACGCTCCCGATAACCCAGTAACATTGGTTAAATAAAGACACAAGAAAGCGATATAGCGAGATATCTTCCGCAGCGGAAGCACCATCATTGCACAGAAGTGAATACGTTTCATCAGTTAATGCAAAAATAAGATACGGCTTATATCGTCCGGCATCCTTGTATCGGTTGATCATCGAAATGCTGTAGAACAGGTGCCTTGCATTAACCATGATCGTTGTTATAAACGTCATTATAACGGAGGCTCCCCCTGCGAGAAGCCCAACCCCTACATACTGCATAGAGCCTGCATAGATAAGCAGACTCATCGCAAGAGCCCAAAGAGTTCCATATCCCGCATCACGCAGAAGGATACCAAATCCAATCCCCAGGACCAGGTATCCTGCCATTACCGGTATTGTTTTAACAAAGGCCTTTTTTATTACTTCATGTCTCATCATCTTAAAGACTGTTCTCACTTTTCAAAAGGGAACACTATCCCGTACTGCTCTCACTGATCAATAACGTATTTCCTGTTTTTTTTGCGATATTCCATTGGAGTACATCCCATAGTACGACCAAACATCCTGGAGAAATAGCTTCCCGAGCTGAAACCGCATTCCTCACTGATCTCAAGTATGCCTTTATTTCCCGAAATGAGAAGATGTGCTGCGCGCTCGGTCCGGTAATTGTTCAGATATTCTATCGGTGACTGTGACAGATTCGCACTGAAACATCTCGAACATTCCCGACAACTGATATTTGCTGCATCGGCAATATCTTCAAGTGTTAGTTTCTCATGGTAATTATTATGAATATATGACATCATCACCTTCAGTCTGTCCATTGAAATATCATTATGTGTACCTGCCTTATCCAATGTTGGTTCAAATATCTTATACATATTAAGCCACATTTTTGTAAGGTGATTCTGCACCTTGAATTCATGCCCATATCCGCCCTCAAGATCTGCATCATATGCTTTGTTAAAATCATATATCAACTCATTTTCGCGCTCCCCGTCAGGTGAAAAAATATGATACGGTATTGAACTGCATCCTATAAGCGGCAGAAAATACTTACGTGCGATATTGCTGTTATATCCCCCCGCAAGAAAGTTCAGGCTGAACTGTATAACATGCATTGAACAGCCGGAAAGATTATTATTCTCGGGAAGTATTCCGTGAAGCACATTACTGTTTATGAATAGAAAGTCACCTTTTTTTAAATGTGCTTTCTGTTCGGGAAATGAATAGTCGAATTCTCCTGATATTATATACGCAACCTCCAGCTCCTCATGCCAATGCCACGGCACCTTTCCTTCTTCGAACTGATCAAGATAATTACACAGACTCTGATACATAATACCTTCATTTTCTGTGTCTATTACTTCTCTACCGTCACTTAACAGCCTCACTTCCCGACGTATTATCATGCCATTCGCTCCTACAGTTTTAATCCCAGAATTATTGTGATATCATTAATCCTATCACATATGGCTAAATAGATTGGTCTTAAGATGTTGTATAGTAAGATTATATATTAGGCATTTTGTTACTTAGTCTTTCCTCATACTCTTCCCTGGGCATAGGTTTTGCAAAGTAAAAGCCCTGTATGAGATCGCACCCTTCCTCTGCCAGAAAATCCACCTGATCCTTTTCCTCGACACCTTCAGCGACTGTCCTCATTGACAGCTTCTTCGCCAGATTTATCGCTTCTGAGACGACTATACGTCCACGCTCACCGTCATCATTCCTGAAGAAATCCGCATCGAGTTTTAATACGTCAAGCGGCATCTCCTTAAGTGAATTGAGTGATGAATATCCGGATCCGAAATCATCCATCGATACTGCAAATCCGTAATCCTTAAGCTTTTTGATAGTTGTTATGAGCGCGTTTTTGTCATCAAAGAATGCACTTTCGGTAAGCTCAATCTCAATAAGATCATGTGGTGTCCCGGCTTCATCCACAATATCTCTTATCTGTTCAGCCAGATCATCCTCGATAAAATGGGCACGTGATACATTAACGGATACAGGAACGCACTTCCTGCCCGAATCGAGCCAGACTCTCTGATCACGAGCCACATGGGTCAGCATGTAATGATCTATCTTAGTGATAAATCCGTTCGTCTCAAAAATCGGTATGAACCTGCCCGGACTTACCATTCCCTTCGCAGGACTGTTCCAACGGATAAGGGCTTCCGCTCCGGACATTTCCCTGGTCTTGGGATCATACTTCGGCTGGTAATACACAAGAAACTCTTCGTTCTCGATTGCTTTCTCCTGATTTTCGTTCACCCAGTCAAGCCACATCTGCTCCTCGACCATCTTGTCATCAAAGAATACGACCGCGGAATCTGACCCGGTGATGGTCGCCCTTGCTGCCCCTGCATTGTTGTACTCTTTCTCGATATCAACCGATCTTCGGCGAATAGATTTCCCCGACCCATCAGTGTTTGCAGCTATCCTGTCAACACCGGCCCAGAAGCTGAACTTGTGGTCTTCATTTATCGTCTCAAGCTCTGAGATAATCTTTTTTATACGTTCCTCCAGGTTATCCCTGTCGTTACACATCATCATAACGGCAAAGTGAGCCGCAGAATGATGGGCGCAGAGTTCGTTTTTATTGAGGTGCTGTTTAATGACTTCATTTACCCTGCACAACATCTGCTCACCCTCTTTTATCGAGTGACAGACACAGAAATTTCTGTAGTTTACAAATACGATATCAAGTATGGCATATTCTTTATTGCCGTTTCCCTTCTTTGTAAGCTCGGCTTCGGCATTCGAAAGGAACCACAGCCAGTTGTGATCACCCGTTACCTCATCCATGTAAAATACTTCCCGCATCCTTTTTCTGTTTCGAAGATGCTTGATCAGGAATATTATGACGAATATAAGCAGGGCAATAGTAATACATACTATTATCACGGCAAGTATACCGGTCACTGCGAACTCCCTGAAGTATACGTTAAGATATGCTTTACCGACAAGACTTCTGCCGTTGTCTATCGGAACATCTATCCATAACGGAAGCCTGATGTGATCACCTAAATCGATCGACTCATCATCATCGCTTATTCCGTTCTTCTCAAGAACTTTTCTGAGATTTCCCGAATCTACGGTAATCCTTCCGTGTACGTTCGGGATGATCGCTCCAAGCTCCATATCGGGATATACGATAAGATTACTGTCAAATGTCCGGATATATCCTCCGTGAGCAAGATCACAGGTATCGGAACCGTGAACCTTTACAATATTTTTGTCACTGTCAATGATGATGTATTCGTTTTTCGGATCGTTAAGTACTCCCAATATCTCCTCATTTCCCTTTGATTCGGAAAGCTTGTAGAAATCAGCCATATTACTGATCCTTATATGCTCACCCCTTATCTTGGAATCTATGATATACAGTCCGAACACGGCAAGCATTGCCGCAAAAGATGAAAAGATGATAGCCGCAAGGATAAGTATTCCCGTGATGGCTCCACCGATATTAGATTTTTTGATCTTACGGAATTTTTGCTCTTTGATATTACCCATATTGGTCTCCATGTTCTGAAACATTAACCTGTTTTACACAAACACACATGTTAGTATAATACAGTATTAAATCTCAAGAATCCTTTAAGTGGGATTAAAAATCAATTAAGATAAAATCAGTTGATTTTCTCATCCCAAACAGGAATATCCACGCCTGCTACCTTTGATGTAAATGGTGTGCCGTCTTCCTTCTCATAGTGAATCCGGGCCTTATTTACATATTTGAAACCGATGTATAACAGGGGAATATTGCAGAAAGCTATCAGTATGTTGGCGAAATCCGACAAATCCCAAAGAGCACCAAGATCCATTCCCACAATGCTTGTAAGCATTCCGAAACAGATAACGAAAATATCAAGAAGCCGGATAAAGTTGATGAACACACGTCTTCTGCTTATCCTGTTGGCACAAATCTCAGAGAATGACATAAATCCCAAAAGACATGTGAATGCAAACAGGCCAAAGCAAAGCGAGATCATCAATGTTACAATGCTGTTGAACGCAGTGCCGGGAGTAAGCTCTTCCACTGAAGCAAGATATTTGGGTAGCTTTCCCAATTCGAACCAGGCTGCGGAATTGTCTGTGAGCCATACCCTTCCCATGATAACCACGAAACCTGTAAGTGTACAGATGACAATTGTATCAAGGAAAACTCCTATTGCCTGTACGCAGCCCTGATCACATGGATGTGCGGCATCCGAAGCTGCAGCCGCCATTGTAATAGTACCCTGACCGGCTTCGTTTGACATAAGGCCTCGTTTCACACCCTGCATCAGCGCGATACCAAAGGCTCCTCCGAAAACCGCCTCCGGTTTGAAAGCCTCGGTAAACACAGCATAAAAGAACCACGGAATTCTTTTAAAGTTTATTAAGATCAATACTATTACCGTAAGCACATAGACTATAGCCATCACCGGCACAAGCAGGTCCGTAACCTTTGAAATCTTCCTTGTTCCTCCGAAAGAAACCGCGGTAGTTGCAACAATAACAACCACAAAACCGATCCAATAGACCGGATGAGTTGTCGGGAGTTCCGTACCGGAAATGATACTTGCTATCTGTCCCATAGAAGAGACAGTATTGAAACCCTGCGCCGGGAAACACAATAATGCATATACAATATACATAAGCGACAAAACTACACCTACAATAGCGGAATCCCTTAACAATCTTCTACCATAGAAAGCCATACCACCTACATATTCATCATTATTCTTTTCTTTAAAGATCTGTGACAGGGTGGATTCAACAAACGCTGTTGACATACCGAAGAATGCCGAAATCCACATCCAGAGTAAAGCTCCCGGACCTCCTGTCGAAACCGCTCCCGTAACGCCGAGAATGTTTCCCGGACCCACACGCATTGCCGTAGAAAGAAAAAAAGCAGCAAGCGGCGAAATGCCGGTCTTGGCCTTTGAATACTTAAGTACATGAATTCCTCTTTTGAATTTACGCACCTGAATGAATCTTAATCTGATGCTGAAGAGAACTCCGGAGCCGATCAAAAGAATAATTGCCAACGAAAAATTACCAAGAATCGGGATCTTGGCATACCAATCAAAATTGGTCGGAAAATTCCAGAACAGATCGGAAATGATCTGGATCCTACCGCAAACCGATGTGATAAAGGCAAGTAACGTATCCATTAATTATCCTCATTTCTGTAACATTACCTCAAATCATAATTAGTATATCACAAAAAGGATTTCTTAGTGTTAAAACTTCATTTCGCCAAGCCAGTTCTTCATCTTATCGGTACGTTCCGGAATATTCTCCGGATCATACTCTCCGAGAACAAGGGTGTCCATTATCCTGCCATCCTGCAGGTAGATTATTCGACCTGCGTGAAGGGCAACATTGGCATCATGGGTTACCAGAAGGACAGTCGTTCCCTTCCTGTTTATCTGTTCGATTATTGAGACAACCTCCTTAGTGGATGAGGAATTAAGGGCGCCCGTTAGTTCGTCCCCAAACAGGATATCCGGATGATTTATCATAGCCCTGCATATGGCAGCACGCTGTAACTGCCCGCCCGATACCTTACGGATATCATGGTCCGCCACATGGTCTATCCCCATCTGAGCCATTAATTCCGAAGCTTCATCAACTATTTCCTTCCTTGAACGCTCATTAAGCTGGTAAGCAGGATACAGGATATTGTCAATTATGTTAAGATTCTTGAGAAAGCCGGTCTTCTGGAAGACAAATCCCATCCTCTTAAGCCGCAGTTCCTGCATCTTTTTATCTGACAGACCCGCAATATCCGTTCCCTCAAAGATCACTCTTCCGGATGTCGGCTTGTCCATTCCGCTTATACAGTATAGCAGGGTCGACTTACCGCAGCCCGACTGCCCCATTACGGCTGCAAACTCACCCTCATCAATTGTAAGATCTATGTCCGTAAGTACGTTACCGCTCCCGTAATCCCTGCTTAATCCTTCTGCCCTGATAATACAGTTTTTTTTCCCATGTTGTTCTTGTGTATACATCTTCTCCATCATTGATCCTTCTACCCGTATACTATCGTTCATAGTTTACCTCACTTATTAAAGAACTCAACTACATCTATCTTCCTTATCTTCATACACGAAACCATGGTCGCCGCGGCAAGGACCAAAACCAGACCTGTCGGTATGACAAGGCTTAACACCGACATGGAGGCAAAGGAAATACTTGAAATACCAAGCCCCAGCAGTGAAAAGAGTCCGCTAACGATCCTTTCTCCCAATAGCTCGGTCACAAGCGTTCCGGTAAGACTTCCCAAAAGCCCCGGTATGAGCATGGGATAAAGCTCCTGTAAACGTATCGAATCAGAGTCGATCCCCATCATTATCTTCTCGGCAAGCGCGGGTGCATTTCTTGTAAGCCTTAATTCCATAAAGAGAGAAACCGTCAGCCCCGTGATCACGATCCCTATCACAAGGATCATATATACGGTCTTTCCTATCCTTTCTGTAACACCACCAAGGGTCTGTTCAAGGAAGCTGTCCATACTCTCGATACTGTAACCCGCTCCAAGCTTATCCCTCAGCCTTCCGGCCAGGGCTTCACCGTCAGTTTCCTGAGCTGTGTAAACTTGATATGTGTACTTCTCAGCTTCCGTACCCGCAAAGTCACGCACTGCCTTGGCCATCCTGCCTCCGCTCGTTACATCCTGATAAATACCGCTAAGCTGCATATCATATTCGTCTGTTCCCGTGTTGACTCTTACAGTATCCCCAACCTGCTTCCCAAGCTCATCAGCCATAAGGGATGAGAGAGCTATGTCCTTATCCGTAAGGGGAGAGGTCCCGCTTAAATAGACTATACCCTGACCGGCTGCAGAACCGGAATCAATATGTACTCCCACAGCTTTGTCCTCGCTGTCAAGTGCCTGCAGACGGACTCTTCTTAACTTGTCCGCTTTCTTAATGTGTCCGTTTTTTATCTCACTTTCCAGTTCTTTATCCAAGCGGGCATTTCTCTCTTCCAGACCCTCCCCCTGATCTGTTTCAATGAGAAGGCTGCAGACAGGGCTTCCCATATAGGTAACGAAGTCCTTATCCTTCATGGTCTGCAGGGATCTTATGGGTATCATTACAAGTACCGTTGCAATGAGCATTAGAGCAAATATGATGCCATATCCATGCCCTGCTTCATGCATTCCGATCAGGATGTTTAATGGAAGGACGGATGACCCTGCAAGGCCTCCATGCACCCTGCTCTCCTTACCAAAGCCCCTTCCTGTAACAAGAAGATCGATTATAGTCCTGTGCCTCATCTTAGACAGGATCCTTCCTGCATTTGTCTGTATAATAATGTAAGTGAGCACAACGGATAAGACTGACAGCAGATATCCGGCCGCGGTTACCGGCTGTCTGCCGAAATACCTGCTGATATGTCCCGTAAGAGTGGGAACCATAAGCAGGGATGCGATAAGAACGGACAAGAACATGAAGGCATACAGGATCGTATTCTTCCACCCGTTCTTCGCGAAATCATTTTTAAGCATCTTCATATGCATGTTCATTCGGCTACCCTCTCTTATCTGACAAAGCCTGTCATCTCAAACAGCCGGTACCATTCCGCCAATATCAGAACAGCTCTCTTACAAAATCAAATGTACCCACCCCTGCTCCAAGCATCCTCTCAATGATGGCGATAAATCCGTCTATCCTCTCGGCCTCCATACCGGCGTCGATGATACCACTGCCGTCAAATGCGATAAGGACGTAAACCATGATCATTTCAACGGTCTGCTCGGGGTATTTACAGTCAAAGAATCCCTCATCCACTCCTTCTTTCACGAGTTCAGCAAGAATAGGTCCTGCTTCGCGGATCACCATGGCACGTGACTTTTCATGCATGAGCACATTCCTGGGCTGGTGCATGATCTCAATAAGGTCTTCGCCACCTATACTGTTCGCATTAAGGGACATCATCACCTTAAGAAGCCGTTCGTATACCGGTGCATCCATGACAGCGCAGGCCCTTGCCGCAGCTATGAGCCGCCTGCCCATACGCTCAACCATCGCATCCAGTATCTCCTCCTTGGATGCGAAATGATAATACAGGGTTCCCTTAGCGATACCAACCTTCTTCATGATGTCCGTCGTAGTCGTCTCTTCGTATCCCTTGGTCGAAAAAAGCTCGGCCGCAGCATCCATTATTTCCTCTCTTCTCTCTTCAGCACTCTTCGATTCTGCCATATTCCTCTCCTTATAGAATAGTGAATTTCATCAGAAATTCGCTATTCGTAATGAACCAGCCACTGCTGAAAGCAGGGGCGTGTCATGCGGAACGCATGATTTCTGAATGCATTTCCTTATCTGCATTCAGAAAGTCATGAAACAGGGAAACGCTTCCCCGACGCCGATCCTGTCGTCTCCAGCTTCCTTATGTCCTTATTCAAATATATTGCCACGGCGATCAATGCCATGATAAAGCCCGATACCATTATCGTGATCCCGGCTCCCCTGCCCACGCCCTGTCCTGTCCATCCGGCCACTGCATCGGCCAACACACCGAAAAGTCCGTATGCCACAACATATCCAAGCTGGGATATGAAGCCTATAACACCCCATGCTCTGCCCTGAAGCTCATCGGGTATGTTGGTTCGTGTCAGGTAGTCAAGACAGGAATTCGCAAAGGGCAGCATAAAGAAGAATGCAAATCCCGAAGCGGTTATGAGCGGAATGTATTCACGCATCCCAAAGAAGATCATCGCTATCCCGCAGCCACACAATGAAGCAGATAAGACCATGACATATCCTCTCTTGATTCCACGGATGCCAAGCAGGATACCGGATACCAGCATACCCGATGCACACACGGTTTCCGTGATCCCCAGTATCTTACTGTCGGCAAAGTCAAGGATCATTGGCTCAGACAATATCTGTATGGCACCCATAAAGAGTGTCACGCCTGACGTCATCAGTACAAGGAGCAGTATTCCCCTGTTCCCTGTAGCCGCGCCCCAGCCTTCCTTAAGGTCAGCCATGAATGATGTTGTATGTTCTTCCTTCTTAGCCTCAAGATGGCTCCTTACTATAATGGTTGTGATGACTGTCAGGAAGAAAGTACATATATCGATCACCAGCAGAAGACTTATATCGGAAACTGCAAGCAGCAATCCTGCGATCAGAGGTGATATAAGGTATCTTGCGCTTCCTGCAAGTCCCACGATCCCACTTGCCCTGGTGTATTCATCCTTATCAAGAAGGTCGGTTATCGTAGCCCTGTACGCAGGCTCAAGCAGGGCTGAAAATATAGAGCTTACAGTTACACCGGTGCATATCTGTGTAAGGGAGGCACCACCCCTGAGCATACATATAAGGATATAAATAATACCTATTGCCGAGCATCCGTCCCCTATGATCATCAGAAGCCGTCTGTCCATCCTGTCTGCCAACACACCGGCGGGCACGCTCAACAGGAGAGTGGGCAGAAAAGCAAGCAATGCAACCATTGCCGTTGCCGATGCAGACCCTGTCATCCTGAATACATATACACTAAGTCCGAAGCTTGTCAGTCCGCCACCTATCGATGATATCAGCTCACCGCTCCACAGGAGCATAAACTTACCGAAATTGCTTTTCTCAGACTTATCATTCATAGTATTATTTTCCATTTAGCCTCTTCCTCTCTTCAGCTCGCCTCATCCGACTGACCATAACTTCATATTCAGGTATGATCCATTTTCTCGACCGACCGTCGGTCGGTTTATGATCAAAGAATACACCTTCTCCTCACAAATGTCAACCCATAACTTCTCCTTTACCCCGTAAATCTACAAAGCCTGTACAACTTCACACAGTTTCTCTGCCAATATCCTGTGCCTCTCCGGAGTAAGGTGCAGAGAGTCAACTTCCGAAGGATATATATACTCTGCAGCATTAAAGAATATGCATCCGTATTTACGTGCAATTGCCTGATAACACTCCGGAAATCTCCTCGACTCCTCAACAGCCCTCTCATTAAAAGCACCATAAAAAACCGATGATCTGATACCCGTTCCTATCTCCGGCGGAGATACGAGAATGATTTGCGGGATAAAACCCTGTTTCTCGGCTGTAAATGTCTGTATAACATCAATAAGCTGTCCTGCTCCGTCTGCGATCTGCCCGGCTGTAAGATGAAAAATCTCCTTCAGGTCATTACTTCCCAGCATCATTATCACGATATCAACCGGTTTATGTGAATTGAGGCAGGGCTTAAGATAATCCAGCCCGTTCTTCCATCCATCTATCGGATCGTCATGGATCGTGGTTCTTCCATTGCAACCTTCTTCGATCACGAAATATTCGTCTCCGAGAAGGTTTTGCAGCCTTCCCGGATAGCGAACATCTCTCGGATACCTCATCCCGGTCCCGGGTATATATCCATATGTATTTGAATCACCATAGCAAAGCAACGTTTTCATCTTCCGTCCTCTTTTTGGATTTCGGTTCTCAGCTTTCATAATATACTTTACACTACCTGCATTCAACAACTTTTGCGGAAAATACCTGAAGACTGTCTACTTTATTTTCATATATTATTATGATATCATGATTAAGTAGTGCTCAAAGACCATGAACATAAAGGAAACGATTACCCGTTTCTTTGGTTTACAGCTTTTCAGACATGTTTGCTGATAACGAGGAGGAGAGAAATCTATGTCAGGAACGACAATTTCCGTGCTGTTTGCCTTTATTGTATATCTTTGTATAATGATCTGTATAGGAATCCGATCCATGAAGAAGACAACCGGTGCAGATGATTATTTTTTAGGTGGCCGAAGATTAACCGGAACAGTAGCCGGTCTGTCCGCCCAGGCATCAGATATGAGTGGCTGGCTGTTGATGGGACTACCGGGTTCTGTATATGCCCTTGGAAGCGGTCAGGTCTGGATCGCAGTAGGTGTAGTTCTGGGAACCGTCATTAATTGGCTGGTTATTGCTAAACCTCTTCGTGCATATACCATTGTTGCCAGAAATTCCTTGACAATTCCGGAATTCTTCAGCAACCGTTATCACGACGAAAAGAAGATTCTTCTTGGTATTTCTTCAGTGATCATTGTGATCTTTTTTCTTGTATACACTGCTTCAGCTCTTGCATCGGGGGGTAAGCTTTTTAATTCCGTATTTGGCTGGGATTATCATGTGGCCATGTTGGTTGGCGCAGCAGTTATCCTTTGCTACACTTTCCTGGGAGGCTTCCTAGCTGTATGTACGACAGATTCTGTACAGGGTACCCTGATGCTGATCGCCCTGTTGGTGGTTCCAATCTCTGCCTGGGGGTTTACCAATGGAAATATGACCAGCCTGCTGGCTCAATCCGGCGTGGATCCATCTTCCTACCTGTCCTTCTTCCATAATGGGGATCAGCCTATTAAGGGCGTGGAACTGATCTCCAGTCTGGCCTATGGTCTCGGCTACTGCGGTATGCCCCATATTCTGATCCGGTTTATGGCCATCAAATCAGAAAATGAATTGAAGAAGTCTTCTGTGATCGGAATTATCTGGGTTATTATTTCCCTGTCTCTGGCAGTTGTTATCGGACTTCTCGGTCGAGCTTTTCTATTCCCGACCATTCTGGGGAAAACTGCGGGTACTGCATCTGCAGAGTCCGTATTTATTGAGATGATCAAGAAGATCTTCATGGAATATCTGCCCTTACCTTTTGTCGGAGGTATATTCCTCTGCAGTATTCTGGCAGCAATCATGTCCACTGCAGATTCTCAACTGCTGGTATGTTCTTCTTCCGTTTCAGCAGACATTTACAGGGATATCTTTAGGCCGGATGCATCCAATAAGTCCGTGTTGAAGATCGGTCGTGTGGTTACCATCGTGGTTGCGCTCCTAGCCATCGTAATTGCATGGAATCCGGACAGCTCCATTATGACGCTGGTATCTGATGCCTGGGCCGGTCTTGGCTCCGCATTCGGACCTTTGGTCATAATGAGTCTTTTTTGGAAGAGAACTAATCTGCCCGGTGCGGTTGCAGGTCTTATAAGCGGTTCTGCTGTCGTGATCATTTGGGACTACCTGCCCCTTGTGAATGGACAGACTATCGGTTCAGTGACAGGGCTTTATTCTCTGGTTGTCGGATTCACTATCAGCCTGTTCTGCATCAGCGTGGTAAGCCTTTTAACCAAGGCACCCGACCGATCAGTACTGGATGAATTTGAAAAGTACAAGAATTATGGTAAAAGAGTATAACACCTACCGGTTCATTTACTTACCCCTTTTTGTCTATGTTTACACAGATTATATCCGCAACCTCTCCCGCTACCGGAGTCAATATTTTTTACATAATGAGGCTCCGGTCTGTCTGCCTTCTTTCTTTTTCTGCCATATCTAAAGTTATCAGTTGTCATGCATCCTCTTAAACTCATATGCTACCTCCTATCCATGCATTACATTACTCATCATAATCTTCATCATAATCTTTATCATAATCCGATGCACTAAAGTACCTTCCAATCTTACTCATCATCTCCTCAGGATTCCGACTGTACGATCCTTCACGACCCATGCAGGCTCTTCCCGAAAAACTCTCTTCATCGTCATCATCTTCTACATCATCATCGTACTCTTCTTCATATCTGTCACCAAAACCACCGCGCCGCAGGTTTCTGTCATTCCGTATCCAACAAAAACTTTCGCATTGCTATTGCAATCTTTAAGGAATTTACAATATCTGCGTTTTGCGTTGGGGGAAACATAAGACCCTCCTATAAATACCAACTCAAGACTGGACAGGTCAGGGCGTTCCTTTAAATCTTCAAGCAGTTCAAAAATATCTCTTACTGCAAAAAAAATATTTACACTGTATCTTTTTATTGCATTTATCAAGTGCTTTTTGGTAGCCCCCTGTGACATTAAGATTACAGTTCCACCATAGGCAAGTGGCAAATGCAGCATATTGCAGGAGCCATATGCGGAAGTCATTTCTACCGAAAGGATAGACACCACGCCGGAAAAACCGTTAAACCGATCGTCCCGCAGTAGTCTTGCTGCCGATTCGTTAAAACCCCTGTCAGATATAGGCACAGGCTTGTGAATTCCCGATGTAGTGCCCGAAGTATGGAAGATCACGGCATCATCCTTCGATTTTTCGGTACTGTAGATAATGTCATTCTCTGTGTACTTATCGAAAAGATCCTCCATGAAAAGTACACCGTCCACTTTTTTAAGGCTCTTGTAGTTTTCATTCTCACCGACAGAAGCTTTCAGAATGATTATGTTTCGGATTCCAAGTTCTTCTTTTTTTCCACATATAAAAACCAATCTGCTTCTTGTCAGTTTCTTGTCAATAAGTACAAGATCCGTTATTCCTTCTTTTAAAATCATCTGATCCCAGCGCTTATGATCCAGAATATCAAGCTCATGGAGAAGCGAAACCGACGTACCCGTTATATTAAGCCCATACAGTGAATAAACAGACCCTTTATCTCTGCCCGACAATAAACCGGCTCTTGAATTATTCTCCTCATTAATGCCAAGTGCAGAAAAAACCCTTGCATATCTGTCCCATTCATCAAACATTTCCTTGTAGGTTATTCTCTCACCGTCTGATATAAGAGCATCAGTTTCAAGTTTTTCATTGCTAAAGGAATTCAATTCACGAATAAATTTCCAAAGCTTTTGCTCTGTTATTTTTCCGCTGTTTATCCGTTTCTTAAGCTTTTCAGGCAATTTTGTATTAAAACTCATATTTTAATCCTTCATAAAGTAATAGACTCTCAGTCTCCGTCTCCGTTTCCATTCCGGCTTTCATCGATGTATTTACGGTTCTTGTTACAGCCGCATCAGCCGCTTCACGATCACGTACAAGTTTTTCCAGCAAAAGTACGGTCGGAGCATCAAAAATATCTTGGTAATATATCCGGATCCCATTTACTCTTGCCACCATCATAACCTTGGCTGCGGAAATGGATGTTCCTCCCAGCTCAAAGAAATTCTCATCTGTACCGACTTCATCCATTGAAAGAGCTTTGGCGAAGGCTGTCGCAATAAATACCTGCAGTTCATTCTCAGGTTTTTTCATACTACGTTCTTTTGAGTATTGCTCTATTTCGGGAAGCTTCTTCCTGTCAATTTTTCCGTTCGGTGTCAAAGGCATCTTTTCAAGCTGCATGTATATGTCAGGTACCATGTACCCTGTGAGCCTTTCGGCAAGATAAGCCTTAAGGTCTTCCCGGCTGATCATAGCATGCTCACCTAAAGAACCCTTTTTAGTACTGTCCCTGTCGTTCCCGTCATGTTCACCATCTGAGTGACTGCTCACTGTATAGTAAAGTACCAACTGGTCATTACAAACTTCTGCTGCAACCTGGGCAAGACCGGGGTATCCACTGGCACAGGTCTCGATCTCTCCAAGTTCGATACGGTAGCCCCTGAGCTTGACCTGGTTATCCATACGACCCAGATATTCCAGTTCCCCTTCTTCATTATACCTTGCCAGGTCTCCGGTCCGGTACATCTTCATCTCATTGGAAGCCAGACCTTCCCCGGCTTTTCCGGATTTATCAGTAGTCAAAATGCTACGCTCATCCCTTATAAAGGGACAGGCTACAAACTTTTCCCGGGTCATTTCATCCCGGTTCCAGTAGCCTTCGGCAAGCTGAGAACCGGCAAGACACAGCTCACCTGTCATCCCCCTTGGCAACAGCTTCCCGTACTCATCACAGATGAAGGACCATGTATTAGGCACAGGACGACCGATCGGAATATCGTCGGTGTCCTTTTCCTGATCTACCACATGATAAGAAGCAAGATCCGTAAACTCTGTCGGACTGTACCCGTTGATCAGGGTGATACCGGTCTTTGCACATGGAAGCATTTTTTCTCCCGCGATCACACAGTAACGAAGTTCCATCTCCGGATACTGGTTTATTAGAGCCATACCAATCTGTGTAGATAAATTTATTGCATTGATATGGTGATCCGCAATATAAACCCTCATACCGGACAGGTCATGCCTCATCTCCTCGGAGAAGATATGAACCGTCCCGCCGGCGCATAGAGGACCCATCAGGTCAGGAATCGATACATCAAAGGAAAAACTGGTATGCAGGCCGTGGATACTGGTCTCATCAATCCCCGGATAGTGGCTAAACCATGTCAGGAAGCTCAGTAAAGCACGCTGACTCTGGATCACTCCCTTTGGTTTTCCTGTGGAACCTGAAGTGTAGATCATGTAAGCTCTGCCTT
>CAMORO010000050.1 GCA_946623875.1 uncultured Lachnospiraceae bacterium | reverse complement strand
ACCTACACGCAGAAGACCTTTTCGAAGAACAGATATGATATATGGACCATGCAGTCGCTGTATCATAATACAGTAAACTTCAGAAGTCCGGGAAGTAAGAGCGGAGAGCCCGATATACTTCAGAAGGACGGGAGCATATACCGTGCAGGTGATGTCAGCCTCTTTGTACAGGGGAGTACGGTCGGAACAGGCTTCGAAATGGCAGCTGCATACGGTGATGACAGGATAGTATCGGTGTACAGAAGGGCAGAGCTTATAAAAGGAAGCGGGGTCAGGGTCACAGACAGTTATGATGTCGTTGATGGAATCGAGCCGGTCATAACCCTGATGGTTTATGAAAGGCCCGAACTCATCGATGAGGATACCCTGAAGATAGGTGAGCTTGGACTGATAAGGGCATCTGGAATTGGCAGTATAAATATACAAGCCTGTCCGATCGATGATGACAGGCTTAAAAAAGCATGGAAGCATGACTGCTACAGGATACTGTTGTATGTGACGGGTGAAACAAGTGAGCTGATCATATCCTGAAGGATCAGAGTTTACTGTTTAACCACTCCCTTGGACTAAGTCCTTCCACTTTTTTGAAGACCTTGGAGAAATAATAGGCTGATTCGAAGCTCAGGGCATCAGCCACTTCATATATCTTCATGTCGTCGTTGAGAAGCATCTCCTTGGCCTTCTCAATCTTTTTTGTGTAGACATATTCAGAGAATCCTATATCGGCATTTTTCTTGAATATTGTTGACAGATATGCTCCCGATAAACCGAAAACCTCGGCCACATCAGTTAACTGAAGCTTGTCATCGAGATTTTCGTCGATATACTGCTGGATCGAGGAGATGAGCTTGTCCTTTCCGGATCTTCTGTTGGCGCCGACTATGTGCGAGAACAGCCTTATCGGAGTGGCATCGTTTGCTTTCTCTATGGCTGCCCTGGCCTCCTCGAAGGAGGTATGTATGTCGAGCGGATCGGAAACCGCAGTACCGATGCCGAAATACAGATGAACATTGAAATAATTATCGATCATTTCTATGGCGTTCTCCACGCCGTCACAGATCTGCTGCATCTTATCCGCTATCGCTTCACTTTCATTGAAGTAGAAGATAAAAGTAAAATGCCTCATATCGTTGGCCACGCAATGACATGGCGAGTATTTGAGCAGAATATCCTTGGTCATTGTAAAGGTGGAGGAGTACAGCTTGAGCTGTTTTTCTTCATTTACATTGTCAGGCGTATTCATTCCGGCATATATGACTATATACCTGTTGTAACTGAAATCCATTCGCATTTCTTCGGCCTGTGAATAGAAGGTGTCCCGGTCACAGATGATGTTGTTGAGCAGTTTGATGGCGAATTTCTGTCTGAAATCATTCAGTGAGCCCGTCTTATCCGCCTGTCCCTCGGGCCGGTCGGCGGAATGCTTGTTGACACGTGTGACTGCATTGTCAAGTGCGTGCTTAAGGGTTTCCGAGGACAGTTCGATCTTAACCAGATAATCTGCAGCCTCATTTGAAATGGCCTGCCTGGCCATTTCAAAGTCTTCATATGCTGTCAGTATGATGAATACGGGGATCCTTCCGTATTCCTTCCGCGAACGTGCCGTGAGTTCAAGCCCGCTCATACGGGGCATCTTAATATCGGTTATCACTATATCAGGTTTCAGTTCACCTATAAGATCAAAGGCCTCGACGCCGTTTGATGCCGTACCGACTATCCTGAAACCGGGGAAGTCCCTGTCAAATATTGATTTAAGTCCTATCTGTACCAGCGGTTCGTCATCCGCTATCAGTACTCTGTATTCACTGGTCATTTTTTGCCTGCTCTTTCTGATGGTATGTTTTGGGAAGCCGGATATGAATGGTCGTATATTCACCCTGTGTGCTCTCGGCACTCAGTCCGTATCGATCGCCGAAGGTGAAACGTATCCGGTCGGCTACGTTCGAAATACCGACATCCTTGAAGAAATCGTTCGGTGAAGCCTTATCGTTTGATATAAGAGACTTAAGGGTCTCTTCATCCATTCCCACACCGTTATCCGTGATGTCTATCAGCAGATCGTCATCCTCTTCCGAAATACGGATATTTATATGTCCTGCGCTTCCCTTGGGTTCTATTCCGTGGAAAATGGAATTTTCCACAATGGGCTGAAGAGAGAAGCGGTTCACCATGCAGTCGAGGAGAGAGTCATCCGCGATATCGTATTCAAGATCTATGGTCCCGCCGTAACGGTATTTCATGATCGTGTAGTAGTCATTGAGAAGGCCGATCTCATTTCGTAAAGGGATAAGATTATCCTCGACCTTGGATATATTTTTCAGAAGCCGCGAAAGAGCCGTTGAGATATCGGCGATCCCGTCGGCACCCTGGATCGTGGCCATCCATTTGATTGTGTTCAGGGTATTGTACATAAAGTGTGGATTGATCTGTGACTGAAGGATCCTGTATTCAAGAGCCTGTCTGGTCCTCTCGTCTTCGATCCTTGAATTGATCAGACCGTCAACGCTGTCGGACAGGTCATTGATACCCTTACCGATCTCGCCCAGCTCATTGTTCCATTCTATGTTGTTGTCACGGCTGAAGTCACCCTGCGCGACCTTGGTCATCTTGGACAGGAGGGCATCAATCGGTACATTTACCATGCGAAAGAGCATGGTGTAGAGGATGATTCCAAATAAAATAAGAAAGAGGATGACCATAAGAAAAAGTAATGCCTGATCCCGGCTCCGACGCCTTAATTCGGCAGCCGATGGGAGCATGGATACCGAAATGCTCTTATCCGGTAATTTATAGGTCACGAGTCCGTCCGGAAGTGAAGCTTCCGTATAGATGCCGTTTTCATATTTATAGGAAAGATCGTCGTCGAAGGTTATATATATATCGCTGTCCTCGTTCAGTATCATATTGCTGATGTGTTTGGTGATCAGTTCGGAGCTTAATTCAACATAGATCCATCCGATCGTGACAGGTGATTTGGAGCTCTTGACCGGCCGGATGATAGGCAGCGTATCCGGTGTATCGGAATGCATTACGGGACTCGGTATAAGTCCAGTGAAAACATAATTGTCCGAATCCATGAGTCTGTCAAAGCATTCAAGAGTCATAACCGAATCGGAGATATTAAGCGTTGAAGAACCGGGTATACGGGTAATGTGCAGAAAATGACTCCCGTCGGGTACCGATACGATGAATCTTGTTATAAGATCGTGAGCACTGCTCAAACGAAATTCGTCATTGAGCTGGTTCCAGGTTTCCATTGAAAAACGGCGGTATTCGGTAACGTCCGTATCAGTGAAGCCTTCGATATTGGCAAGGTAATTTTCGGTATCCGAGTCGAGCAGAAGCCAGTTCGAAAAAGCGAGGGCGGCATTAAGGTTGCTGTTTATTTCACCGCCGATCAGCTGAAGATTTATATAGGTCGATTGCTGCTGGCTCTCCTTAAGATAGCGCATGGTGAGGCTGTAGCTAATAATGGAAACAAATACGGCAATTATGGCTGTAAAGCATATGACTATTGAAATTATTCGAGTTCTTAAGCTGTTAAGACCGTATTTCATATCCACCGATAACCCATTGATAAAAAAAAGACATCTTTTGTTAAAAAAAGTATAATATATAATTGATGATCATTGATTTATGACAAAATCATGAAAAAATATTTCATTCATGAGGCATGGAAAAAATTATACTATAAATACATCTGAAAAACAAATTCACTTTTAGATGAAACAGGAGGTAAAAATGAAAAAGAGATTGTTAAGTACTTTGATCGCAACTACTATGATCGCAGCTTCACTTTCCGCCTGCGCAGGAAGCGCGGCTCCGGCAGCAGAGGCACCCGCAGCAGAGGCACCTGCGGCTGAAGCTCCCGCCGAGGAAGCCAAGACATCTGAGGAAGCTCCGGCTGAGGAAGCACCGGCAGAGGAGGCAGCGGGTGATGAAGCTGTTACGCTTAAGTGGGCATTGTGGGACAAGGATGCAACAGTATACTATCAGCCGCTTATTGACGGCTACACTGCAGCTCATCCCAACGTGACCATCGAAATGGTAGACCTTGGTTCTACCGATTACCAGACGGTTCTCGGAACCCAGCTTTCGGGCTCGGATGCAAGCTTCGACGTGGTTACGATAAAGGATGTTCCCGGACTTGTTACACTGGCAAACAAGGGCGTTCTTGAGCCGCTTGACGAGCTTATTGCAAAGGATGGAATAGATCTTTCCGTATACAGCGGTATCACAGATCAGATCAAGGTAAACGATACGCTTTATGAGCTTCCTTTCCGCCGTGATATCTGGGTACTGTATTACAACAAGGATGTATTTGATAAGGCAGGTGTTGAATACCCCACAAACGATATGACATGGGAAGAGTATGATGAGATAGCAAGAAAGCTTACGGATACGACCCCGGGCGCAGAAGTATACGGCGCACACTATCACACATGGAGATCAACAGTACAGCTGCTTGGCGTTCTTGACGGAAAGCATTCGATCATTGACGGTTCGTATGACTTTACCAAGCCTTATTACGATATGGTTCTGGCACAGCAGGCAGACGGTGTATGTATGGATTATGCAACATTAAAGACCCAGGGACTTCATTACTCGGCAGCTTTCTATCAGGGCAATATCGGTATGATGAACATGGGTTCATGGTTCATCCCGACACTTATAGAGAAGGTTAAGGACGGCGAGGCAGCTGCAGCAGCCAATTGGGGTATCGTTAAGTATCCTCATGCAGAAGGAGTTGAGCCGGGTTCCACACTTGCTACGATCACAGCTCTTGCAATCCCCACATCGGCACCCAATAAGGATGCGGCATGGGATTTTGTTAAATTCGTAAGCGGTTCGGAAGGTGCCGATATCATGGCCGGTACAGGTAACACACCCGCAATGAGCTCGGAAGCAATCAACAGTAAGATAGCAGAGATGGACGGCTTCCCTACAGATGCCAATTCAAAGGATGCACTTACGGCAGCCAATGCATATCTTGAAATGCCTGCAAACGAGAAGTCTTCGGAGATCGAAACAGTTCTTAATGAGCAGCATGATGCGATCATGAACGAGATATCTACGGTTGATGAAGGAATAGCTGCAATGAACGAAGGCGTTTCGGCCATACTGGGGCAGTAAAGGATACAAACGGAAACGGATTTGAGACCTGAAAGATTTAAACATAATAAATGGGATACCTGTAGGAATACAGGTTTCCCGTTTGTTATGGTGAAGTAACTGTTCTGAACAGTTACTGTAGTAAATTGATGTGAAAATGATCACGTATGCGGAAACGGAGATATCTATGAGCAACGATACAGCAGACATACAGGTAACAAAAACAAAGGCAAGGATGGCGAGGGAGCGCAAAAGAGCCATGGTGGCTTATTCCTTTATCGCCCCCAATTTCCTTGGATTTGCGATATTCACACTGGGCCCCATCATTCTTGCGTTCGTAATGGCTTTTACCGAGTGGGACGGATCGAACCCGATGAAGTTCGTGGGTATAAAGAATTTCACGGAGCTGTTTAAAAACGACAGGTTTACGGCATCGCTTGAAAATACCCTGAAATACAGTCTGTTCACGGTTCCTCTTACGCTGGTCTGTGCACTGGCTCTGGCAATCCTTCTTAATCAGAAGATAAAGGGCAGGACGTTCTTCAGAACGGTTACCTTCTTTCCGTATGTTGCTTCGCTTGTTGCGGTAGCGGCAGTATGGAACATGCTTTTTACACCCGGCAAGGGTGGCCTGATGAACCAGCTTCTCATGAACGTATTTCACGTTGCGCCGCTTAAGTGGGCGGCATCACCCAATACAGTCATGCTTACCATCATCCTTTTCTCCATATGGAAGAATATGGGTTATTACATGGTCATATATCTTGCGGGACTGCAGGGTATAAGTGAAGACCTGTATGAGGCCGCTTCTCTTGACGGGGCTAATTCATGGCAGAAATTCTTATATGTTACATTACCCCAACTTAAGCCTACGACCTTCTTCGTGTCGGTAATGCTGACAATAAGCTGCTTCAAGATATACGATATAGTATATATGCTGGCCGGAGGTTCAAACGGAGTTGTAAACAAGAGTGCGATAGTGCTGGTATTCTATATTTACGAAGAAGCCTTCCGCAACTGGAAGCTTGGAAGCGCATCGGCGGCCGCTCTTATACTGTTCGCGATCGTGCTTGTCATCACCCTGATACAGTTCAGGGGTGAGAAGAACTATGCAAACGATTAAGGGGGGACGGAGATGAGTAGTAAAACTGTAAACAGAAGAATAAGCAAAACAGTAATATATATATTGCTCTTTGTACTGTCGGTGATCATGCTCGTACCCTTTGTCTGGATGGTCACGGCATCACTTAAGCTTAACAAGGATATATTTATAATTCCCTATACATGGTTCGGTTTCGAACCCAGATGGCAGAATTATATAGATATCTGGACCAAGATACCGCTTGCCAAATACGCGGCCAATACGGTCAAGCTTACGATAATAGTTACTATCCTGCAGATACTTACCTCGAGCTTTGCCGCATATGCCTTCGCCAAGCTCAACTTCAGGGGACGTAATATTCTTTTTCTTGCATATATTGCCACGATAGCGGTTCCGTGGCAGGTATATATGGTTCCGCAGTTTATATTTATGAGAAAGCTGGGTCTGGCCGATACACATCTCGCGATCATAATATTACAGGCTTTTTCGGCTTTTGGTGTGTTCCTTATGAGGCAGTTCTACGAAGGAATACCGGATTCGCTTTGTGAAGCTGCAAGGATAGACGGTATGAGCGAATACAGGATCTATGCCAAGATAATGCTTCCGCTATCCAAGCCGGCTCTGTCAACCCTTGTTATATTCACATTTGTAAATACCTGGAATGATTTCCTCGGTCCCCTCATCTACCTTACAACGGATTCGAAGAAAACACTTCAGATCGGTATTAAGATGTTCATATCGCAGTATTCGGCAGAATACGGACTGATAATGGCAGCATCGGTACTGTCCCTGATACCCGTTCTTGTTGTATTCATGGCATTGCAGAAATACTTTGTTGCGGGAATAACAACAGGTGCGGTTAAGGGCTGACGGGTAGTAAAAGCAGATGACAGGAGATAAAAGATGAATAAATGGATAACCGACAGCAGTCTGTCAGGCTATCCCGGGATTACGCAGGGAGAGATCAAAGATGCTCTCTCCTTGTGTGTTTCGGGGGTATTAAAATATCTTGATGATTTTGACGGAGGTTTTCCTCAGGCATCAAGTGTTGACAATAACTACATTAAGGATAAGAACAGGGGCTGGACGACAGGCTTCTATACGGGAGAAGTGTGGCTGGCTTATGAGTACGTGAAGGACCCTGTAAATAAAGAGAAACTGAGGACGGCAGCAGAAAAGCAGGTTACATCCTTTTATGGGAGGATAAGGGATAAGTTCGATGTAGAACATCATGATATGGGTTTCCTGTACAGTCCGTCCTGCGTTGCGGCCTATAAGCTTACGGGTTCAAAAGAGGGCAGGGAAGCTGCGATAATGGCGGCAGACAAACTGATAACACGTTTCCAGCCTGTTGGAGAGTTCATACAGGCCTGGGGTGAAATGGGCGCGGCAGACAATTACAGATTTATAATCGACTGTCTGTTAAATCTTCCTCTGCTGTATTGGGCATCATTGGAAACCGGGGATGAAAAGTACAGGGATATCGCCGAAAAACACATCCACACTGCCATGAAGTATGTGATAAGGGATAATGATTCCACCTGGCATACCGTCTTTATGGATAATACCTCGGGAGCCTTTCATCATGGTGCCACCTGTCAGGGATATATGGACGGAAGCGCCTGGGCAAGAGGGCAGGCGTGGGGCATATACGGCACGGCCATGGCCTGCAAATATACGGGCAGGAAGGAATACATTGATTACTTTAAGAGGGTAACGGGATATTTCCTTGGGCATCTTCCCGACGATCTGTGTCCGTTCTGGGATCTTACCTTCGGAAACGGAGATGAGAAAACGGAGCCAAGGGATTCTTCCTCGGCAGTGATAGCTGCGTGCGGTATGCTTGAGATGAGCAAGTATTTGGATGGTGAGGATGCGGCACATTATACTGCATTGGCAGGGAAGCTTGTCAAGGCAGTGTATGACAATTACAGCGTAAAGGATATCGACAGCTCAAACGGAAGGGTACTGCACGGAACATACTCGAAGAAGAGTCCGTATAATACCTGTACCGAAGAAGGTGTTGATGAATGTGTCATCTGGGGTGATTATTACTATATGGAGGCACTGACAAGGCTCAGTAACCCGGGGTGGAACATATATTGGTGATGGTTTGAACAATGATTGAACAGTAAATGGGTGGTTGATATGAGAAAGTATAAACCTGAATTTACCGACAGGGAATTGAGTCCCTATACCGGACTTACCAGAAAAAGCTGGATGGCGGCTGCTAAATATCTGCTGGAAGGCGTGTTTGACAATATATCGGATATCAACAATCCCGTAGTTATGCCAAGAACGGAAAAGGAGATAACCTATCCGCATCCCGATGCTGATGCAGGAGATCTCGAGGTTCAGAAAAGAGCAGAAATATTCGAGGGACTTACAAGGACACTGTTCATTGCCTCAGTCGTGATGGCTGAGGATCCCGATATTACCATTAACGGTATAAATTTGAGAGAGTATTACAGACTTCATATACTGAGAAGCTGTACCGATAAGGCGTCGGAGGAATATGCCGGCTCATATGAGGATATGCAGGAACTGAGCGGAAGAAAGGATATGTTTGCTCCTTTCCAGCAGACTGTTGAGACCTGTGCTCTTGTAATAGGACTGTATATGTGCAGAAAGGTTCTGTGGGAAACCTTCACACGGGATGAACGGGACGGCGTTGCAGCCTTTCTTATGGGCTTTGCACATGCCAATACCGTTCCTCAGAACTGGCGGCTCTTTAATATGCTTGATATGGCATTTCTCTATATGTACGGATATCCGATCGATGAAAAGATAATGGCAGACCATGCCATTGAGATCATGAATTATTACGTCGGAGACGGCTGGTACAGAGACGGACAGTCGTTTGATTATTATTCATGCTGGGCCTTCAATTTCTATGCTCCTCTGTGGTGTGTATGGTACGGATATGATCATATGCCCGTAATTGCGAAGAGATTTGAGGAACATTCAAACGAACTTATGGTAAGCTTTCCCGATATGTTTGACCGTGACGGGTATACAAATATGTGGGGAAGAAGCTGTATATACAGGAACGCGGTTACATCCGCATTTGACGGAAATATGTTTCTTGGATCATCCGGGGCGGATCCGGGACTTGCAAGGAGGATCGCATCGGGATCGCTTCTTCAGTTTATGACAAGGGATGATTTTCTTTCACAGGGTATTCCAAGTCTTGGTTTTTACGGACAGTTTATGCCTCTGGTACAGGGGTATTCATGTGCCGAGTCGCCCTTCTGGATGGGGAAAGCCTTTCTGTGTCTTCATCTTCCGGAGACACATCCTTTCTGGACTGCCGTTGAGAATAACGGAAGCTGGGAAGAGACCGCGGGCGGAGAAGTTAAGGAGACCGTGCTTGACGGACCTGCACTGGTGTTTACCAACCACAGGGATAACGGCGAAACAATACTCAGAAGTGCCAAGGTGTTGAAGGAAAAGGGCGACAGGCATGGTATGTGGAATTACTCGAAGCTTAACTACAACACCAAGTATCCGTGGGAAAGCTCGAATAGGGATGATATAGAGTCGCAGCAGTATGTTTTGAAAAGCCTGACTGATATGCATGTTGAGGAGGCAAATGTGACTTTTTATGCCGGCGTCAGGGACGGGGTTATGTACAGGAGACAGCTGTTCGATCATGATCTGTCGGTTGAATATCACTGGCAGCAGGCTGTTGATCTTGCGGATTATCCCATGCCTCTGGGTATTATGAGAGTTGACAGGATGAGGATATGTAAAAGACCAATGGAAATAACCCTCGGTGCTTACGGTTTTCCGGATAACGGCTGTACATCCGTCACAAACCTTGCGGGAGAAAAAGTTCAAATAAGCGATCCCGTAACAGGCAGTGCATATTCGGTAGTTCCTTCGGCTCTAATCCTGAAAGGGAAGGATCATATGGGCAGGGATAAAAGGATGGCAATGACAATTTATTCGGGATTTGATATAATCAAATTCATATACAGTACCGGAACCAATCCCGATTCGAAAGCTTCGATACTGCCATATGCCGTCGGAACGCTTGCAGATCAATATGATGCTTCGGAAGACTATATATTTATTTCTCAGGTCATTACGCTTGATGAGGACAGGGAATTTACTTCAGATGAGATATTCCCGATAATAAGCATTGAGCCGGACAACCCGCTTATTCTCGATAATGGGATGCCGGTGATGGGAAGCGGATGTAAAATACGTATCAGGCATAAAAACGGCATGGTTAAGCTTATCGATCATTTCGGTATTGAGGGAAGAATGATGCTGTAAAACTACAGCCGATAAGATTAAGGAGGACTAAAATGGAGAGAGTAGTGAAGTTTCTTAAGGATGCCGAAACATATTATCTTGCCACGGTTGATGGGGATCAGCCCCGCGTAAGACCTTTCGGTACGGCTCATGTATTTGAAGGAAAGCTGTACATACAGACCGGAAAGTCAAAAGATGTATCAAAACAGATACATACAAACCCGAAGGTTGAGATATGCGCGTTTAAGAACGGAGAGTGGCTCCGTATTGCGGGAGTGCTTGTTGAGGATGATAGGAGAGAAGCAAGGAAGTCGATGCTTGATGCTTATCCGTCACTAAGGGGTATGTATTCCGAAGACGATGGAAATACGGAGGTACTATATCTGAAAGATGCGACTGCAACGTTCAGTTCATTTACGGCGCCTCCGGAGACGGTGAAGTTCTGAGCCGATGATGTTTTGAATTACAATGATAACTCAATTGTCGAAAATAATATTGACAGATAAGGTGCTTGACAGCCCGGGCGGGATGTGGTATCTTATCTAAGTGTTTTGGACACAGCAAGCAGGGTATCCGCCCTCACCCCGGGACTTAAAGGTGTTACCGGGCGTTTGAATCTTTAGTAAATATTCGGTTTTATATTTATATTTTGATTTGAATGAATAATAGGTGGATATCTGTGATATTCACCTATTTTTATGTAAAGGGAGGGAACAGCCATTAGCGATTTAATGATCAATGAACAGATACGTGACAAGGAAGTGCGTGTTATCGGAGAAGACGGAGAACAGCTTGGAATAATGTCCTCGCGTGAGGCACAGCAGCTTGCGGATGATGCGGGACTAGATCTTGTAAAGATCGCTCCGACTGCCAAGCCGCCGGTATGCCGTATTGTGGATTACGGTAAGTTCAAATATGAACAGACCCGCAAGGAGAAGGAAGCAAGGAAGAAGCAGCATACGGTCGAGATCAAGGAGATCCGTATGTCTCCGAATATTGATACCAACGATCTTAATACCAAGATAAACGCGGCAAGGAAGTTCCTTCAGAAAGGTGACCGGGTTAAGGTCACACTGCGTTTCAGAGGTCGCGAGATGGCTCACATGAGCAGCAGTAAGTACATTCTGGATGATTTTGCAGAGGCTCTTTCCGACTGCGCATCGGTGGAGAAGGCACCGAAGGTCGAGGGAAGGACCATGACAATGTTTTTAACTGAGAAGCGCGGGTAATATCTGCGTGAAGTTAAGATATCCAAAGATTAAAGTTTAGGAGGAATTAGAAATGCCAAAGATTAAAACCAACAGATCAGCAGCTAAGCGATTCAAGGTTACGGGAACCGGAAAGCTGAAGAGAAACAAGGCGTACAGACGTCATATCCTGACAAAGAAGACTACAAAGAACAAGAGGAATCTCAGGAAGGCTGTTATTACCGATGAGACAAATGTAGCAAACATGAAGAAGATCTGCCCGTATCTGTAAGATATTGTCAGGGTCGATATGGAATTATATGATTAGGAGGAAATAACAATGGCAAGAATTAAGGGCGGATTAAACGCTAAGAAAAAGCATAACAGGGTACTTAAGTTAGCTAAGGGATACAGAGGAGCTCGTTCGAAGCAGTACAGGATTGCCAAGCAGTCTGTCATGAGAGCTCTGAATACTTCTTTCGCAGGCCGTAAGGAGAAGAAGCGTCAGTTCAGACAGTTGTGGATAGCACGTATCAACGCTGCAGCAAGGATGAACGGTCTTTCATACTCCAAGCTTATGTATGGTCTTAAGCTCGCTGAGGTGGACATCAACAGGAAGATGCTTGCCGAGATGGCAGTTAACGACGCTGAAGGCTTTACAACACTGGCTGAGCTTGCTAAGTCTAAGATCGCTTAATATAAAACATTAATTTTTAATTTGTGCTTGCAATTAAGACAGTAATATGATAATATAATCTTCGGTCGCTGAACAGACGACCGAAGATTACGGCTAAAGCCGTGAACATATGCGGAGGTGTCGGAACTGGCAGACGAGCAAGACTAAGGATCTTGTGGGAGCAATCTCGTGTGGGTTCAAGTCCCATCCTCCGCACTTGATTTTTAAGACGTTTCACAGAGTGCTGTGAAACGTCTTTTCTTCTCTTATTTACTTGGTTTCTTGAACATTTACACGTCTCATTTTTTGTCGTTATCTGTCACTATCAGGTGTAGTATTTTAATTATACTACAGTATAAAATACAGTATAGGTAGTGTATAGTTTTGGAATGAATTTTTCTTGATTTTATCATCTATTCAATAATTTTACATAGCTTTTTGAAACAGTCATTTCTTTTTTGATGAATGACTGTTTTTTTGTGTGTTGCTATGAAAAAATTGATTGGAGGGATAGATACATGAAGCCGGAGCCTGTATACGGAAGAGATGACATCCGGTATTGTCATTATTGTTTGCATTGGGATGGAAATGTTTATACGTTGGATGCTTATGGAAGGAAGCGGCTTGTCCATGAGGGAGCGGCTGCCCGTTTGGAGAGGATAACTGCCCATATGCTGAGGACCCGACACCGTTTCCGCCTATAAAACCCAAATATGAAAGCTGTAAGGGATGCCCATATGGAATAGGGAAGGCATGTATCGGATGGCGTACACGAAAGATCCTGGGGCAGATAGAAGGTGATCCGGATGCCATTTGAGTATTTCTATGGCAGGGAAGCTGATAAGTTCATGTTCATAAGGATCCCGAAGCTTATGTTTGAGATCGAAGGAGTCAGGGAGATATCGCTGGAAGCGAAAGTAATGTATGGGCTTCTGTTTGACAGGGTCGGTCTGTCTGCAGAGAACAGATGGACTGACGACAAAGGCCGCGTGTATATCATATATACGATGGCTGAGGCAGCCAAGGTGCTCGGCTGTTCCGAAAGAAGGGCTTACACAATAATCAAGGAACTTGAAGATAAGGGACTTGTAGAGAGAAAAAGACGTGGTATGGGCAAGCCGAACCTGATGTATGTAAAGAATTTCCTGACTGATCTGCAGGATTTGCACATCAAGAACTGCAAAACTTTCAGTTCAAGAACTGCAATTTCTGCAGACTAATAATACTAATAAGAGTAATACTGAAATGAATAATACTGATAAAAATATTAACTTACAGGTTAGGCAGTCTGGTGATGATGAGAGAGAGCTCTATAGTGAGATCATTATGTATGATATCGGATATGATGAGCTGCTACGGAAATACCCTTCAAGAGAAGGACTTCTAAGAACGATAGTTGATGTCATCACAGACATTATGGTTGATAAGGATGACAGGATCCTGTTGGGGAAGGAAGAAAAATCATTACAGGCTGTCAGGGGAATGTATTCAAAGCTCCGTATCGAACATATAGAGTATGTTCTTAGTAATTACCGGCAGTTTGAAGGACGGATAAAGAATGTGCGAGGATATCTGCTGTCGGCACTGTATTATGCGCCTTTTTCTGTTGGATAGAAAACATAGAAATTTAGTGATAGTTCACGATATAGAGGTGTTTGATGACATATAAATGATCTATCCCTTTATGTGATATTGTTTTTCTCGTATGTGATTTTATAGTATAATATATGTATCCGAGATAAAAATATAAAGGACAGAAAGCAATGGGATACTGCACATGGACAGGTATGAATGAATAAGGAGATATAACTATGTTTGACTGGCTTGAATTTGACAAGAGCATAAAAAAGGGCTTTGAAGAGCAGGCAGCGCAATTGAACAGCTATTTATCAAAGAGGATTGAAAAGAATGCTCATATCAGAGATCTTCCGATATTTGAAGAACCCGGTAAGGAGACGATAGATCGCATTTTGTCCATGGACATTCCTGCAAAGGGCAGGGATCCCGTGGAAGTGGGTAATGAACTCGTCAATGATGTATTTGAGCAGGCGATGCTGACGCAGCACCCCAGGTTCTTTTCCTTCGTTGCTTCGGCAGTTTCCCCGTATTCTCTGGCAGGAAGTATACTCACAGACGTGTACAATCTCCACGTCGGCGGATGGGAGCAGGCTCCGGGCGCAGGTGCGATCGAGGAAAACCTGGTGAAATGGATGGGTAGATTGGCAGGATATCCTGAGACCAACATCGGAGGAGTTTTCCTGTCAGGCGCTTCGATTGCCAATATGAGCGCGATGGTTACTGCAAGGGATTCGCGGCTGGCTCCGGAAGATTTTGCAAAAGGCGTTGCCTACCTCTCCGATCAGGCGCACAGCTCCAATCAAAAAGGGCTCAGAATCATCGGATTCCGCCAGGATCAGATAGTAAAGATCCCGACAGATGACGATTTCAGGATGCGCGCCGACCTCCTGGAGGAGGCAATCTGTCGTGACCGGCAGAACGGTAAAATCCCCTTCGCTATCATTGGGAGTCTCGGCACCACCAATACCGGCAGTATCGATCCGCTTACGGAGCTGGGACAGATCGCGCAGAAATACGGCCTCTGGTTCCACATCGACGGAGCCTTCGGCGCTTCTATTCTGATTTCGCCTATCTATAGCAATCTTGCGAAGGGAATAGAGCTGTCCGACTCATTCTCCTGGGATACCCACAAATGGCTGATGCAGATCTACAGCTGCAGCACGCTGATCGTGAAGGACAGGAAGAACCTTCTCAATTCGTTTGCGGAACATCCGGAATACCTGGCGGATGTCAGATCCAGCGAGCATAACGACAGCTGGGATCTCGGTCCCGAAATGTCTCGTCCCGCCAGAGCCATCAAGCTCTGGTATACCCTGCAGGCGACGGGAACGGATCTGCTGGCGGAGCTGATCGAGTACTCGTTCTTCAATGCCAATCTTGTTAAAAAAGAACTGAGCAAGCGGCCAAATTGGGAGATCGTGTCCAATCCGAGCTGTGGTACAGTCAACTTCCGTTATGCTCCTGCGGGCTTGTCAGACGAAGCCCTTGACGAGCTGACCGTCAGGATATCAAAGGAGATCATCAACAGAGGTTTTGCTTTTATCGTGACTACAACGCTGAAGGGAAAAAGAACTCTAAGGATGTGCACCATAAATGCAAATACAACAGAGAAAGATATTCTTCAGACAATTTCCCAGCTGGATGAAATTGCCAAATATGAAACGGCGAATCTTTAATAACTAATAAGATGGGGTGAAAGTAACCGGTAGTATCAGGTTTTGAAAATGTATCTGAGAAAGAGGTCATGAGTTTGAAATTAACTGATAAGGAAATTGATGAATTCAGTGAGTGGTTCAGCAGTCGTTATATACTGAAGAAAAGAGTAAATGAATTTATATGCTTTTTTATAGCTTTTTGCGGGACGACGGCAGTACTTTACTCCATGTTTATATGGGTTTGAAGAATTACCTGTGGGAAAACATACATTTGACCTCTGATAAAAATGTTCATGAAAATGAGTGTTTTTGTGGGTGAAATATCGATACTATAGGAATAGAATAGATATGCATTAATCAAAGAGCCCAAAGATGGGGCTTTTTTCGACATGGCTTAGTTCTCCTTATTCCAAACACAGAGTTATCAATAAAACAATATTATCATAAATATAATAAAAAATCATTATCGCAATTAATGTGGTATACTATATAATGGAGAAAACGAGGTTTTTATTATGACTGAAACTATGATGCCATATCTGATGTTTATCCTTGTCATAGTAACCGGTATAACGTTCATATTTTACCTGAAGAGGCGAAGGATACAACCGCTTCCGGTGGATGAGATGGAAGGGCATGATTTTGAATATTATTGTGCCGATCTTCTGTCCGCTAACGGCTTTCAGGATGTGGAGGTTACCAGGGGAAGCGGTGATTTCGGCGTAGACATACTTGCCAAGAAAGAAGACATTACGTACGCATTCCAATGCAAATGCTACGATAAGCCCATAGGAGTTAAGGCTGTGCAGGAGGTTTATGCGGGAAAAGACTATTATGACAGGATGATAGGTGTGGTTATCACCAATCAGTATTTTACCGAGCCGGCTGTAAAGCTGGCATCAAAGCTTAATGTAATCCTATGGGACAGGGATTATCTGAACGATCTAATCGGAGAATGATATAAATGAACAAAAGACGGGTTGATATACAGATCATCGCGATTTTTACCATAATAACAGCAATATTCACAGGAAGTGCCATTTTCTTCTTTTCACTCACTACGGATATGCTACGCAGTTCGATCGCACGCGAAACAGAGATAACCTCATCCCATATTTCTACAAGGATAGAAGCTACTTTCAATAGTTCCGGAATAACAGAAGGTGCCTTCGGTGCTTTGACTATGCAGGAAATATTTGCCGAAGAAGACTCTCTGGATTATCTAATAGATATATGGGTCATATCTTCTGACGGAACAATCTATATAAAGAACGGGCAAACAGCGCTTGGCAACCTGTTTTTGGACAATTCACTCGCTGATTTCAGGGATATAACAGGCGATCCCGGATTCCGTCAGGGAGAATACACAGAGTGGTACGGAGCGGGTTCCCGAATCCTGCTGCATGATAACTGCTGCGTGATCAGACCAATAATGGGCGGAGAATTATTTACTGTGACCGTTAATTACTGTACGGATGCCAAAGCCCAGCAGAGAAAACAGTTTGCACTGTTTATGCTGATAGAGCTTATTATGCTCGCAGTCACCATCGTAATGATAACAAATCTTATTTTCAGCTATCGCCGTCAGATAATCCGTCTTGCTACCCTGGATGAATTAACCGGTCTGATGAACCGTAAATCTTTCCACACGGAGTATGCCGAGTTCATTGCTGAGAGGCAGTCAGAACCCTTTGTGCTCTTTCTTCTTGACATTGATTTTTTCAAGCAGATAAACGACGGATACGGTCACGCTGCAGGCGATCAGGCTCTTATTTTCCTGGCTGAAAATATACGGTCTATGACAACTGAAAAGGGTGGTTTCTCCGCGCGCTGGGGCGGTGATGAATTCATAGGTGTACTTAAGCTGAACGGAGAATCAGCGGAAAAGGCTCTTTGCGGTCTGTGCCGTGATATGGAAGCCAGTTCAAGACCGGAAGGTTTTAAGCTGACGATAAGTGTTGGAGTGGTTGAAGCATATGATGAAACCAGACTCAATAAGCTCTCTGAAAAGGCAGACCTTGCGCTGTATGAGTCCAAGGAAAACGGACGTAACAGGGCTACATTGTACCGCAGTGATATGGAAGAACAAACAGAAGATTTTCCGGCTGACAACACAGGCACCTCTGCAGAAAATGTTTCAGATATAAATAAGGCCGAGGAGAAAACTGTAAATACTTACGTTACTGAAGCTGCCGGGAAAGATGCCATTATTTCCGACAGCGGATCAAATACCGTTCAGGAAGCATCAGGGCAGGATGTTAATGAGAATGAAGCAAAGAAAGATCAGGATAATTCATTCCGCAGAAGAATTTCAGAATTTATTAGGCGAAAGCTCATAGAAAGCACCATAGTAGGAGTTCGCTGGATGGCGCCTTTTGTGGCAGGCGGCGGTATTCTTATAGCACTTGCATTCCTGTTTGATGCTGCATCTGTCGATCTGGCATCACTTCCTATTAGCGAGCGTTCAAATTTCGGTACCCTTACACCGCTTGCTGCAACGCTTAAAACTATCGGCGGAAATACCTTCAACTTTATGCTGCCGGTATTTGCGGGTTTCATGGCGTACAGCCTGGCCGGAGAAGGCGCTTTCCTTGCCGGTTTTGTAGGTGGTTTTATGACGATAGAAACTAATTCGGGTTTCGTCGGTGCAATGGTTGCAGGCCTTGTTGCCGGTGTAATTTCAAAGGAAATCCAGCGTTTTACCAACAGGCTTCCTTCCTTTATAAGAAAAATCGCGCCTATAGTGATTTTTCCGGTTTTCTGTCTGATCCTGATGCAGGCCATATCACTTCTGATCATCAAGCCTGTATCTACCGTTATAGGTCAGATGTTCACGGAGCTTCTTGATACCGTGGTAAACAAAAACAGGATCCTTGCGGGCGGATTATCCGGAATGATGATGGCTGCCGACATGGGAGGAATAATAAATAAGGTAGCATATAATTATGGTGTAGACGGCCTTCTTAAAGATAATACCGATATAATGGCGTCTGTAATGATAGGAGGAATGGTTCCGCCGATAGGAATCTTCCTGTCCATGGTCTTATTCAGGAACCGGTTCTCCGAATATGAATGGGAGAGAGGCCCTGCCGCGTTGTTTATGGGGCTTTCATTTATTACTGAGGGTGCTTTACCCTATGTATTTACCGATTTTATCAGGGTCATTCCCTGTTGTATGGCAGGTTCAGCAGTTGCAGGAGCATTATCTTCTCTGTTTGGATGTACGCTTCCTGCTCCGCACGGCGGAATATTCGTCTTTCCCGTTATGGGAAACCGGCTTCTCTATGTATTGGCCCTTATCATAGGCTCAATGGTTACTGCATTAATGCTCGGGTTGCTTAAAAAGCCCCGGAATAATACATAAGAGCCCGGGTATTAGGTCATTTTACAATTCTTTTAATCCATGTCACTTTCTCATGTGGCAAAACTAAATATGTATAAGTTGAAATTGCATATCCCAGCCACTACAATTATCTTAGCAAAACGAATGCATTCGGATTTCTATGGGTTGCCGCAGACGTGCACAGACCCAATCGGACAAGAAAGACAGGGTTGCCCTGAGAACTCATTTGATCATTGAGTAGCAGCCCCTTAGACAAATATTGGGAGGAAATCCAAATGAAGGAGAAAATTCAAAGCTTTGGCAGGTTCCTGAGCGGAATGGTAATGCCAAACATAGGTGCATTTATTGCATGTATTGTAGTGAGCACGTATGCAGAATGGATGGATGCACGGAGATAGGCGGTAACGGATATTGCATTAAGCATAAAACATGGTCATCGAGGAAAGATAAAAAGCCGGATCCATCTACTAACAAATGTATGATAAACGGATGTACCATGTATCGAAGCAAGGGCTATGATTATTGTTTATACCATACATGCAATAAGTCAGGATGTCATAATCAGAACATGAGTGGCTCTGTGTACTGTAGGCAGCATTCGAAATAATTTTGACGTAGTCTTATATAATTGTAAAAGAGCGGCTGGCATTGAAGCCGCTTTTGCTATGAATCGGAACTGTTTTAGATTATAATAATTCGTAGGGAGACATCAGGGAAAGTAGCAGTGTGTGGTACTGTTACATTAATAAACTATGTGAATACACTGCTTGTTATACCTATGGAAGGCATTATTCTATATAGATTGTGGAAGGTATACAGTTAAATAGTGTGATGGGGGATGGTGTCTCTTGAAAAGGTTAAAGATATGAAGAGTGAAATCGAAGGGAGTAATAAGCAAAGAGGCGATCGAACGCTTCAATGAGAGATTTGCTTATGCCAAAGAGCATTATTTTGCAGAACAGGAGATGAAGGATGTATTACGTACCTGATGGAACTGAAAGATGTGGATTTTACGAGTGTGCTGACTGCGGGAACCGATTCCTTGATATAAGAATAGCACCGGCGCTGGTGTGCCCTTATTGCGGGGAAGAAGTAAACATGGAGATCGGACCGGATGACGAGATGCCAACACCGAATGAGGCAGCTAAGCTGTTGCAGATGCTCGAAGGTGAAGATGTTGAGAAATACGATGTTTTGCTGAGCCTTGCTGTTACCGGCGGGGATTACAGCTGGATATAAGAATATGGATGAGCAGAGAACCTGGATAATAGCAAAGAACCGGATG
>CAMORO010000049.1 GCA_946623875.1 uncultured Lachnospiraceae bacterium | reverse complement strand
AGCCTGATCACGGCAGGCCTGTGCAGGATTTTTGCCGATGACGGATACAGGGTTGCACCTTTTAAATCCCAGAATATGGCGCTTAATTCGTACATAACAAAAGATGGCGGCGAAATGGGGCGCGCCCAGGTAGTACAGGCGGAATGTGCGCGAACAGAGCCGGACGTCGATATGAATCCGGTCCTTTTAAAACCCAATGATGACCGGACTTCGCAGGTTATAGTCAGGGGCAGGGTTGTCGGAAATATGAAGGCAGCCGAATATTTCGAGTATAAAAAAGAGCTTAAGCCCATAATAAAAGAAGCCTATGACAGGCTGGCAGAAGCAAATGACATTATCGTTATTGAAGGAGCCGGCTCGCCTGTTGAGTTGAATCTTAAGGATAATGATATTGTAAACATGGGAGTAGCCGGGCTGGTTGATGCTTCCGTTCTGCTTGTCGGGGATATTGACAGAGGGGGAGTGTTCGCCCAGCTGCAGGGGACTCTTGATCTGCTGGAGCCTTCGGAAAGAGACCGTGTTAAGGGACTGATCGTCAACAAGTTCCGCGGTGATCCCGCTCTTTTTGAAAAGGGAATAAGTATACTGGAAGAGAAAACGGGAACACGGGTATTGGGTCTGGTTCCCTATATGAGATTGAACATAGATGATGAGGATTCGCTAAGCGACAAGCTTAATAATAAGCACTATGCTATAGGTTATGCCCCGGATATAGCGGTGATACGCTTCCCGCATATATCGAATTATACTGATTTCGATGTCTTTTCACAGCCGCCGCTCAGGTCCGTAAGGTATGTAGATAGAGTGGACGAGTTATGTAAACCTAACATGTTGATACTTCCGGGAACAAAGAATACATTATCGGATCTTGACTGGTTCAGGGAAACAGGATTGTTTGACAAGGTAAAAGAGCTTGCCGGGCACGGGACAGTTGTGATGGGAATATGCGGCGGTTATCAGATGCTTGGTAGAAGTATCAGCGACGGGGCAGATAGCAGGGACGTGGTGACCGGGCTTGGTCTGCTTCCTGTTGATACCGTCATGGAGGATGAAAAGACCACCATCAGGTATAAAGGAGAAATAACCGGTGCAACAGGTATTCTGAAAGGTTTGGCAGGTACGGCAGTCGAGGGGTATGAGATCCATATGGGCAGAACCTCTCCCTGTAAGGATTTGTGCGATATTACAACCGGTCAGTCCTCTTATACTGAGAACCCCGGTGAATTTATATCAGGCGGGATCTTGCCTATTGATGATTTATATGAATTTACATCAGGTGGGACCGGATATTGCAGGGATAATGTGTACGGAACCTATGTCCATGGCTTATTTGACAGTGCAGATTTCCTTGCAGGACTTATAAATTCGGTAAGTGAAGCAGCGGGAAATAATTATGTCTTAAATCCGGATGAAATTGTAAACCGCAGCGAATTTAAGGAGCAGCAGTATGCGAAGCTTGCACAGGAACTGAGGAAAAGCCTTGATATAAATGCGATATACAGTCTGCTCAAATTAAAATCCTGAAAAACTACCACCCAAATACCTACTAAATGTTGGGGAAATTGTTTTAGTAGGTAAAATATAGGAATAACAATCGGACAAATGCCTACTAAATGTTGGAAGAATTGTTTTAGTAGGTAGAAAACAGGAAAAACAATCGGACAAATACCTACTAAATGTTGAAGAAATTGTTTTAGTAGGTAAAATATAGGAAAAACAAGCGGACAAATGCCTACTAAATGTTGAAGAAATTGTTTTAGTAGGTAGAAAACAGGAATAACAATCGAATAAATACCTACCAAATACATGTAAATAGAATATAGTAGGTAAAAAAGAAAAATTCGCAGAGAAATTTGAAGATGATAAAATTGATCACAGGCCCACCTGACAGTGGGAAATCGCTTAGGGCAGAGGAGCTTGCCGTACAGGGTGGAAGGAAAAATCTATATTACCTCGCTACCATGAAGGTCATGGATGAGGAAGGAAGCGACCGTGTTAAGAAACACAGAGCTCAGAGGGAAGGTAAGGGGTTTGCGACGATCGAGCAGCCCTATGATATTATTAAGGCACTTGACGTGATCAAGGCTCCAAAAGAAAGTACGGTATTGCTTGAATGTTTATCCAACCTTGTCGGAAATGAACTTCATGATAATCCGAAATTCGAAGATTTAAGAAAGCTTATCAGTTCAAAAAAAATCTGTAATCTATGCCCCGCACCGGATGAACCGGGTAAAGCGGATCATGCAAATGCAGACAATACCGAAAATAGTATCACTGCGGATGATGCAAATAATACAGACAATACTGATATATGTAAGGCTGCGTATGAATTTGTCGATCATATAGTGAACGAGGTCAGGTATTTTAGTGACTGTGTTGCTGAATTGATTGTTGTCAGCACAGATTATGATACGAAAGATATTGAAGATATCGAAACACTTAATTATATCTGCCTTGTTGATGAGGTAAGCCGCCGGCTTGGAGATAGCGTGAACAGACAGCCGGAAGATAGAGATGATCGGAAGTTTGGCAATAGCGAAGATCGACAGCATGGCAATAGCGAAGATCGACAGCATGGCAATAGCGAAGATCGGCAGACAGAAGATAGAGAGGATCGACAACATGGTGATATAGGAAAAAGAGCAATACCTTGGTTGGCTGTATCATTTGCGCTGTACTCGAGGATACCGATGCCAAGGTTTGAAATGGATGAAGGTGATATGTCGCACAGTCTGATGTTCTTTCCGGCTGTGGGCGCAGTTATCGGGATGGCGGTATATCTTTTTAATGTTTTACTTCTTAAGCTTTCCGTTCCCGATACAGCGAGAGTATTTGTGACCCTGCTGATCCCGATAGTGATAACCGGAGGCTTTCATCTTGACGGCTTTATGGATACGGAGGATGCGTTGCGATCGTATGCAGCGAGGGAGAAGAAGCTTGAGATACTGAAGGATCCGCATATAGGAGCGTTTGCGGTTATAGGACTGGCTGTATATTTTCTCGTGGTACTTTCTGCACTATCCGTCATTATTCAGAGAGGAAATCCGGGAACGATGCTTCTTGCCATTCCCATTCTTATGATGAGCAGGGCATTGAGCGGCCTGACGTCTTTGCTTTTGCCCAAAGCAAAGAAGGACGGTATGCTTTATGCGGAAGCGGGAAATAAGCATGGCTCGGTAATATGGGCACTGGCAGTCTGGTTATTGATATCTGTAATTGTAATGATCTGCTTCGGAATAATAGGATATATGAGTTTCGGAGTTATGGTAACAATTGTTATTTCATTTGCGGCCACTTTTATTATATATAAAAATATGGTCATCAGGCAGTTCGGAGGTGTTACGGGAGATACGGCGGGCTATCTGGTTACTGTAAGCGAAGGAGCGGCGGTTGTCCTGACAGCTCTTTTCCTTCTTTCATAATGTTGGAATTACTGATCTTTGGTGGAATTAAGCTCTAAATAGACGCATATTGTTGTCACAAACGCTTTGCTATGTTATAGTTTTATTAAAGGGTCAAAAGCCTGTCAACACCACAAGCTTGGTAATGCAGACAGGGAATTTATGATCCGTACCAACATGAGCAGGAAGTGGGAACAATCCGCTAATCATCTAAAAGTATAGTTTTGACCTTCGAATCATAATTATAAAAGAAAGGATCGTAAGTCATGGATGATCTGAGCAGTTGCTATGTATCAAACAGTGTAAGAAAGGAACTGGTACGCATACTTTTAGAGCGTATGCAGGGGATGAAGAGAGTGGATCATGGTAAAGTGGAGGCTGCTGAACCTGAGAAGCAAAGTCCTAAAGTAAAGTATGAAGTTGAAGACATCCTTAACAATCCGTACATGAACAGGGATGAGGTGCCTCTTGCTATGGACATCTTCAAACCGGTTGTTCCTGAAGATACAGAGCTTCCGGTAATAGTCAACATACATGGCGGCGGACTCGTGATCGGAGATCACAGGATGTCAAGGGCATACGGAAGGGCGCTCGCAAGCAGGGGATACCTGGTATTCTCGATAGAGTACCGCCTGGCACCCAGAGCCAATGCCTGTGAGCAGCTGGACGATGTATGTGCAGGCATGGACTATGTGGGACGCAGGCTTGTTGAATTCAATGTGGACTTCTGGAGAATGTTCCTGACCGCCGAGAGCGCCGGGGCATTCCTTGCGATATACGTTGCAGCGATGAAGAAGTCAAAGAAACTGCAGGAAGCCATAGGCTATGAACCTTCGCGCATGACATTTAAGGCACTTGGACTTCACTGCGGAATGTTCTATACCGACAGAGAAGATCCTTTGGGATGGTTGCTCACAGATCAGTTCTTCGGAGAAAAGAGAACTGATGAAAACTTCAAACAGTATCTTGATCCGGAGAACAGGGAGATAGTGAAGAATCTGCCGCCTGTCTTCCTTACAACGAGCAGGGGGGATTTCCTCAACAATTATACTCTGATGTATCACGATGCTCTTAAAAAGGCGGGACGCGCGTCACATCTCATGTATTTTGGAGATAATGAGCTGGGTCACGCATTCGCTGCTACGCATCCGCAGATCGAGGCCAGTATTGATGCGATAGACAGGATGACGGATTTTTTTGAAGAATCGGTAGAACTCTATAAAAAAGATCTTAAAAGACATACTGCGGAAAAGAATGCTCTGAGTGAAATAAACGAGCGTATCGAAAACGGAGAGATAATCGGGCAGAAGAGTTGGAAGTTCATAAAAGAACTCAATTCATACAGCCCGGATATATTGGCTTCCGTCGCTCTTTCAGACGGAAAAACAGAGCTGACATACAGGCAGATGTTCCGCAAATGGGACCGCTATGCAAGGGTGTTCTCGGCTCTTCATATTACAGGAGAGAATAATTCAAGAGTGATGCTGAAAGGGACTCCTTCCATAGAGGTGATCTGTTCGATGTACGCTCTCAACATGACAGGTGCTACAGTATCATTGATACGCGATCAGGCAGCTGACACGACAAAACTGAAGGATCTGGCAGAAAGAGAGAAGATAACTGACATCATCCTGCCTGACGTTGGGCTTACACGCAGGCGACTGAGGATGATCAGGAAAGAAAGGAAGGCACTCGGCATCAGGAACATTATCGTAATGCATGTGCCTCTTCATGGTCCAACGGGCGGTCGCTGCATTGAGAGGGAAGCTCTGGATCGATATGCGAAGCTTAAGCAGACACAGGGTGTACTCTTCATGGATGACCTTCTGAGTGAGTATGAGGCAGCCCCGATATACTATGAGAAGAAATGCAAAGATGACGCATTCATCATTCATACATCGGGAACGACGACAGGAAAGCGCAAGTCGGTGCCCATATCCGATCAGGGGCTCAACGAGACGGCGAGAAGGATGCTTATAGAGCCGCAGTTTGCAAAACTGAGAAACAATGTTTCAAGCTGTCTTTTCATGGAACTTTCGATAGCATATGCTATGTATGACATGATGAATCTGCCGCTTGCTTTCGGAGGAAAGGTGAACGTCATACCGCATATGGAAGATGAGACGCTTACAGCAAGAGCTCTGATGCATTTCAGACCGAACATCGTGTTCACGTTGCCGCCGATATTATACATGCTGTCGGATATGCCGATGAGGCCTGATCTGTCATTCGTGGAATTCTGCTTCATCGGAGGCGGTTATGTACCTCCACAGGCAAAGAAGAAGTTCGATAAATATCTTAAAGAATGCCATGCAAAGACGGCTGTTACCATAGGATACGGCAATTCCGAGGCCGGAGCTGCGGTGATATTGTCTAAACCCGGAAGAAAGGATGATTCCATAGGATATCCTCTGCCGGGTGTGAAGGTCAGACTGTTTGACGAGGAAAAGGAAGTGTTCCTTGATCCTGCAGACGGACCATGCAGAGGCGTACTGCATATATGTTCACCGTCAATAAGCTGCGGACGTATCGGTGACAATGTGCTATTCGAACTGACTGAGATAGACGGAGAGCAATACCTGAACACTTATGATCTTGTTGAGACAAGAGAAGACGGGGCATATTACTTTGTAGGAAGGATGAATAAGTTCTTCGTCAACAACAGCGGCTTACGCTTCGATACAGGGCTTGTGGAAAGAGCCATGACCGCTCAGCCGGGCATTGAAGGCTGCGGCATAGCACCGCGGTTCTCAAGAGCCATACGTGATACAGTACCTGCTATGTATGTACAGACATCCGGGCAGGGCATACGCGCCCGTGAAACTGTCAGGAAAGCGCTTAAAAATGTATATATAAAAGATGGTCTTTTCAAAGATTCATACCTTCCGTTTGAGGTTACGATCACGGATAAGATACCCTACAACGAAGGCGGAAAGGTGGATATATATAAGATCACCACAGGCGGTGTAGAGGGTCGCAAATACGGTGTGGTACATGTGACCGAAAACGGTGAGCTGAAGGATATACTGCTTGAGAAATATCTGAGGATAGAATCTGACAAAAAAGCGATGCCGGAAGAAATGAAGAAACACCATGACAGATAATGAGAACGTAGAATTATAAAGGATATTTGGATTATGAATACGAAGACCGAAAGACCGAACTTGGGCGAGAGATTATGCTACGCCGGTGGGGGAATTGGGACACGATTTGCTATCGGAGCAATCACAGGGTACTTTCTGATCTATCTGACGAATGTAGCTTTGCTTGACATTGCTATCTGCTCTGCAATAATCGCCGTATCAAAGCTTCTTGATGGGATATCGGACATTATGATTGGCAATGTCATCGACAATACAGTTGCTCGGCTCGGAAAAGCTAGAACGTGGTTACTGCGTATGTGTCTGCCTTTTGCCGTGACCCTTATGCTGCTATTCTGGGTACCTTCCGGTCTTCCACAGCTATTGAAATACGTCTATGTCTTTTTGATATACAACATTGTAAACACAGTTATGCTTACATTTATGCAGATATCCCACTATTCTATGGTATCTCTCATATCCGGCGATAGAAAAGAACAGGTGGTACTCAGCAGTATACAGGCGCTGACGAGGTCCATCGGTGGTATGTTCGGATCAATCGTATTTGTTAAGCTTCTGAATATCTTCACTGATGAGCCCGGAAATCAGAATACCCAGGCGGCTTATACTCGTTCCATGACAGTGGTGTGCATTGTCATGCTGGTACTGACTCTGATAACTGTCATAGGAACCAGAGAGAGGGTCCGGACAGCGCCGGAGCGTGAAAAAAACAGCCTTATAAAAGGATCGACAGCATCGTTGATGATGCTGCTTAAAAACAGGTACTGGACAACCCTCATAGTCTGTGATCTGCTGATCATAACTGCGATGCAGCTGATGGCGACAGGGGCGACATATTATTCTCTGTATATTCTTAATGATATGAATCATGTGAGTCTGATACTCATGACAAATATGATCCCGACAGTATTGATTATGTTTGCTATGCCGTTTCTGACTGAAAAGTTTGGAAAGCGTAACGTATTTGCGGCAGGTCTTGTCATTGCTGTCATTGGACTTATTGGTTTCGGACTCAGTGCTCCGTCGATAACTACGATGCTTATGTTCAATGTGCTGTCTGGTCTGGGGAACGGACTTCACAAAGGAACGATCGTTGCTCTGACAGCTGACATGGTCGTATATACGGAGAAGACGACCGGACAGTTCAAAGCCGGAACCGGTAACGCCGGGCTTTCTGCTACTGAAAAGCTTGGAATCGGTCTTGCAAGTGTCATGTTCGGAAGTCTCCTCGCTGCAACCGGCTTCAACGCAGCTCTGAAGGTACAGCCGGGAGAAGCGACCAACATGATCTCAATGCTGTTCATATGGATACCGTTGCTGTTGATGGTGGCTGCACTTGTGATTTTTATATTGTTCTTTGATCTTGAAAGGAAGACTGTTAATGAAATCGGACACTCATCTGCTGAATAAGATGTTCATGGGCGTACTGATCACCAACGCGATCAGCATAGTGGCTGGCATAGCCTGTGTAATGATAGACGGCATAGTCACAGGACAGTTTCTGGGAGCTGACGCAGTTGCTGCATCAGGGCTTCTGCAGCCTGTCGTCATGATTATAAACCTTGTAGGAGGACTCTTGGGAGGAGTCGGGGTAATGTGCACCCGCTACATGGGAAAAGCACAGCGCGACAGGGTGGATCAGGTGTTCAGCATAGTGATGATAGTGGCGGCGATCTATGCCGTTGTATCGGCTCTGCTTGTGTATATACTGGCACCGTGGCTTGGTTTAGTACTTGGATCCAAAACGGGCGATCCTCAGATAGTCAAAATGATAAGCGATTACCTTCGGGGATTCGCTCCGGGCCTTCTGTTCATGCGCTTTACCGTGCTGCTTTCAGGTATCATGATGCTCGATAACGACAAAAAGCGCAGCATGATGGCAATGGTATCGACCCTCATAGCAGACGTTGTATTCGATCTTTTGAACGTTACGGTATTTAACGGCGGAATGTTTGGCATGGCGGTAGCGACTTCTCTCAGCAATGTCGTGGGATTTGCAGTTATAATGACGCATTACTTCAGAAAAGACCGCGTGATACACTTTACTTGGAAAGGCCTGAAGCTCGGAGACCTCGTCGATGTTGTCCTTCGAGGCATTCCGCATGGCATCAACATGGGCTGTCAGGCTTTGAGAACATTTATCTTTAACGCTTTCCTTCTCATTATAGCTGACAAGATGGCGGTTACGGGCCTTTCCATAGCTAACAACGCGTTTTCGGTCTTATTCGCACTGGTGCTGGGAATGTTCATATCGGCATCGATCATCAGCAGCCTTATGTACAGCGAAGAAGACAAGCATGGCCTTGAACAAAGTATCACGCTGGCGATAAAGATCACGGCGGCCGTATTCGTTGTTATAGGCATACTCATTACGCTATTTCCGAGGCCGCTTTCGATGCTCTTTGTAAAACCTGATGCGGCCGCCGCAGTCGATCAGGGCGCGTCTTTTATCAGGTGCTGGGGCATACAGTTCATGTTCATGGCGATCAGCTTTCCTGTAAGCGGTACTTATCAGGGAACAATGCACCTCAAACACAGCTATATTATTGATATCATGCGCGAGGGTGTCCTCCCGATCGCGTGCGTTATCGGACTTGGCACGGCATTCGGATTGCGGGGCGCTGAATTCGGTTTCGCTCTGGCAGGCATACTCACATTTGTGCTGACCCTGCTTATTCCGTTCGTATGCAATAAAAAGTTCCCTTTCAAACCAAAGGGTTTCCTTATCCTTTCAAATGACTTTGGAGCAAGGCCTGAAGAACTGTATGAAGTGACCATGCATGACATGGATGAAGTCATAGAAACATCGGAAGAAGTCAGGAGCTTCTGCATTGAAAGAGGCGCGAAAAAGGCAAAGGCAAACATGTTGGCCCTGTTCATAGAAGAGATGGCCGGCAATACCGTGGAGCACGGATACGGCAAGGGAAAGAAAGCCAGCGTGGACCTCAGATTCGTGTTCCATGACGACTCAGGGGTCATAAGGCTAAGAGACGACGGCAAACCCTTCGACCCGGTTCGATGGCTCGAAAAGAACTCGGAGGACGACCCGGCATCCGGCCTTGGAATACGTGTCGTGACGGGTCTCGCCCAAAATGTGAACTATATGGCTTCGATGGAGATGAACAACCTTATAATAGAACTTTAAGATGGGAAAACTATGGATAAGAAAAGTAATTACTGTGTGATAGACGAACTGAAAAGAGACCTTTACAGGTACATTATCGATTCATGTGAAGAAGACCTGATCGCATTGCAGGATAAGCATCCCGTTCCGGAAAAAGACAGCCCTCTCGCAAAATACGATACGGAAGAGGTTCTTGATGAGAAGTGCGTGACAGGGGACGGGCAGACGTTTTGCATGGAAACGTTCATGCCTGCCTCTTCGGGCAGACGAAGGCTTCCGGTCATAGTCAACATCCAGGGCGGCGGAGGATCCAAAGTCCTGGGCTGTGACTGCGCTTTCCAGTAAGGGAGAGAATAAGTACGGTTAATACACGGACAAATGTTCGAAAAGTATATAACATATTATGAAGAAGAAAAGGAGGACCAGGATGATTTGTGAAGTAGTAAGAGGACTGATTTTTGCTTCAAGAGTTGCCGAAAAAGCTGAAAAGTGTGCAAAGAAGAGCGGATTTGCGTGCGACGAAATGCCCTGTTTCAAAGATCGGGATGATGACGATGATGAGAAGGAAGGCAGAGGTTGTGACAAGGCACCGTGCCGTAAGGATGATGATGACGATGACGATGATGATGATGACGATGATGATGACGTCGATGAGGTCATTGATGTAAAGTCAGAGACAGTTGAGGCAGAAAAGAAGGAGCCTGAGAAGAAGGCTGCGCCTGTAAAGAAGACTGCACCTGCAAAGAAGACTGCTCCTGCAAGGAAGACTGCTCCTGCAAAGAAAGCTGCTCCTGCAAAGAAAACTGCTCCTGCAAAGAAGGCTGCTCCGAAGAAACAAGAAAAGAAAGAAGATTAAGAATAGCTGACATGGCAAGATCTGTCAAAACAGATCAGAAATGCTGGCAGTTTATCAGGGCACTCAACACGATAAGTGATGAGCGCCTTGATTCTGTTACGCTTTCGGATGGAAAAAACGAATATACCTACCGTCGCATGCTGCTAAAATTGGAACTTTACGCCGAGGTATTCTCGGCTCTGGGTATTTGCGAATCGAACAGCTCAAGAGCTGCCATGACCGGGACGCCCGTAGCAGAGACCATCATAGCTTTCTTAAGGACTGTGGTTCAAAAGTTAAAGTGACGCTCGGCTATGGACTGTCAGAAACAGCCGGAGCATGTATGCTGTCTGATCCTGAAAGGGATGATGATTCTATGGGAAAACCTCTTTCGGGAGTGAAGATAAAACTGTATGACGAGGAAGAAGCACTCGTAAGAGTCTTCATCAATGAAGGAATGATCAAAGATACGAATCTGCCGGGACAATGTATGATCGTTAAGAAACTGCCTCTCAATGCAACGGGTAAGGTCGATGCACGAAGGATCACGGATGGAAATCTTAAGGGCAGACTATACCGCATAAGACCCGAACGAGAGGACGGTTTGCTGAAAGATATAGAGCTGGTGCCGTTTAAAGACGCACCGGGACTGAGAGCCGGACTTCCGGACGAACTGGAAGGATAAGAGAAGTGAACAGGAGGAAGCGTTAACCGGTCATGGATATATTGGTTTTCAAGGATATAACACTTGAATACAGAGATGCATGGAACAGATGCATAGCACAGGAGAATGTTCGCTCCTGTGATTATGCATTTGCAAACTGCTTTATCTGGGCTGACGAGTATAATGCAAAGATTGCCTCTTTTGGTGGATGTATGATCATCTTTTGGGAGGATGAGAACCGTAAGCGGTATTATTCTTTTCCGGTCGGAGGAAGTGACGAAGAAAAGATGGCGTTATTCCGTTCGCTTCAGGATTTGGACGAAGAACCCGTTTTCTCGAGCGTGACGCAGGAACAGGTACAGTGGATGCAGAAGAATTTTCCGGGAGAATACGAGGCAATACCCTTCAGGGACGGTTTTGATTATGTCTATGATACGGAAATGCTTGCGGAGCTTAAGGGAGGGCAATTCGCAGGCAAGAGAAACCATATAAAGCATTTTATGGAAGACGGGACGTGGGCGTTTCGGGAACTTGAAGAGGATGATATTCAAACCTGCCTTGTATTGGAAGATCACTGGATTAAGAATAAGCTTGAATCAGGGGAAGATGAACCGGATCCCCTTGAGGCAGAGAGACATGCGCTTATGAAGGCTCTGGCTTATCGCAAGGAGCTTGGAATACATGGCTTCGTGCTTGAGCAGAACGGTGCGGTCGTGGCTTTTGTGCTTGCATCTCCACAGACAAAGGATCAGATAACGGTGCATTTTGAAAAAGCCCTTAGTGATGTCAGGGGAGCCTATCAGATGATAAACCGTGAATTTGCCCGGAGAATGAAAGGCCGTTTTGCTGTGATAAACAGGGAGGATGATGCCGGAAACCCGGGGCTTCGATTTGCCAAATCAAGCTATCACGGATATGGGTTGATCAGTAATTATAATGTGTATCACGGGCAGGCAGATAGAGAGAGGCGCGTCAGAGTGCCGGATCACGGCGGAGGATATAACACAAAAAGGGAAGGAGTATATTATGAAACATCTCCTTTTATGCAGAAAACGGTTCTGTGAACTGGAAGGGGATGTGATCTGGGATGAGGAGGCACTGTCCTACGCGTTGGAGGATCATATGCTCGCAGACGGACGGATAGCCGCTCTTTCCGACAGAGGTATGATCTGGTATATAAAGAACGGCACCGGATTGGAAATCTCAACTGTCATGGATGAACCGGAAAAGGAGACAGAAGCCATCAGGGCGCTGCTTGAAGCTGAGGAGACCGAAACTGCACATATGCCGGCGATGAAAGTACTGATAAGAGGGTACGACGGAAAGACCGGGAGAATGGATATGACGTTGAGGTAAAGGTAGCCTGAACTTTAATTGTCTGATATAATATGATGACAGGGGGCAACCCCCACATCATAATTTACGGAGAATAAAATGACCAGAGAAGAAGCAGATAAACTGCAGATTATAAAGGGACGTATTGACAAAGGAACTATAGCCGGCCAGAAGTCATGGAAGTTCATAAAAGAACTTAATTCTTTCAGCAGGGAGCGACTGGATCGGATCGCTCTTATTGACGGCAGGCGTGAGTATACATATAGCCAGCTGTTTCGCAGCTGGGACAGATATGCCGAGGTATTTGCCGCTCTTGACATATGCGAGCAAAGCGGCTCAAGGGTTGGCATGATCGGTAACATCTCATCCGAGTGTATCATCGCTTTTTACGCTCTCAACATGCTTGGAGTCTCGGTATCGATGATACCCGTAGAAGAGACATATGATGAAGAACGCTTGCACGAGACTATAGAGAAGGAAGGGATCACGGACATCATCTTATCAGTAGGTTATGCATGGCCGGGAATTCTTCGCATGATCTCGAAAGAAAGAAAGGAAGGAACTCTGAGAAATGCAGTAGTTTTAAAGACTTATGTGGACGGGCCGTATGCGGCTCCGCTCGAAAGACTTCAGTCCAGACTGTACGAGATCATTGTTGATGTCTGCCCGGATGTCGATACGATGGACAGGCTTATGGACCGCTACGAGACTACAACATTTACTCTGTCTTCCAAGAGAAATGACGAGGCGGCTGTGATCACACATACTTCAGGGACGACCAGGGGCATACACAAGCCGATACCGCTGTCCGACCGCGCAATGAACAGCGCGGCTGTCAGCTTCATGAAGCATGAGCTTATCAGTCATTTGGCTGAAGGTGCAGTCACGGCGATGACCAAGGAGATGACTGCGGCATACGGTATGATAGACATGGTACACGTTCCGCTAGCCCTTGGTGTAACGAATGTCATAGTGCCTATGGGAGGCCTCAATGACTGCTTTTACAAGGCAATAAAGAAATACAGGGTCAGCATGCTTTTGACCAACGCTTTGCAGTTTGAGGAATGGATGAAATGCTCTGCCGGTAAATCCTTCGATTTTTCGAGTCTTAAGCTGGTGACACTCGGAGGAGCGTATGTATCGCCCGATACACTCAACAGAATAAACAGTTTCATCAAAAAGTATGGAGGCAAAACAAGAGCCGTCAGCGGATACGGTCTGTCCGAAGCCGGAGGAGCCTGCATATTACCCGATCCGCGTATGGAAACGGCCGACACCATAGGAAAGCCTCTTCCGGGAGTCGAAGTAAGGTTATATGACGATATCGACGGTAAGTTTTATACCCTGGGTGATGGACCACGCACGGGAGGACTATACATCTCGTCCGACTGGATAAGCAGCGGGCGCATCGGAGACAAAGTCTTCTTCGAAACAGAGGAAATAGACGGCAGGCCTTACATCTGCACATTTGATCTTGTCTCAACACCGGGAGACGGTACTTTGACGTATGCGGGCAGGATGAACCGTTTCTTCGCGAATAACGAGGGAATCGATTTCAATGCCGGCGTCATAGAGACCGCTGTATCGAAGCAGGAGGGCATAGAAGCCTGTGCCATAGTTCCGAAATACGACAAACATATATACGACACAATACCTGTCCTGTATGTACAGGCGCAAGGCAGGGGCGCAAAGGCAAAGAGGACAGTCAGAAACGCCCTTCTGGAGGCTTTTGGTGACCATAAGCAGTTCGATCCGAACCGGCTGCCCAGGGAATGCGTGATAACTGACAATATACCGTTCAACGCAACAGGAAAGGTCGATGTTAACCTCATCACAAAGGGCTATATCGACGGCAGGGTCTATACCGTAGAAAGCATCTGCAGGGACGGAAGGCTGAAAGACATAGAATTTGAACCAAAACAGGAAGATAACAGAGACAACGGATTGGGCTGCGACCAGTTCTTCTGTTAAAAAATGCAAATCAATAAAAAGAGACTAAATAAATACTATTACAGATAAGGAGTACGGAGATGTATAAAGGGTTTTTCAAAGATGTTGAATATGTAATGGGACTTCTGTTCAAGCCTGTCGAGGGCTGCTGCGAAAAAGATGACAAGGATGAAGATAAAAAAAGGGAATGCGGCCGGGGCTGTGATTGCATGCCTTGTTGCAAAGAAGACAATGACGCTGCAGAAGAAAAAGGGCTTAAGGGTGGTATCTTGGGTCCGGGACCGGTCACAGACATCATGAAGTGCCTGTTTGACGCTTCGGATACCGACTATGACTATGAAGACTGACAGACCGGGCATATCTGTGTTTTGTCTTACTATGCATAATGATGGGCTTCAGGGGGAGACCATAGAGGTGGAAGGATAGAGAACCTTAATGATTCTTGATTATCTGGAAAATTCAGTTCAGCTAATAATGATAATAACAGCCCTGCTTATATCCCTGTTCAGATATATAGGCAGCAAGAGGCTGTGTTGGCTTTATTCGGTCATTTTCTTTCTTGGAAGTTTCTTAAGCAGTTACTTTTGGACTGCTTATCTTATTGTTATGGGAGATTATCCCAACGCATCCGATCTACTCGCTTATTTCGGGTGGAACACTTCCTATTTTGTAATTATGCTGCTCCTTATCAGGATAAAGAGCAGGGAAGAGTTAAGATATTTCCATCCCGTCATGCTCATCCCTGTACCGCTTAATCTATGGCAGCTTTCTCTTTATGTTAAATTCGGCGGAGTAGCCAACAGCGCATATCAGGTGGCTGTTTTTACGGTCGTTTCATGTCTCGGTATTCAGGGTATCCTGTGGCACTTTAAGAACCGCAGAGCCGGGAATAAACCCAAAACTCCGTGGGTAATGATCTGCGCATTTCTTTTTGCCTGCTTTGAGTTCGGAATGTGGACATTCTCGAGTCTGGAAGGATGGATATATTATCTGTATTATCCATGTTCATTCCTGTGCAGTCTGAATTATCTGTTCCTTGTCTGGTCTCTTATTCAGTCACTCGAAAAGGGAGATGAAGAAGAGGTTCTTATCGACAGCAAGATACAGAACATCCTGAAGGGCACGTTTGTAGCTATAGTGGCCATATGCTCGTTTGGCGGGATCCTGTTAGCAGATTGGATAAGGGACGTTCTGTCAATGGGCGTTTCAGAGACTGCACAGACCAATGCCTATGACATTATTCCGGTAATCCTGTTCCTGATATCGGTGATAATCTCGGCCTTTGCCATTACGATCATTTTCGTTGTATATTTTGAGCAGAAGGTTGCCGAGAACAACAAGCTTCGTGAGGAAAGAAGAGTGGCTGAACAGTCCAATTCGGCCAAGAGTGATTTCCTTGCAAATATGAGCCACGAGATAAGGACTCCAATAAATGCGATACTCGGAATGAATGAGATAGTGCTCCGCGAAAGTATTCAGGCACAAAAATCATTATCCCAAGATCCCGTTTCGGTGCGGAAGGTCTTAGAGGACATATCGGGCTACTCCGGTAATATTGACAGTGCGGGGCACAGCCTTCTGACGATAATCAATGATATACTGGATCTTTCCAAAATAGAAGCCGGGAAGATGGTGATCACCGAAGACAGCTATGAGCTGTCCTCCGTGTTGAATGATGTCAGCAACATGATCGCCTTAAAGGCCAAAGCCAAGGGTCTTGAATTTACAGTCGAAGTTGAGGACTCTCTTCCGAACGGGCTGTACGGGGATGAGGTCAGGATAAGGCAGATAATAACCAATATCCTTAACAATGCCGTGAAATATACAGATGAGGGCAGTGTCACTCTTTCCATAAAAGATGGCGGATCGGGATTGGAGCGGGAAGTAGGTCGGGACATGGATCTTCAGATCACGGTTTCGGATACCGGTATCGGTATCAGGGAAGAGGATGTCAGCCATCTGTTTGAAAAATTTGAAAGGATTGACCTTAAACATAACTCCACTATAGAGGGTACGGGACTGGGACTGGCAATAACACACAGGCTGATAGAGATGATGAACGGAACCGTCGGTGTTTCAAGCGCTTATGGGAAAGGGTCTGTATTCACGATACATCTCCCCCAGAAGATCGTATCGAAGGAGCCTGTAGGTGATTTCCGCGAGAAGTTTAAAAAGAGCATGGAAGAGGAGCTGGTCAGTGAGATCACACTGCATGCGCCCGATGCGCGTATACTTATTGTCGATGATACACGTGTGAATCTCGTAGTGGCAACCGGTCTGCTTAAGGATACACAGATAGTAACGGATACGGCAGACAGCGGCGCAGAAGCACTGGTTCTGGCGAAACAGAACCGCTATGATATGATCCTGCTGGATCAGAGAATGCCGGGAATGGACGGAATCGAAACTCTTAAGCGGTTAAGAGAGGATGCAGACGGTATCAATGTGAGTACTCCGGTCATTTGTCTGACGGCAGATGCAATATCAGGCGCGAAGGAACGATATATAAACGAAGGCTTTACTGACTATCTCAGCAAGCCGGTCGCCGGCCGGGAGCTTCGGCAGATGCTTATAAAGTATCTTCCGTCGGATAAAGTAAGTGTAGGAAAAGGGAATAAAATAAGTGTAGGCAGAGGCGACAAAGTTATGGCCGACAGCGGAGATAGAAAAGACAGGGAAGATGCCGGTATTTATGAAGTATTACGTAACGGCGGCATAGATACCGATACAGGATTGCAGTACAGCAATAATGACGAAGAACTCTATCATATCATACTGGGCGAATACGAAAAAGGTTATGTTGAGAAAACAGAGAAAATGCAAACATGCTATGCGGAAGGGGATCTTAAAAACTACGCAACACTTGTTCATGCGTTAAAGAGTACATCGCGTATGATAGGCGCTGTTGAAGTATCAGATAAAGCTGCTGCTCTTGAAAGAGCAGCCGATGAGAATGACTATGAAACGGTCAGAGCGGGTCATGAAGATCTTGTTAAGGGCTATACCGAAGTTGTTAAAACAATAAGAGATGCCATGGGCAGGACGGAAGCTCCTGAAGATGAAGGGGAAATACTTGAATTCCTCCCTCAGTAATACAGCGAAACCAACAAACCGGAAGCCGGACCGGGAAAACATGAAATGCAAAACAAAACGGAAATGTTTAGACTGAAGATAACCCAAAAACAGAAACAAAAATACCCAAACAGATGCATATGATGCGATGACCAGCAATCGAAGCTACAGAAACATTCTCCCGCAGGAAAAGGTAAGGGAAGAAATGCTCAGATGCTCCGGAACACAGTTTGATCCAACCTTCGCCGCGATAATGGTTGATATCATAGACGAAGATAAAGATTATCAGTTAAGTGAGAGATGAAAGTATGTCTGTTGCAAACGTTCGTGTAGTCATTATAAGGCATGGAAGAACAAAAGGAAATGACGAGGGAAGATATATAGGCTGCAGGAGCGATGAACCGCTGTCCAAAGAGGGAATTAATGAAGTAAATGCCGCACGGTCTGCTTTAAGCGCCCTTTTTGACGGAGATACAGTGGTATTTTCAAGCCCTATGAAGCGGGCTGTCGATACTGCCTGTCTGTTATTTCCGGGTATGATCCCGATAACGGTCGAAGAACTTAAGGAAACCGATTTCGGAAGCTTCGAAGGGCACAATCATGAGGAGCTTAACGGAAACGAAGACTATCAGCGCTTTATAGACAGCAGTGGGGCGGAGGGCTTCCCGCAGGGTGAGAGCAGGGATGAGTTCATACAAAGAACCATGCAGGGATTTCACAGGATATTGTACGGGGATCGTTCATACAGAGAAAATTCAGTCGCAAACGGCGATGAAACAAAGAACACCAACAACATAGCCATTGTCTGTCACGGTGGGAATATCATGGCTGTAATGAGTGAGCTGACCGGAAGAGATTATTACGATTTCCATGTGCCCTGTTTAGACGGATACATACTTGAACTCAGGCTGGATACTGATAATGAGAGAATACTTGATCTTACATACAATCGCATTGATGCTGGGATGTCTGGCTGACTTTGCCATCGGGGATCCGCACGGAATACCGCATCCGGTGGTAGCAATAGGAAGGCTTATCGCGGCTCTTGATATATTTTTTGTAAAAAAGGCCGACGGTGACAGAAAGAAGGAGTTAATATACGGACACATCCTGTGCCTGTCTGTCATACTGACAACGGGTATCATTTCTGCCTTGATCATTGTAATATCATATACTGTCCATACTGCGCTCGGCGTTATCATCGAAGCAGTCCTCACGTGCTATATACTGGCCGCAAGGAGCTTAAGCGACGAGAGCATGAAGGTATACGATCATCTGAATTCGGGTGATTTATTAAATGCCCGCAATGCACTGTCAATGATAGTCGGCCGTGACACGGACAGGCTGTCTGAGGAAGGCATAATAAAGGCTTCCGTTGAGACTGTTGCCGAGAATACCTCGGACGGAGTGATCGCCCCTCTTATATATCTTGCAATAGGCGGTCCCATTGCGGGAATGCTGTATAAGGCGGTTAATACCATGGACTCCATGATAGGATACCGAAATGAGCGATACGAGTATTTCGGAAAAGCAGCGGCAAAGCTTGACGATGTCCTGAATTTCATACCGTCAAGGTTAAGTGCATTACTTATGATATTCTCGTCATTCATACTTAAATCCTATGCAGAAATAAAATACGGAAGCAGTAACGACTGTGTCGGGAATACAAGCGATTTTAGTGCATATAATGCATACAGGATATGGAAACGGGACAGGCTTAAGCATTTAAGTCCCAATTCGGCACAGACGGAAAGCGTCTGTGCGGGTGCTCTGGGAATACAGCTTGGCGGAAGTTCATTTTACGGTGGAAAACTTGTTGAAAAACCGTATATCGGGGATAAGTTAAGGGAAGCGGATGCGGAAGATATAAGCGGGTCATGCCGGCTTATGTTTGCATCGGAAGCCCTGTGTCTGTTCATCTGCATTTCAGTTTTTATGCTGTTATTGTTGTTATAGAGAGGAGTTTATCGGAAAAGACATCAGTTTGGGATAAAACTTATACTTAAGCATTGATAAGGGTTTGTATAAGCCTCTGATTTATGGTATTCTTAACCCGTAGGTCAGAGGCTTTTTACACCTATTTGAGCGCAACTATTCTGAACAGCGCATATATGCATATATTTTAAATGAATAGTTATCACAAAAATAATTAAAGGAGCAGAGTCGTATTTGGTTGTGAATACGGCTCACCACGTAAAAGATGAAAATCAGATCGATCGTATTCAGTTTGTTATTTGCATCAGTCATTGCAGGAAGCAGCCTATCACAGACCGCTGTTTATGCACAGGAAGAAATTGCAGTTAGTCAGGGCACGCATGTAAAGGAGCTTACGGCTTTGACTGTCACCGGTTTGGACGAACCTGTTGCAGGTATGCCGCTTGATCCGGATGCAATGTTCATTTCTTCTGAAGGAATTGTGATACCGGTACGTGTAATCTGGTATGACGGTAACGGAAAGAAGGCGGTAGTTGCCGAGGCGGGAAAAACATATAAACCGGTATTCATGTTATTTGTTCCGGAAGGATACAGTTTCAGAAATACTGTTCATGGCAGTCCCGTCCATATAAATCTCCCGGAGTTTCTGAAGAGTATATACGGGAATAAGGATATTGTCATTGTGACCGATCCGGTAACCGGAATAACGTATATTTCATGGAATTCATATGGATCCTTAAATTTGGGATCCACATCCTCATCTCTGTATGATACAGGCAACGGATATAATGAAGTTG
>CAMORO010000048.1 GCA_946623875.1 uncultured Lachnospiraceae bacterium | reverse complement strand
TCCCGACAGAAGAGGTCATGCGGGTTGCCAAAAAGACAGATTCGTCGCCTGCCGCTGTTATCGTACCCTTATTCTGCAGAGCACTTCGTAAGCATATTCCGGAAAAAGCAGGAAATCGTAATGTGTCCTGTGGCATAGTCGTAGACTGCCGTGCCCCCATGAAGATGGAGACAATGCACAATTTCATTTCAAATAAGGTAATTACGTATCAGGACAGGTTTGATTCCTATGATCTGCCTAAGCTCAGCACTGTCTATCGCAGTATCCTTGACGTATTCGTACAGCCGGAGAACATAATCCGGGCATGTACCGACCTGAAGTCCTCCACTGACTTTTTATATAATCTGCGGCCGCTTAAGCTTCAAAGAGCGGTGACTAAGATCGTGGGTAGAATTGTAAAGCGTACTATGAACAATATCGAATTCACATATATTGGCAGGGTGCCTTTTTCGGAAGAGGTTAAAAGGCACCTTGAGGGATTTGATTTTCGATCATGGCCGGACAATGGAGATTGTGTTGTTGCGGCGGTTGATCTCAATGGAACTCTTATACTGGATGTATGTGAGAATTACGCGGATAAGGGTGTGGTCGGGTCATTCATTGATATCTGCAAGGTTCATGGATTGAACGTAGAGGAAGCCGAAACAATGATCTTTGAACAGGCTAATGTGAGATTGTGACTCACCATAACTCAACAGAATTGAGGATTTATAAATGAAGGGAATTGTATATGGAGTCGGAGTAGGACCGGGAGATCCGGAAATGATGACTTTAAAGGCAGTACGGATAATTCGGGAAAGTGATGTTATAGCATTTCCGGGACAGATACCTCAGGAATCGGTCGCATATAAAACAGCAGTTGCAGCCGTACCCGGGATAGCACAGAAAACACTGCTTCCGATAAATATGCCCATGGTAAAGGATCGGGAACTTATGAAAAAAGCGCACGAAGAGGGTGCAAAGCGCATTGAATCCTATCTGGATCAGGGGAAAAATGTAGTATATCCGGTATTGGGAGATGTGACTATCTACAGTTCATTCAATTATCTGCAGCATATATTGGAGAAAGACGGATACCGGGTTGGCCTGATAAACGGCGTGCCGTCCTTTTGCGCCGCTGCCGCTTCGCTTAATATGCCGCTGGCAGAATGGGATGAACCGCTTCATATAATTCCGGCTGTTCACAGGACAGAAGAGCTTCCCGCAGGCGTGGGGAATTATGTATTGATGAAGTCCGGCAGTCACATGAAGGAGATAAAGGACCTGATCGGAAAGACCGGAATGCAGGTACGGGCAGTGGAGAATTGCGGCATGGAAACGGAAAAGTTGTATATGAACAATGATGAAATACCGGATGATGCAGGGTATTTATCTCTCATAATAGCTAAGCAAAATATGAGTTACAAATTTTACGGTTGGGAGACCGCTTATGTAAAAGCGGTATCGGATAAGTATCCGGGAATAAATACTCCGAGGGATCTGTATGATGCCTTATCAAAGGTTTGGTGCGAGTATACATGCGCACCGAGATTACGTGACGGTTGGAGTAAAGAGAATAAGACTCTCGGGCAGTGTTCGATCACAGCCTTTCTTGCACAGGATATATTCGGCGGCAAGGTGTATGGGATACCAAGGGAAGGAGGCAGCTACCACTGCTATAACGTTGTGGGTGACTGCGTATTTGATCTTACAAGCGAACAGTTTCAGGGCGAGGAACTTGATTACACAGACAACCCGGAGCAGTTCAGGGAAGTTCACTTTGCAAAAGAAGAGAAGAAGCTGCGCTACGAATATCTGTGCGAAGAACTCAGAAAAATGTTGGAACAGTGACCCGATGAGTTTATAATGGCCAATAATAAAACAAAAGACAGGGTAACCTCTGTCTTTTGCCGTATAAAATCATTTCTGTTCATTTTGTTTAAAACTTATCCATCAGTAATTCTTGGCCTCAACCTCGAAGTAGCTCTGCGGATGGTTGCATACAGGGCAGGTATCCGGTGCATTGGTACCTACAACTATATGGCCGCAGTTGCGGCATTCCCAAACCTTGACTTCGCTCTTTTCAAATACCTGTCTGGTTTCTACATTATTAAGCAATGCGCGGTATCTTTCTTCATGGTTTTTTTCGATTGCGGCTACTCCCCTGAATTTCTCTGCCAGTTCATGGAAGCCTTCTTCGTCGGCGGTTTTGGCGAATTCTTCGTACATGTCAGTCCATTCGTAATTCTCACCGTCGGCAGCAGCTTTGAGATTGTCTGCTGTCGTCCCGATCCCCTTCAGTTCCTTGAACCACATCTTGGCATGTTCTTTTTCGTTATCGGCAGTTTTTAGAAAAATAGAAGAAATCTGTTCATAGCCCTCTTTTTTGGCAACTGAAGCGAAATAGGTGTACTTATTTCTTGCCTGTGATTCACCGGCAAATGCTGCCATCAGATTTTTTTCGGTTTGTGTTCCAGTGTACGGATTACTCATGCTATATCCTCCTTTTACTTTTATAAGAGCCTCGGCCCGTGATTTAGATAATTATACTTTAAACATCTGCGGTTAATCAAGGGTAACAAACCGGGTGCTTTTTGTGGACATACAGGGGTAAATGTGATAAGATTTAATTGTCTGAAAATTCAGGAATTAGTGTTGATTTGTGTCTGCTATTACTTTTTGGAGTTAGGAGGTCTTATGGCAGCAGTTAAAACAGAATTTACAGAATTTATAGCCGCTGATCTGGCAAAATACGAAGGGATACGTGTACCGCTTAAAGCAAGTCTTTTTGAGAGAACCTTTAAAAGGTGGACCAGATGTAATAACCTTCATCCCAATCCGGATGATGAGTTCAGTATGCCGGATATTGGACCGAGTTACGAGATAATATCGGGTTATGAGCGCAGGATGCGCGAAGAGATGTCGCATGGTAATAAGGCGTGGGATGTCGTAGATGAACGTTTGATGGTAGAAAAGATGCATCCTGAAGGTTATATGCTGATAAACGGTCACCACAGATGGGCGGCGGCGCTTAGGATCGGTGTAAAGAGGGCTCCAATAAAGATACTCAACCTGACGCATGAGGAAGATATAGTAAATATATTGGAGAATTCAAAGAACGATAAACGTGTAACGATCGACCTTGATGAACTGATCTTTGTTAATGATACTGATATTACGGCTGAGAAGGAATTGCCGTTTCCCGCAAACAGAAGATTTAAGGAAAGGATCAGACTCGGATTTCCGGCATTGTGCAGGTTCTTGCATTCCAAGGGTTACGACATTTGGGTATTTACTTCGGATTTCTACTCGGTAGATTACATTGAGGCACTGTTTACCAGATATCATGTAAAGGTTGACGGAATTCTGACGGCTACCGGTAAGCTTAAGAATGTGCCTGACGCGAAGGTGAAACGCATAAAGGAAATGGTAAACAGGAAATATACGCGAACGCTCAACCTGTACAATGATATGATCCTGGTAATTGACAGTAACTCGAGTGATTATGAGCAGTTGGAGATCAAAGGTACAGCGCAGGAGTGGATTAAAGAGGTTGAAAACAGGATAAGCGGGTTGGATGATAAATGAGTAATAAAACGGACATAAATACAAGAATGAGGGTGTCATTTGATCTTGACGAAGTGTTGTTTGTACAGCCCGATACGCACAAGACGGAGCCACCCTTGTTTTTCCCTCTTAATAAAATATTTAAGGAACGGCTGAGGCTTGGGACACCACGCCTCATAAAACGTCTCCAGGGAATGGGATATGATGTGTGGGTGTATACTTCCTCTTTCAGATCGGAAGCATATATACGATGGCTGTTCAAATGTTACGGTGTGAAGTTTGACGGAATAGTTAACGGAACCCGTCATCTTAAGGAAGTACAGCGGAACAACGCAACGACCCTTCCGCAGAAGCTTCCGAGCAGATACAGGATATCTCTGCACATTGATGATGAGACTATCATCTGCACACTGGGACGGCAGTATGGATTCAATACATACCAGCTTGATGCGCAGGATGATGACTGGGAGGATAAGATAGTAAAGAGAGCTGAACAGATAAAGAAGAGAGAGTTTCAGGACTGATAAAATCACTCTTGTAGAATATAGGAATAAATGTTAGAATATCCAATGAATTTTTAAGTAATTTAATAAGAAAGGAAGTATCAAAATGAGTGATTCTAATTCCCAAAAGGGTGGTAACAAATGGATATGTGCTGCCATTCCCGCATTACTTCTTCACTGCAGTATCGGTACTGTATACTGCTGGGGTACATTTTCAAAAGAGATAGGTGAATATATTTACGGTGCAGAGAATTTTCAGGCACATGCCGGTGCCGTTCAATGGGCGTTTTCGCTGGCTATCTTCTTTCTAGGAATGTCAGCGGCATTTCTCGGAGATGTTGTAGAGAAAGATATCCACAGATCTTCACTTATTGCAACGATTTGTTTTACGGTCGGAATGCTTGGTACCGGTGCCGCGATTCTCATGAAGTCACTTCCGCTAGTATTCCTTTTCTACGGCTGCATCATGGGTATAGGTCTCGGAACAGGTTATCTGAGCCCGGTTAAGACTCTGATGCTCTGGTTTCAGGATCGTAAGGGACTTGCTACAGGACTTGCGGTGGCAGGTTTCGGTCTTGCCAAAGCGATCGCCACACCGATAATGCAGTTTTTCCTTACTAAGTTCAATAATAATCCGGCATATATGTTCTTTATAATGGGAGCCATTTACTGTGTGATGATGTTTATCGGACATAAGCTTCTCAGGAAGCCGTCAGACTGGGTTGAAGCACACGGGGAGAATGGAGGAATTAAGGAATTCTTCGGTACACTCGGAAAGAACTTCAAGACATCATTTTCAAATAAGACCTTTATTGGTATCTGGATCATGTTCTACATAAATATCACCTGCGGTCTTGCACTTATTTCACAGGAGAAGGCAATATTCAATTCTGTTGACTTAAGCCTTGCGACTGCGGCAACACTCGGCTCTGTTACGGCTATCGCCAATGCAGCCGGCAGGCTCGGCTTCTCTGCATGGGCAGATATGTTCAAGGACAGGAATACCATTTACAAGATAATCTTCATACTGTCTATCGTATTCACAGGTGCGGTTGTATTGACTCACGGAATAGATAACAAGATCGTTGTTCTCTGTGTAGCTCTTCTTATTATGGTCAATGCCGGATACGGCGGTGGTTTCTCCAATGTTCCCACGCTTCTTTCGGATCATTTCGGGATGAAGAGTATCTCGGCAGTACACGGCATGTGCCTTTCGGCATGGGCTATGGCGGGACTTACCGGTAACCAGCTTGCAACCTATATAGTTAAGCATGTTGGTGAGTTCAAGGATACAACACTTTCCGATGGAACAGTAGTATCGGTGAATACGCAGGGATATCAGACGGTTCTCTATGTAACACTTGCACTGTACATAGTTGCCTGCATAGTATGTTTTACAATGATACCTAAGAAGAAGGCTGATTCGGAGAAGGCATAAAGCAGTGCAGAAAAGCTCTGTTAAAGCATATAAATATTAAATAACATTGATACACAACGGCGATATATAATGGTGTTATATATCGCCGTTTTATAACATTGATATATAACACTAATACATAACACTAATACATAACATCAATACATAACACCAATACATAACGCAGATGCATAACATGAATGTATAACATAGATATATAACATAGATATATAACATGGATATATAACGATGATACATAACGACAATATCAATGATGCTACTTTTATTTTTGGGTATGTTACATACATAAAATAGATGTTATAATGCTATTTATAAGTTGCAGTGGGATGAACAGGCAGATGAATGTGCGAAAGAGATTGCATTACATATTGCCGTCTTTGATAACAATGGTGCTTTACAGCATCATTTTGACGGTAAAGGGCATATTTCCCTTCGGAGACAATACCATAGATTACTATGACATGGCGCAGCAGATAGCGGCGTTTTATTATCATACCTATGACTGGCTTCACGGTACCAAGAGCTTTTTCTATGACTGGTATACGGCACTTGGCGTCAACATGGCTATGAGCACCTCGGGATGTTCCAATATTTCCCCCTTCAATCTCTTCTTTCTTTTTATAAAGCGTGATTCGTTGCTTAAGAGTCTCTCCGTATTTAACGGACTGAAGCTTATGTGTATGAGTTTTACGATGTATTTCTATATTCACAGGACATGTAAGAGCACGCCTCTGTTTTTTAAGGCTGTTGCATCGGTCGGTTATGCATTTTGCGGATTTGTACTTGTTCTTTACATTACAAACCAATGGGTGGACATTGCGGTGATGTTTCCGCTTGTCATGTATTTCTATGACAGGATGATCGAGACCGGAAGGGTCAAGGGATATGTTATCACACTTGCGGTTACTCTTATAGCAAGCTATTATCTTGGATTTATGATCCTCATTTTTATCTTTCTTTATACAGGGCTTAAGCTTGTGACAGGCCCTTTATTTAAGGAAGATAAGAGGGATATGCATCTTCTGAGCCTTGGAGCCGGAACCCTTCTTGGCCTTATGTCATCCGCATTTATACTGATTCCCCAGCTTACCCAGATGTTATCATCTGCCCGCTTTAAGAACGGAAACGAAGGAGAGGCTGACGGAGCCTTCGGAAGATATATCGAAATAATTTCCCATGTGAAGGGAGATTATACAACAAGATGGTGGACGCTTCTGGGAGTGTCGTTTGCGGCAGCGGTTATCCTGACGGGGCTGATCAGATACAGAAAAGACAGAAAGCTGCTGTTTACAACGCTGTCTTTGATCCTGATGATGGTGCTTGAACTGTTTTTTGAGAGCATTAACCTTATCTGGCATTTCGGGTCGTATGTACAGTACCCTATAAGAAACGGGTTTATCATCAATTTTGTATTTGCATATCTTATGTGTTTATATGCGGGGAAAATGTACGGGGAGGAGGATTCACCCTCTGCTGGGGCAGTTGATCCGGAAGAATCCGTATCAGAGGGTTTTGCTGATGTTAATAACGGATATCTTAGCTTTATTGTTACAATACTCGGGTTTCTGATATTTATCGCTTTTATGAGAAATCATCCGGGTATGCAGCTACGCAGGGTTTTTCATATAACATCATTTATGATGTCGTTAACCTTTATCTTCTATTTCCTTCTTCTTAATTCGCAGAAGCTCATACAGATATCACATTATATAGGAAGAAACACAAACAGAAAAAGTCAGGGAGAAGAGAATGTAACAAACGCAGACAAAGGTAATGCGGGTAATGCAGGAAACAGCAGGGATGACAATGAAGTATATAAACGGAGCGGAAAAGCGGGTAAACGCTGCGGATGGGCAGCCGGTATCATAGCTCTTGAGATACTGTGTTACGGATTTCTGCTGTTTGGGAAGCCTGATTTTATAACGGGATATGCCGAGGAACCCGAGCAGGATGGTGAGTACATTTATACATGTAACGAACTCAGGAACATTCCGGGAATGGACGGGGATTTCTTAACCCGTATCAAGAACCCGGATGAGAGCCTGAATGCAAACTACGGACTGGTGCTCATGCAGCCCGCGCTTTCCAACTGGACTCACATGATAGCTCCGGGTGAACAGACGGGTGCTGCTGCATGGGGGTATTCAATTCAGTTTACAAGACTTCTGGATGCGGGAGGTACGGTATTCTCGGATGCGTTGCTCGGTATCGGGAAGGTGATAAGCTCTGTTCCGATGGATGAATGCCTGTATGAACCGGTTGCAAGTGCTCAGGTAACGACCGATCACGGATCGGGAGATAAGACTGAATACACGATGTACAGACCTGAGTATATGCTCCCCTTTGGCATTCTTATTGGAAAACCGGATGCAGATAATATATCAGGTGAGGGGGCGTACCCTGATGCGGTGCAGCTTCATAACAGTATCTATCACTCAATGTTAACGAAAGGAGCCAAACCGGCAGAAGATATTGCTCACTGGATCATCAGGAAAGAACATGCCATGGAGTCGGATGAGCTGTTTTCCTCGGCCGGGGTTGATACGGAGGCTTACCTTGACGGGCGGACGGTTACAATAAATGCCACGATCGAGGATGAATGTGCACTTTACCTTCTTGGCAGCGGCGGTGACATGGAATACGCCAATTGTACAATAGAGGTTATGGGAGGGAGCCTTTCCGGAACAGATAAAGGGAATGCTTCGGATGCCGGATATACAATGATAGGCATCCCTACGATCAAGGATCCGGGAAATGTATATTATCCGGCTCATTTTAATAACAATGCCGTTTATCTGGGGTGCTTTAATAATGAGAAGGCAAGTATCAGGGTAACCATGGATCTTGCGAAGGGAGAACCGTTTGATGTTGATATCATGGGGTTGTCCATGGATGCGGTTAAGTATGTATGTGAAGAATGCATCGGTGTGTCAAGCGACAATATGTCGGCGGGTGGCCGTACTCTTGATTTTGATGTGAGTTCTGTCGGAAAGGACCAATATATCATGCTTCCGGTAACCTATGACAAAGGCTGGAAGGTCAGGATAAACGGACAAAAGGTCAAGGCGGAACCGTATGCCGGCCTGTTTATGCGTTTTCCTCTGTCGGAGGGAGATAATAAGGTATCGATGCGCTTTACTCCGCCCGGGACGATCCCCGGAGTGATCGTAACAGTGTTTGCTCTTTTAGTGATCGGTGTATATATTGTCATTCGCAGGATTTCGATGGATGCATTTGACCGCTTTGCCGAAAGCTTTATCGATTTGGTTTCTCCGGCGATAGAGAAGGGATATCTGGTAGTTTTTGCGCTTGCGGTATTGTTTGTTTATATTGTACCCGTGTTTTACGGAATATATATAATTGCAAGAGGGATGGGTTAGGATGTGTGTACCCCACCCTGTATGACAGGTCAGGGAGGTTGGATTTCCGACATGGAGAAATTCAGAAAGCTGATAAACAATCCGGTCTTCTTTGCGGTAGTGCTCAATATGACTGCACTGCTTGTTTCGGTGACCCTTTTCGTTCCTTTTTTCGAGGAAAATGACGATGCCTTTATTGCCATGATCGCGGAAGGTGCATATGGTTCAAGGGAGATCCATCTGATTTACGCAAATGTGATCCTTGGATGGATATACCGGATACTGTATTCGGTCTGTCCCGTTGTCAGATGGCATTCGGTATTGCAGTATGTATTTATGTTTGCTGCGTATACGGCTTTGACCTGTATCATTCAGCGTGCCGGTTTGGAAACAAAAGGCGGAGCAGCCGATTACCGCAGGGGGCGCATGATCGCGGTATTTATGGTTTTGTGTACCTTTTATGAAAGCTATGTTTCTGTTCAGTATTCAAAGACCGCGACCGTTGTGTGTGTGGCAGGATATACCATGCTTATGTACGGACAGATCCTGCGATCTGAGAAGATGATCCCGGTAAGATCGTTTGAACTTAACATGACGATGGGAACGGGTTATGTTCTACTGCTTTACGGACTGCTGCTGCGGGACTCTTCTTTTCTTCTTGCCACGCTGCTCATGATACCGGTGGGACTGTTTGAGTTTGTACATATTATATTGTACAATCACAGGAACAGGCCGGCAGGAGAGGACAACGTACAGGCAGATAAAGGAGACGTGGCGGGAACTGCAGGCGCAGGAGTAAATATGTCACGTGTCGTGATGACATATATCTGCACGTTTCTTGTAGCCGTTATCTGGTATATAGCGCTGACCGGTATCGACAGGAATGTCTATGCCCGCAATGATGAATGGAGCAGCTTTATGAGCTACAATGATACCCGTATGGAGCTGCTTGATTACAGATATGACCTGATGGATTACAATAAATACGGCAGCAGGCTTGAGGAAATGGGTATCAGCAGTAATGATGCGCTTTTATATCTAACCTGGCAGTTCGGTGATGATACTGTTCTTGATACAGGGAAGATGCAGACAGTACTTAAGGATGCGCCCGGCAGATGGACCGGACTTGGTTGTATTAAGGCTCTTGCGCAGCATATATACGAGGATGTGCTTGTTCTGAATCCGCTTTTTATGGGAACCATGCTTATAGCGGTGCTTGCAGTGGCGGGTCTTGTGAAGCCACACAAACGATGGGCGTGCATGGGTGTGATCGCTCAACTGCTTGTATTTGCGGGGGTTCTTGTGTATTATGAGTACTGCGGAAGGTGGAGTCACCGTATTGTATATGCGGCAATGCTTGCTGTTCCTGTTGCATCGGCATATCTGTTTATCGCTCATCCCGGAAACGGTGATGTTAAGGATGATGTTAGTGGGACAAGGGCAAATTCTCAAGCATTTGCGGTTGTGATCCTCCTGACTTCATGCCTGACGGTATTTCTGGGGAACCGCTTTGACTACAACAACCACAGGCGGACACAGCCCGAGTACCGTGAGTTCTTCACACAGATGCGGCAGAATAAGGATGCACTCTATATCGCGGATACGTTTACTTTCCAGTATGCATACAGATATGATGTGTTCAGACCTTATGAGGAAGGAAGTCTGAGCAATTTCGTGGCGGTCGGGAGCTGGTTTGTCAATTCGCCGGTTACTAAGGAAATAACACGGAAATACGGGTATGACAATCCTTTCAGAGCTATCGCCGGGGTTGTAAGTGACACTGACGGGAAGAAGGATGCCGGTACGGTGTACCTTGTTGATAATATGTATCTGAAAGAGAAGATGACATATCTTAAGGAACATTACCGTGAATATGAGCCTGTTGAAGAACAGGAGAGTCACGGTCTGAAGATATACAGTATCAGGTGATTTTATCTTATCACCGGGGATGATGGAAATGATCATGATTGTTGTTCGTATTATAATATGGAGCGTTGTCGTACCGTTTCTGCTGGGGCAGCTTGTGTACATGCTTGGAAGGGACAGTGAAGAAGTATCTGCGGTTTCAAAGAAGTTTGCTTACGGTTTCATGCTGATGTGTGTGATTTTTTTTGTATTGGCTGTTCCGATGATAACGCTTCGGTTGCACTTTCACGTACTTATGTACTCGTGGATACTGACGGTTGCGGTATTGTGTATCCTGTCGGTGGTTTTCGGAGTGCGGAATGCGCGGGCTGGGGCAGGGAAGGCGTCAGATAAGTCAAAAGAGAAGAATGCCGGGACCGGAGCGGACGCATTTGCTGTGACTGTGTGGATCGCAGCCGTACTTATGATAGCATTTCAGACATACCTCCTTACCTTTAATATGCACGTTGATACGGATGATGCCAGGTTCGTGGCAGAGGCGGTTGAGGCTGTTGATTACGATACCATGCTTTTAAGGCATGCGATAACCAATGAGTATATAGGAAGAGTTGCGGGAGAACAGACAAAGGAGGTTACCGCACCCTATCCTTTGTTTATCGCGCTTATGTCGAAGCTTTACGGAATTCATCCCGCGATATGTGCACATACTGTGTTTCCCGCACTGTTTATTCCCTTGTGCTATGTTGTTTTTGGTATCATAGGCGCTCATGTTTTTGGAGGGGATGTGCTGAAGAGGGGACTGTTCCTTCTGTTCCTGTCGGTGATACATCTTTTCTCGTTTGAGACTATATATGCCTCGGGCTATACTCTGTTAACGATCATCTGGCAGGGGCGTTCGATACTGGCTATGATCATGCTGCCGCTCCTGTGGTATTTCCTGATGAGGATTTCGGACAGTGACAGGGTAAGGCGGAAGGATTATGTATATATACTTATGGCAGCAGTTGCCTGTGCGATGCTGAGTAATATGGGAGCAGTTCTTGGAGGCGTGATGACAACGGTATATGCAGTTGTAAACGGCGTTCGTCTGCGCTCGGTTAAGACCTGTGTGTGCATGGGACTGTGTATGGTGCCGGATTTTTTATGCGTTTTGATCACGAGGCTGCTCAGGCTGTATTTTGAACGGATGTGAGTATGAAGAGGATAATACTTGATATCATACATCTGAATAATGATTATACCGGAAACGGCATGTTTATGGCACTTTATTTGATAACATTGTTATTTATCATTTTTGTGCTTAATGAGAAGAAGCTTAAGAATAAGATAGGATATCCTGCTGTTTTGCTGCTTTTGTTCGTGTATCTGGGGATCACATCCGGGAATTACATTCTGGCCCGCAGTAACAGCCAGTTTGACAATGAGATAATGGGCAGGTTCGTATGGCTGTTTATGATACCGGCGATAGCTGCGATCGGATGCACCTTTATGGTTTCGGCACTTAAGAGCAGGAAGGAACAGGTGCTTCTCGCGATTTCTCTGATACCTGTACTGTTTATGTGCGGCGTCTTTCAGATCAATGATTACAGGTTCCAAAAGGCGGACAATCTGTACAAGCTTCCGCAGGTGTTCATAGATATAGCAGATGCGGTACTTTCGGATCAGGCAAAGGATGACGGAATGGCAAGGATGATAGTGCCGTATGAAACGGCATATTCATTCAGACAGTATTCGTCACGTGTTGAGCTTCTTTATGGAGAGGATGCGACTTTCGGACGCATCTGGCCGATATGGGATGAACGAAGGGATGCCTGCGAAACTATGCAGACAACCTGCCCTGATCTTGATGTGATCCTGGATACGGCAGAAAAGTTTAACGGAGAGTACATCCTGTTTGACTGTACATATGTTGACTTCGGTCTTAAGAGCATTAATACGGACGGATATACGGTTGATGAGAATTTCGTCGGTGACAGGACTCCGGATCCCGGGGTGCTTGAGAAGACGAAGAAAGATATAGTGCTTTTAAAAGACGGTGACAGCGGGAAACCATACTGGGATCTTGGCGGATACGGACTTGAGTATATGGGCAGATATGAGAGATATCTTCTGTACAGATTTGCGGATTTCGGTAAATGAGAAGCCGGAATTGTTGAAAAGAGGCTCAAAATGCGATCATTTTGAGCCTCTTCCGATTAGTTACGAAGTTTAGGGCAACCGTTACCGGTTTCGTTGATCCTGTTTATATCCTACAGGATACCGATATCCCTGTAATTGAATTCGAAATTGCATTTAGTGCACTTCAGATCCTTTTTGGGATTTAATATGTCCTGGTTAGCGGTATCGTTCTTTACAATGGTCTTTTTGTCCATATTACCGCAATTGGGGCAATAGATGTCCTTGCCGTAGCCTTTCTCGGCTATATCGTTAACTCTGAAGCCTCCGTTTACTTCGGACAGATCCTGATCGTTCAAAGCATTTGTTTTTTTCTCATCCATAATCCTTCTCCTTTCGGTTTATACGGGTATAACTGTTTCTTCCGTTGTTGTTTCTCTTCTTACATTTATTTATACGATAAAATTCTGAATATGGAAATAGATTTTGAAAAAATATATAAATTCTTTAAAAATAAACCAAATTTTAGTATTGTGCAGTTTTACTATATTTTTTTGGAATAATATGGTGATATTCCAAAAAAAGAGAAAAATTCTAAATTATATGTAAACTATGGTTGACATAAAATCTAGTGCAACAAACGACGAAACCACTAAATATCGTAGAAAATGGGGAAAAGCACGTAGTGACAGAAAGATTGTTAAAATTTACAAATAATTGCGTGTTGTGTAAAAAGAAAAAATATTGTAAAATATCTGATAGTTGGATTCAGTGTACTTATGTGCGTATAACGGGCTGAGTTGTATTTTGATGCGAAGCAATTCATCTTATTTATATTCATATGGTACATTGAAAATGACAAACCATTATAGGATGTTTGAAATGGAGGAAAGCAAAATGAGGATTTTAAAGAAGTTTTTCCTTGCTGCGGGACTGGTCGGTCTTATCGGTTCGGTCGGATTCGCAAAGGAAGCAAAAGCAGCTCCGACTGTTGAAGTCTCGGTCGATTTTGATGCGGCGTCCGGAACAGCGGATTTGACTTGGAGAAACACTGATGCAGATGATGAATTCGATTATCTTGAGAAGGCAGTCATCAAGCAGGGCAGTGTAACACTTGACACGTTGACTCTTACGGAAGAGGGAACAAGCCAGGGCATTCTGACCGAAGAGTTTCCGGTTGTTAAACTTATCAATTCAAAGGTTGATTCATTCAGCGCCTCGTCTTTGAAAGCCGAAGGCTTGACTGTTACAGTCACCGGAGTGATCGACGGAACAGAGAAGACAACGCTCGAAGTGCCCGCAACCATGGTGGTTGAAACAGATTATGTTTTATACAGGGTTGAAGGTTCCACCGATCCCGAGGGCGCAGGTACACTGAGTGTGCAGGATATGGACAGTACAACATTCTATTCACTTAAAGATGCGACATACAATTTTAAGCAGGTACCGAAGAGCGGATACAATTTTAAGGGATGGACAGTTGGCGGAGAAGCAAAAGGAACTGCTGCAATAGTCAGCGTGAAGGTTGATGGTTTCGGAGAGGTTTCTGTAGTTGCAAACTATGAGGGTACAGAGCCTACACCTACCCCGACCCCCACACCTTCGCCTACACCTACAGCAGGGCCCACACCTACACCTACAGCAGGGCCCACACCTACACCTACGGCAGGTCCTACCCCCACGCCTACTGCAGGTCCTACACCTACGCCTGCACCTTCGGCTACGATATCAATACAGGCGGGTAAGTCTTCGAGCAGCATGAGTACAGCAGCTATGACAGTTGCAAGCTCCGAGAAGATTTATGCAAAGGCAACCGTAAACGTATCGGGTATTGACAATTACTACATCGGATGGGGTTACAAGACATCAAGAACAAGCAATTCGATCACTCCGATCAGCAATGTAACGGGTGAGAATGTTGAGATAGCAGCAAGTAGTCTTCCGACCAATTCAACAGTATATCTGATCGGTTATGTTGCTACTTCCAATCCTACGACTATAGTAAAGAGTTCAGATACTATTGAGGTTAAGACGATCAATCAGGCAAAGGTTGAGACCAAGGATTTCACTGCTTTTGTTACAAAGGATTATGAGATGGAGTTCACCGCATCCGTAAAGGATGACTCAGGTGCTTCGATCGAGTGGGAAGTATCCGACGGCAAGGATTATGCAGAACTCAGCGTTAGCGACAACGGTAAGAAAGTAAAGGTTAAGGGCAAGGGCGATATCGACGCCGGTTCAAGCAAGGAGGTTAAGCTTAAAGCTAAGGTTAACGGCGAGTATGCCAAGATCGACAGCGATGATACAAAGGTAGTTGAGAAGAAGTTAGAGGTTTACTCAAAGCCTACCCTTAAATATGACAACAGAGCTCTTAAGTACAAGGCTCCCAAGAAGGTATTTACCGGAACAACAGACGGTAAGGACAGCAGCAATACAGGTTCTACCAAAACAGAGATATCAGAGGTTAAGGGTGTAAGGCTTCAGGTTCTCCTTGACGGAACATCACTTGGTACAACTACAACAGCAAGCTCAAAGGGAGCAGGCAGTGATGAGTACACTATCGATGCTTCAACAGTTGAGAATATTATAAAGAACCTTGCAGAAAGCAATAAGTTCTCCAAGACATGTAATGTTGTATTCAGGGCATACCCCAGCGACAGCAGCGGAAATTACAACAAGAACGTATATGATGAGGTAGAGGCCAAGGTTTATGAGATTGTTATAAATGTAGCAGGCGGATCAACAAAGTCTACCACTACTAAGTCAGGAGCCGGCACAGCAAGTGCATATGCACTTCCGGTAGCTGCAATATCTCCTGCAGGTTCAACAGTTGCAACATCAACTACAACAAGCGCAGGCAAGACATATAAGTTCTACGGTCTTGAGGGACAGGAAATTGATGTTTCTTCAATTCTTACATCAGAGAGAGCTACAGCTTTCGGTTCATTGACAAACGGTGTTGCGGACAGAGCAACCAGCAAGAGCGTAGTAGTAAGTTCAACAGAGTCACAGAACACCTACACAGCAGTTCTCGGTGAGAGAGTTGCGAGCAGCAGCAGCGGAGCAGGCTATGATGCAGTTCCCAAGACAGGTGAGAACAACACTGTAGTATTTATGATGATGCTTGTAGTAGTTGCAGCAGTTTGCGCAGGACTGTATGTATACAACAAGAAGAGTAAAGAAAACATCTAATCCTATTTGAATCATTTTGCTTAAGATATAAGAGATAAAAATATGAGTAATACTACCAACCGATATTTCCTAGGCGTAGTAAAACTAAATTTACCATTTCGGGTGGAGCAGGTCGAACTTGCTCCACTCGTTTTTGTACCGATATTTGTTGTCACAATATATCTTCTTGCAGGAATAGCTGCTTTGATACATGGTCCTGAGACACCTGAGCAGGTAGCGCAGGCAGAAGAACAGGATAGAGAAGTTCCTACAGGTATTCAGGTAAACAATACCGTAGGTGTTGATATGAGAACACAACTGTCGGAAGATGATCTTTTATTCGGAACTAAAACAGAGGAAGATATGCTGCCCACTCTTGCTGATTATTACAGCAAAAACAAAGATACCATAGGGTGGCTTAAGATAGACGGTATGGTAATTGATTATCCCGTGATGCAGACTCCAAATGACGAGGAATACTATCTCGACAGGGATTTCAACGGTAAGACATCGAGTGCGGGAAGTCTTATCATGGATACGGACTCGGTTGTGGGTGACGGAACAGCCGAGTGTGATTACACGGACGGAACCAGACCGAGTACCAACCTGATAATACACGGTCACAACATGCGTAACGGTTCAATGTTCGGAGATCTTGACAAGTTCAGGAAGCAGGACTTTGAGAAGAAGCACAGTATTATCAAGTTCGACAGTCTGTATGAGGAACGTGAATATGAAATAATATCTGTATTCCTCTCCCAGGTATATCTGATGTCACAGACGGACGTCTTTAAGTATTATAAGTTTTTCCAGGCTGATACACAGGCTGAATTTGATGACTGGTATAAGAATATTAAAAAGCTTCAGTTGTATGATACAGGCGTAACGGCACAATTCGGTGATGAGTTTATTACTTTGTCGGTATGTGCATACCATGTTGAAAACGGCCGTCTTGTTGTAGTGGGAAAACGTATAAAATAACGATCAGGAACATGTTCAAAATAAAACATTGACAAATCATGTTACTCATAATATGATTTGAAAGTCGGGTGTATATGAATTCACACCGCTTAAACAAATGGTAATTATAAGGAGAGAGAATTATGTTAGAGAAATTAGCAGAGATGATCAAGGAGCAGTTAAATACCGATACAGCCATATCAGAGGAGACTTCCTTTAAGGATGATCTTGGTGCTGATTCACTGGATCTGTTTGAGCTTATAATGGGAATGGAAGAGGAGTTCGGAGTAGAGATCCCTACAGATGATCTTGAGAACATACAGACTGTAGGTGATGTGATCAAATACCTTAAGGAGCATGGTGCTTCTGAGGACTGATCCTTATACATAGATTAAATGAATAGCTTTTAACTTATGCTCCCAGCCCTAAGGGTGGGAGCATAATTACGATTAGCATACAGAATAACGTATTTCATCATGAATTCGTTATACCACACTTAGGAGACAAAGATGAAAACAAGAGTTACGGAGCTTCTCGGAACAGAATATCCGATAATACAGGGAGGAATGGCCTGGGTAGCAACCCACGAGCTGGCAAGTGCAGTAAGTAATGCAGGCGGCCTTGGAATTATAGGAGCAGGAGGTGCACCTGCATCATGGGTGCGTGAACAGATAAGAGCCTGCAAGGAAGAAACCGATAAGCCTTTTGGTGTGAACCTCATGCTGATGAATGCGGAAGCAGACCGGATCGCAGAGGTTATTGCCGAGGAAAAGGTTAAAGTGGTTACAACGGGGGCAGGAAACCCGGGTAAATATATCAATATGTGGAAGGAAGCAGGAACAGTGATAATTCCTGTGGTAGCATCCGTTGCGCTTGCGAAACTTATGGAGAGAAGCGGAGTGTCGGCAGTGATCGCAGAGGGTACCGAATCGGGCGGGCATATAGGTTCTGCCACGACAATGACACTGGTTCCCCAAGTGGTCGATGCTGTGAATATTCCGGTAATTGCTGCAGGCGGTATAGCAGACGGACGCGGAATGGCTGCGGCATTTATGCTTGGTGCCGAGGCCGTGCAGATGGGAACAAGATTTGTGGTTGCCAAAGAATCCATAGCACATCAGAATTACAAAGACAGGATCGTAAAGGCTAAGGATATAGATTCTGAAGTGACGGGACTGTCCTTCGGACATCCCGTAAGAGTACTTCGTAATCAGATGACCAAGGAATATCTTAAGATGGAAAAGGAAGGAGTTCCTTTCGAAGAAGTGGAAAAGCTGACTCTCGGATCACTTAAGGCGGCTGTTGTGGACGGTGATACCAAGATGGGTTCAATGATGGCAGGGCAGATCGCGGGACTTATTTCACGTAATGATATGACCTGTAAGGAGATAATCGAGGAAATAATGTCAGATGCGACCGGGCTGCTTGCGAAAGCCTGAGTACACGGCACATTTGAAACAGATCATCAGGTATCGTCAGGTATATACAGTTTTATCACAGGATAGAGCGGAGTATATTGTATAGGTGATAAGGAGAGAAAATGGGGAAAACGATGTTTATGTTCCCGGGACAGGGAGCACAGTTCGTCGGCATGGGAAAGGCCATGTACGATAAATATGATAAGGCAAGAGAGATATTTGATACGGCAAGCCGTGTGACGGGGCTTGATATACCGGCCCTGTGCTTTGAGGAGAATGATAACCTTAATATCACTGAATACACACAGATAGCCATGCTTACAGTCGAGGCGGCTATTTATGCGGTTATGGAGGAACAGGGATTAAAGTGTGATTACACGGCAGGTTTGTCGCTTGGTGAATACGGGGCACTTATTGCAGCGGGAGTATTCAGCTATGAGGATGCATTCAAGGTAGTCCGTCAGCGTGGAATATTCATGCAGGAGGCAGTGCCGACCGGCGGAGCCATGGCAGCAGTACTTGGAATGGATGCAGAGCAGATAGAGAAGGTATGTAAAGAAATATCCGGAGTCGGAAGGGAAGAAATTCTTGCGGATTTCTCTGATGCTTCAAAGCCGGCGGGCTATCCCGAAGCAAAGTTCGGGGTCAGTATAGCCAACTACAACTGCCCTGGACAGATAGTAATAACAGGTGAAGAAACGGCAGTGAATAAGGCATCGGAAACACTTAAGGAAGCCGGAGCAAAAAGGGTGGTACCTCTTAATGTAAGCGGTCCGTTTCATTCCGGATTGCTCGTGCCCGCAGGGGAGCGGCTCGGAAAAGTTATAGATGAAACAAAGATCAACCCGGTTAAGGTTCCCTATGTGGCAAATACCACGGCAGAGATAGTGACCGAAACAGTCAATATCAAGGATCTGCTTGTAAAACAGATTTCTTCATCGGTTCGCTGGCAGCAGACAATAGAGCTTATGCTTAAGGAAGGGGTGGATACCTTCGTTGAGATAGGTCCCGGAAAGACGCTGTCAGGATTTATGAAGAAGATCATCAAAGCAGTTGCGGATCAGACAGGAGATGCTGATACATACGCTGCAGTAACCACATATCATATAGAAACACCCGAGGAGTTAGAGGAATATGTTAAAAGATAAGATCGCTCTTGTAACCGGAGCTTCAAGAGGAATAGGCGCTGCAGTGGCTAAGAAGCTTGCGGACAACGGAGCCTGCGTATATGTGAATTACAACGGATCTGCAAGCAGAGCAGAGGAAGTGGTAAATGAAATAGTTAAGGCAGGCGGACAGGCTGAAGCTGTGCAGTGCGATGTTTCAGACTACAATGCCTGCAAGGAAATGATAGATAAGATCATAAAGGAAAAGGGAAGGCTTGATATCCTGGTAAACAATGCGGGGATAACAAAGGATGATCTTCTTATGAAGATGAGCGAGGAAGCCTTTGACGCGGTAATAAATACAAACCTGAAGGGATGCTTTAACACGATAAGGCATGCATCGAGGTATTTCCTCAAGCAGCGCAGCGGAAAGATAGTAAATATGTCCTCGGTATCGGGAGTGATGGGAAATGCAGGACAGGCTAATTACTCTGCAGCCAAGGCAGGAGTTATCGGTCTTACCAAGAGTGTTGCAAAGGAGCTCAGCAGCAGAGGTATCAACTGTAATGCGATAGCTCCGGGATTTATTGAAACCGAGATGACTGCAGCAATGACGGATAAGGCAAAGGAAGCCACAATAGCTGCCATTCCTCTTGGGAGGACAGGGCAGGCTGAAGATATCGCCAAGGCAGTGCTGTTTCTTGCCTCGGATATGTCGGATTATATTACAGGTCAGGTACTCAGTGTCGACGGCGGCATG
>CAMORO010000047.1 GCA_946623875.1 uncultured Lachnospiraceae bacterium | reverse complement strand
CCTGAGATTATTGAGGGCAGCCGCCTGAAGTATGAGATGATGCAGTACTTCATGGAGTGATATATCCGCAGGCAAACAGAGTATATATCAACTCTTTATGTAATTGTTGTTTTCATCTGCGGATGAAAAAGGAAAATATATCGACTGAAATGATCGTGAATAAAATAAGAAAGAGAAGGTTATGAAATGAAAAAAAGGATTTGTTTGTTACTGTCCTTGATGTTTATTGTATTTGTGATCGGTGGATGCTCAAACGCTGCAGACAGTACAAAAGGCAGGATCGGTATTATTGGTGCCATGGAAGAGGAAGTCACTTCCCTCAAAGAACAACTCTCGGATACCAGAACAACTACAATAGCCGGCATGGAGTTCTGTGAAGGAAAACTGGATAACAGGAACGTCGTTATCGTGCAGTGCGGCATGGGCAAAGTGAATGCCGGGATTTGCGCAAATACGTTGATCAATCAGTTTGGCTGTTCGAAGATAATTAATACCGGTGTTGCCGGTTCTCTCGACAATCGGATCGACATAGGAGATTTCGTTGTTTCGGTTGACGCTTGTCAGCATGATTTTACTGTAGAAGACATCGGCTTTGAAAAAGGGGAGATCCCGTACACGGGCCGTTCTTCATTTCCTGCGGATGAAGCAATGCGGAATAAAGCCGTAGAGGCTGTGCATGAGGCCGCTTCTGACGTTCAGGTCTTCGAAGGAAGAGTATGTTCCGGCGACCAGTTCATTTCGACAAAGGAACAAAAGGAATTGATCAAGTCCGATTTTGGAGGTTTGTGCTGTGAGATGGAAGGTGGTGCGATCGCACAGGCTTGTTATCTCAATGATACTCCGTTTGTCATTATCCGTGCAATTTCCGATAAGGCTGATGAGTCAGAGGAAATGAACTATGAGTTGTTTAAGGAAAGTGCTGCGAAGCGTTGTGCTTCCGTTGTCCACTATATGATCAGTAATATGAATGAATAAGTGAAGCTGATCCGCCCGGGACTATGGAATTAAAAGGTATGAAAATAATGAAAAAATCGTTTGCTGTTTTGGTATTAAATGCTATTGTTATGCTGCTTTTGGTATCGTGCCAGACAAAAGGATCTGATGTCTCCCAAGGAACTCCAACTGTGGTATCTGAGCCTGAATACACTGAATATACGGATCTTAGCGGCAAGACCGTTTCGATGCTCACGGGAGCACCGTTTGAAGAACTGGTTTCAGGCAAGGTGCCGGATGTGGGGGAGTTCACCTATTTTACAGGTATGCCGGATATGATCCTTGCGTTAAAATCCCAAAAAACCGATGCGATCCTAAATAATAATGCTATTGCTGCGCTGGCAGCCAATCGAAATCCTGAACTTGAGCTGTTCCCGCAAAGCCTTAAGGATGGTATGTTTGGATTTGCCTTTGCTAAGGGCTCTGCGGACAGAGAGAGTTGGCAGGCAGCCTATGATACGATTCCTGAGGAAACAAAGCAGGCCATATGGGATAAATGGACCGGTTCTGATGAAAGCGCTAAGGTTTTGCCTGATCAGGACTGGCCCGGAAAAAACGGCACAGTAACAGCGGCGGTCTGCGACACCCTTGAGCCTATGTCCTACACCGGAGAAGGCGGAAAGGTGATGGGCTTTGACGTGGAAATGATCCTGCTGATCGCAAAAGAGCTTGACGTACATGTGGAATTCAAAGCAATGGAATTTGCCGCCATCCTTTCCTACGTACAGTCTGGTAAAGCACAGCTTGGAGCAGGCTCAATTATCGTTACGGATGAGAGAAAACAGGCTGTGGACTTTGTTGAATACTACCCGGCTTCTTTTGTTCTGCTCGTAAGGGCTTCACATCCGTCGAATGTGACACATAAACAGATCAACAGTCTTACCGATCTTGAACAGGCGAGGTTAGGTCTGCATACAGGAAGCGTTCAGGCTATTCAGGCTGAGGAACATTTCCCTGAAGCTAAGCTCTTTTACTTCTCTAACGGTGTTGATATGCTTGCTGCATTACGGTCAGGCAGGATCGATGCATACGTTGATGCAGAAGCATTTGCCAAATACATGATGGCTCATAATCCCGATATAACTTTACTCGATGAAAAACTGGCTGAAGGAATGAAGGTGGGAGCCGTTTTCGCCAAATCAGAGCATGGTCAGGCTCTTTGTGATGAATTCAGCGATTTTATCCGAAAGATCAAACAAAACGGCGTGTACGATGAGATCCAGGAAACATGGTTTGGTTCCGATGAAAGTAAACGTGTTGTTCCTGATCTGTATGATCTGCCTGCAACTAACGGAACGATCAGAATGGGCGTAGACACCACACTTGTTCCGTTTGTTTACATCAAGGACGGTAAAACCGTAGGAATTGATGTCGATACTGTGGTCCGTTTCTGCAAGGAATACGGTTACGGTCTCGAAATCGTTCCAATGGAATTTGCGGCAATAATCCCTGCTGTTACCACGGGGAAGGTTGATTTCGCCGGAGGCGGCATCGCATACACGGAGGAAAGAGCCGAAAGCGTACTATACTCCGAATTTACCTACGAAGGCGGGACAGTTATCGTTGTCCCCAAAACCAGCGACGGAACAGAAAACACAGGCTTCCTTGCATCTGTGGCAGACAGTTTCGGGAAGACCTTTATTCGTGAAAACCGCTGGGAGCTTTTCCTTGAGGGAATCGGTATTACGCTTCTGATCACGGTACTTTCCATCATATTTGGTACGATCCTTGGATTTATCGTATTTATGCTCTGCCGAAGAGGAAATCCGGTTGCCAATACGATCACCCGGTTTACGGTATGGCTCATAGAAGGTATGCCGGTGGTGGTATTGCTAATGATCCTTTACTATATCATTTTTGGCAAAGTGTCAATTTCCGGCACATTTGTATCTGTAATCGGCTTCACCATCCTGTTCGGCGAGCAGGTATACAGCATGGTAAAGTTAGGCGTTGCCACCGTAGACAGGGGACAGGTCGAAGCGGCCTGTTCACTTGGATATACGGATAGGAAAGCTTTCTTCCGTATAATTCTGCCTCAGGCGGTTCCATACATCATGCCCACCTACAAAGGACAGATAAAAGCACTCTTAAAGGCCACTGCCATTGTCGGTTATGTGGCTGTGCAGGATCTGACCAAAATGGGCGATATTGTCAGAAGCCGCACCTATGAAGCATTTTTCCCGCTGATCGCCGTGGCAGTTATCTATTTTGTTCTTGCGGCAATCCTGTTGTTTTTTGTGAACAGACTTGAGCTGTGTATCAACTATACAAAAAAGAAAAAGAGGGAGAATTAGATCGTTTGCCCATAGTCCAGGTACTTTTAGGCCGACATAAGATATAATGCAATGGAAAATGATTTATGTGCATGATTGTGATATAATATGATATACTGAAATGGATATGAAATGACTGTTAGTGGCGAAGATTTGAAGTTTGGCTGATTGTATGATCGGAAATCATACAAGACAAAATAAACCCGTGTCTTGCGGGAAAAGGAGAGAATAAATGGAGTTATCGTTTCTGTATAACATACCGAGAACACAATTTCTTGACAGTTTCTTTCTTGCCGTGACAAATATAGCCGACTCTTACGGACAGATATGGCTTGCTGTTGGCATATTGCTTCTGTTTTTCAAAAAAACAAGAAGTACCGGTATAGCTGTCCTGCTATCATATATCTGTGTGTTTGTTTTCGGCCAGTACATATTGAAAAACCTGATCAGCAGACCCCGCCCATGCCATGTGGATGAATCTTTTCAGCTTCTTGTAAAGCGTCCGTCAAGCTCATCATTTCCATCCACACATTCATCATGGGCTTTTGCAGCAGCTACAGCGATCTTCATGAAGTTCAAAAAAGCCGGTATTGCAGCATTTGCTGCAGCGGCGCTGATAGCATATAGCAGGTTGTATATGTTCGTGCATTTTCCGACGGATGTCCTTGCCGGAATGATAATGGGGATGATGATCGGAATGGGTGCTGTGAAGATATGCGATCTGGTTGCAAAAAGAAAAGCCGAAGGGATGGCGGAGTGATCATGGAAGAGCAGAAATCTAAAAAATTTAAGAATGTAGATGTGAGATTTTTGTATATTCTTCCATCTTTACTGGCGCTTATATTTGCATTTACATCCTTTTCGTACCAGTTTGGTAACGAGATACTTGATCTGAAAAACACATGCTACACACTGTTTCTGAATACGCCTGAAAACAAAACTGTAGATGAAATGATCACTGAACTGGATGAGATGCTGATCCGGTACGACATTTCGGGTTTTACGATAAACCAGAATACCCAGGGCGCATATATCACAAATGGGGAAGTGCAGATTGACGATTCACTGCAGATTGCCTTCATGGACATATCAAGGGATACCTTATACATGATAGCGGAAGAACTGAAGAAAACCTATGGTGTAACGATCATGATACAGGAAAATGTCGTCAAGGTATCTTATCTCTGAAAGGAAGACACATGAGTGATATATTACGTCTGGTTCTGTCAAACGGCCTGGCTTTTATAAGTTTTATACTTACTGTTTACAGTAGTATTCTTACTAAAAAAAACAATATGCTCAGGATAAACCAGCTTATGTCGTTTCTGACGGTAACAACATATGTGGTTACAGGTTTATATTATGCGGCCGTGGCATCCCTGTTCGCAATGTGGAGGAATCAGATATGTTTGAAATATCCCTCAAGGAAAGAAGCCGTATCATCAAAGATTGCAGTAATTATCATCGGAACATTTTTTTCGGTGTGGTGCGCCTATCCCAAAGTGAACTGGGTGGAATATATTCCGGCAGTGAGCTTTCTGTTTTGTTCAATTGGTTATTTCGTTACAAAAAGCTCCAGTAATATGCGAATTGTTAATGCGTTGGACATCCTGCTTTTCTGGCTCGTGTTTGATTATATTAATCTCATGGCATTTCTCGTTGTGCTGGATCTTTTCATTGTACTGTTTCCTTTTGCCGAAAGGTATGTACAGCTTGACAAAACGGATGAATTGCAGGTGAGAAGAGTCACGGGTGATCGTATGCATGATTGTGATATAATAAGCTATACCGAATCGGATATGAAATGACATTTATAATAGACCGGAAAGGAGAGGTATTGATATGAAGGATATGTTTTCACTTGAGGGAAAGGTTGCGTGGGTTACGGGAGCAGCATACGGTATCGGTTATTCAATAGCCAAAGCTTACGCGCGGGCCGGTGCAAAGATAGTGTTTAACTGCAGCAGACAGGAAACTCTTGACAGAGGATTTGAAGCATACAGGGCTGACGGGATAGATGCTTTCGGTAAGGTATGTGATATTACTGATGAAGATGAAGTGAAGAGCTTCTATACAGAGGTGTGTGAAAAGGTCGGACCTGTAGATATCCTTGTAAATAACGCCGGAATAATCAAACGTATTCCGATGACCGAAATGGATGCAGCGGATTTCAGGAGGGTCGTAGATGTTGATCTTACCGGACCGTTTATTGTAAGTAAGGCTGTAATACCATCTATGATAGAGCGCGGAGGGGGAAAGATCATAAATATCTGCTCCATGATGTCGGAGCTTGGAAGAGAAACTGTTTCCGCTTATGCAGCAGCTAAGGGCGGACTTAAGATGCTTACAAAGAATATTGCTTCCGAGTACGGTGAATACAATATCCAGTGCAACGGTATCGGCCCCGGATATATTGCCACCGAACAGACGGCAGCCTTAAGGGAAAGACAGAGCGACGGTTCAAGACATCCTTTTGACAGCTTTATCATCGCCAAGACTCCCGCCGCAAGATGGGGGAATGCCGAGGATCTGGCGGGTCCGGCAGTGTTCCTGGCAAGCAGTGCCAGCGATTTTGTCAACGGTCACATACTGTATGTTGATGGCGGTATACTTGCGTATATCGGCAAGCAGCCGTAAAAGTCTTATTGGATAAAGCCGGTCTGATGTAATGGAAGAGACGGCATGATCAACTTATTTATTATTTAGAAAGAAGTCATTGACTCATAATGCTAAGCGAAAAGGAGACTGATAATGGGAGAAGCATTATTTAACAACGGAAGTATAATCGAATGGCTGCAGTATTTCTCGGATCACACCGATGTGGATCTTGAGCATGTTAAGATTTTGGACATCACAAAGAAAAATAAGAATCTTATACCGGCGTGCGAGGTGCACAGATGTGTCCTTGTGTTTACCGAGGCAGGCCTCGACGATATATTTTACAGGATGTACAATGCAGGTCTGGGTGACTGCAAGGTAATATACAATGAAGGCTCCGATCCTGTGGGACCTATCAAGGAGAACCTTGTTTCCGAGATGATAGACCGGGGGATCAATGCGTCGGCCGGTATGCTCGTTCTCAATCCAAGGGCAAGATCAACATATAAGTTCGGTATAGACAACAGTACACTTGCCAAGGGAACCGTTAAATATGTAGGCGAAGAGATACGTTCGGTGATCCTTTCAAAGATGCATATAGAAGAGGGTAAAAATATTTGCGCGATTTCCGCGGAATCCATTGTTGTTGAGGCTGCGATCCTTGACGGGGAGGGCTCGATAATAGCTGTTGAATACAATAAAAATGACAGAAAAGCCCTCGAAGAGAATATGGAACTGTTCGGTATCAACAACGTTACCGTTATTGATCATGTTGACGACGAAACCATGAAGGGGCTTCCCGTTCCCGATGTTACCATGCTTGTAGCTTCGGCCAGCATGGAAAAGGAAATAGAAACGATGCTTAAGCTTAATCCTCAAATGGAGTTTGTTATTTATACACTTGATTTTGTCCTTGCTGCTTCAATGTTTGAATACTGCAAGAAATTCTGTATTTCCGATCCCGATATCATACAGATTTCAGTGTCCAGGGTTAACAGCAGGCACAATTACGAACAGCAGCCTGCACCGTGGATCATAACATGTAAAGCAGGCAGTTGAAATGAAGAATATTAAGTATTTTATCGTCTTACACATTATACTTGCTCTTTTTTCCGTTTCCGCGGTGTTCAGTAAGCTTGCAGCTCAGGAGGATACACTGTCACTTAAATGGATACTGTATTACTGTGCCATTCTGTTTCTGCTGTTTGTTTATGCGATCGCATGGCAGCAGATAATTAAGAAGATGCCGATAGTTACGGCATACGCCAATAAAGCGGTAACCGTGATATGGGGCATCATATACGGTATGTTGATCTTTGGGGAGGAAATAACGGTAACAAAAATAGCCGGAGCCCTTATCATCATATTCGGAGTGTACATTGTGGTGAGCTCGGACGAGACCGTTTTGCCGGAGGAAGGTACGGTTGACAAAAATAAGGCGGGGACGTCTTAAGATGGGTAAAGGTGAATGACTCTATAAGAAAACGGGTAAGGATAAATGAGCATTTTACATGTTTTTATATATGTGTTTTCGGTATTTATCTCATCTGTGTCGCAGATAATACTTAAGACAAGCGCTGACATGAAGTATGACAGCAGGATCAGGGAGTACCTTAATCCGAGGGTGATAATAGCATACGGTATATTTTTCCTTGCAACATTTATTACCATTTACGCATATAAGGGAATACCGCTGTCCGCAGGCCCGATACTGGAGACAACGGGATATCTGTGGATATCGCTTCTTGGATATTTCATACTTAAGGAGAAGATAAGCAGGCGTAAGCTTACCGGACTGATCGTGGTAGTTGTTGGGATAATCGTATCATGCATTTAAGAGGTGTATTCCGTTTATGTTTACACAGGAGGTATTGATTTGGATTGTATAAAGATAAAGAACCTTGAGATATTCGGAAATCACGGGGTATATAAGGAAGAGAACACACTGGGACAGAAGTTCATAATATGTGCTGAACTGTATCTTAATATCAGATCTGCCGGACTGAGTGATGATATCGATCAGACCATCCATTACGGAGAGGTGTGCAAGTTCATAGATTCATTCATGCGGGAAAAGACATATTATCTTGTGGAAGCCGTGGCGGAAGAGCTTGCCAGACGGCTGCTGCTGAAATATGAGATACTGAACGGTGTGGAGATTGAGATCAAGAAGCCATGGGCACCGATAGGTCTTCCGATAGAGGAGGTTTCCGTAACTATAAGCAGGGGATGGCATGATGCATATATCGCACTGGGTTCAAACATCGGTGACAGTAAGAGCTATATAGAGGGAGCGCTTCAGCATATGAATGATGACGATGATATAAAGGTGCTGGAAGTATCTTCCCTTATTAAGACCAAACCCTACGGATATGAAGAACAGGATGATTTCCTTAACGGAGCAGTGCATATAAGAACCCTGTATACACCCAATGAACTCTTAAGATGTCTCAACCAGATGGAAGGAATGGCCGGAAGGGAGAGAAAGATACACTGGGGGCCGAGAACACTGGATCTTGATATACTTCTGTATGATGATCTTGTGATCGATTCGCCTGATCTGAAGATCCCGCATCCCGAAATGCATATCAGGGACTTCGTACTGAAGCCCCTGAACGAAATAGCACCGTGGTTGAGACACCCGCTGACAGGCAGGACAATAAAAGAACATCTGGATGAGGTGTCACTTCTCACCACCTAAGACATACTTATTCTTCTTACGTTCGATCACCTCGGGATTAAAAGCCTGGGGTGTTGAGTTCCCCGTGGTACTTACCCTGTACATCTGCTGTGGGTGTCCGAATTCATGAAAATAGGTATATAAGGTAGTTATATTTATGTTTTCATAATTGCCTTCTGCCACAACGGACATGGAACGACCGTCGACGTTCATTCTGATAAGAGCGGGTGACTGTTTATCGTTTTTTTGATAGAACAGCACATTTCCGATCACGTTAAAGCAGTCAACTCTGTCATCCGTCAGTTTCTCCTCAGTGCGTTTGTTAAGATCAAAGCGGTACAGCCTGTATTTGTCATCAATGCTTATATAGTATATATATCCATCATTGTACACGGGATTGTACATACGTGTATTGATGAAAGGTGATGTATTCCCTGTTTTGGTATCCAGAGTATATACCTCGAAGTTCCTGTCCTGATCCGGAAAAAGAATGGTTTCATCAATAACACAGGACAGATTTACGATCCCTTTATACACTTCTTCACGGTCACCGCCGTTTACGGAACACCGGTATAAGGTTATACCGTTTGAGTCATCATAATGCTGGTAGAATACATTGTCGCCGATAAGTATAAGCTGCTTGGCCGTGGCCCTGTCAAGTCCTTTCGTATTGCCCCGTCCGCCCTTCTTGAGCCTGTATATTCCGTTCATGTTCCCGATAAATCCATAAGAGGAAGTATCACCTGCTCCGGTCTGGTTATAGTACAGGAAATTACCTGCGGAATTAAGGTATCTGGCTGATACGTCCTGAACGAGCTTATAGTCGGTACAGTCTACGTTCATTGAGTATATGAAATTGTTATCGAGAGTGTTAATGAAATAAACGGTGTCACCGTCCTGACAGAAAAGCCCTTCGTTGTTAATATTTCCTCCGAAATTACCCAGCGTACCGGGGGGATTTTTGGAAACCCTGCTCATTGAACGCCCGAAAACGGCGAATGCTATCAGGGCAAGAACAGCAACTATCAGTATGATCACAACAACGGCTTTGTTACCGGATTTCTTTTTCTTTGCCATATTCATACCCCCTTATTATTTATAGGACCAATCGTGATTTTTTACAAATTCTTCTAAAAAGATTATAACATATATTGGTAAATATGTTATAATCTTTTTGAGATTTGGAAGAACATAATGGAATAAAGGAAACAGTTTATGCGTGACAGGGAATTGATCTTATACAGGAATTTTAAACACAGCGATATTCTGAGGGATATGTCGGCGATAACGGAGAAGGTGGATGCCGGCATGGACAACAGGGATGTGAGGGAGCTTAGGATATGTATTAACGATATAGTGAACCGCCTGCTTGAACTTGCCGCGAGTCACGGATACAGAGGAAATCTGTGGCAGATGTATCTTACATATCTTCTTGCAAATAATGAGAATGCCTTTACCATTTCAGCCGAACTGAAGGGAAATGTACAGGGTTCATTAAATGATGCAGCACTTCATGACTGCAGGATATTCAAGGAAATGTTTGATGTTGATCTTGAACTTATCAGGAGTAAAACGGAGGCTGACAGTCTTGACTTTATCATTGATTATGCCGGTGCGGATGAGACCGGTAAGATGTTTAACAAACGGGTGAGGGACAGGATATGCGAGCTAAGCGTATCCTTATCGGAGGCAAAGGATGCCGAAGATTTCATGGATAAGATATGTGCATTCTATAGGGAGTTCGGAGTAGGGAAGTTCGGTCTTCATAAGGCATTCAGGATTGAACACAATAAAAAGGATGAAGTGGTGATCCGCCCTATCACCAATATAGCTCATGTATATCTTGAAGACCTTGTGGGATACGAAACGGCCAAACAGAAGCTGATAGACAATACCGAAGCATTCGTTGAAGGAAGACCGGCAAACAACTGCCTGCTTTTTGGTGATGCGGGTACGGGTAAATCAAGCGCGGTCAAAGGGATACTTAACAGGTACTATGATAAAGGACTGAGGATAATAGAGATGTATAAGCATCAGTTCCGTGATATTAATGATGTTATCGCTCAGTTAAAGGTACGTAATTACCGTTTTATAATATACATGGATGACCTGTCTTTTGAAGATTTTGAGATTGAATATAAATATCTTAAGGCAGTGATAGAAGGCGGACTGGAAAAGAAGCCCGGCAATATTCTCATATATGCCACATCAAACAGAAGACATCTGATTAAAGAAACATGGAATGACAGGGATGACGTTGTTGTTGATAACGGGATCCACAGATCCGATACAATGCAGGAGAAGCTGTCGCTGGTTTACAGGTTTGGAGAAACCATATATTTCGGTAAGCCTGACAAGAAGGAATTTCAGAAAATCGTCAAAACCCTTGCCGACAGAAGCGGTATTTCCATGCCTGAGGATGAACTGCTCCTTGAAGCAAACAAATGGGAACTTGGTCACGGCGGTCTGTCTGGAAGAACAGCGCAGCAGTTCATAGATCATCTGCTTGGTACAAAACAGCAGAAGCAATAATCGAAAGGAGAGTCGTAAATGAAAACATTTGCCGCTATAGATGTGGGTTCCTATGAAGTCGCAGTTAAGATATTTGAAATATCCGACAAAAAGGGACTGCGACAGATAGATCACTTAAGACGGCGTATCGAGCTTGGAACGGACACTTACCATACCGGAAAGATCAGCACTGAAAGGATGAATGAACTGTGCAACGTTCTGAGTGAATACAATGAAGTGATGAAAAGCTATAATGTGGATGCTTACAAGGCTTATGGTACGAGTGCGATACGTGAAACCGAGAATACAATGATAGTGATCGAACAGATCAAGCTGCGTACGGGAATAGATGTTGGCGTTCTGTCCAATTCGGAACAGCGCTTCATGCATTACAAGGCTGTTGCTTCCAAGCGTGAGATGTTTGACCGGATCATGCAGGACAGTTGCGCAATAGTGGATATAGGAGGCGGAAGTATACAGATATCCCTGTTCGATGAGGATGCGCTTGTTACTACCCAGAATATAAGGCTGGGTATACTCAGGGTCAAGGATATGCTTTCGGCTCTTCAGGTTAAGAGTATCAACTATACACAGATTTTGGGTGAGCTTATAGACAATCAGCTTGATTCGTTTAAGAGTCTGTATCTTGGAGACAGATGCGTAAGCAATATCATTGTTGTGGATGATTATGTATCCCATGCAATGAAGAAGATAAATGACAATAAGGATATTATTACCATCGATGAGTTCCGGGAAAAGATAAATGAATACAGAGGCAAGTCGGTCGGATACATTTCCAAGGCATTGAGCCTTGATGAGGAAAGCTCGCTCCTGCTTCCCCAATCCATTGTTCTTATAAACAAGATAACGGATATGATGGGAGCAAAGCTTCTATGGGCTCCCGGCGTAAGTCTTGCCGATGGAATGGCATACGAATACGCTGAGCAGAATAAACTGTTATCTGCCAAGCATGATTTTGATGCCGATATAATCGCCGGTGCCGAGGTTATGTGCAGACGTTACGGTGGTAATATTGAAAGGAACAAACTGGTTGAAAAGGTGGCTCTCAGTATCTTTGATGATACTAAGAAGATCCACGGCTGCGGTTACAGGGAAAGGCTTCTTCTGAGGATAGCATCGATGCTTTCGGACTGTGGAAAGTATATCTCCCTGGAGGCGGCTGCCGAATGCGGATACGATATAATCATGGCTACGGAAATGATCGGTCTGTCTCATGCTGAACGTGAGATAATCGCAAATGTTGTCAGATACAATAAGGTCCAGTTCGAATATTATGAGGAGGGTACCGCCGCTACCTCGCTTGACAGGGATACTTATCTTACTGTCGCAAAGCTGTCGGCTATATTCAGGGTAGCCGACGGAATATGCAGAAGCTACAGGACCAAGCTTACCGGAGTCAGAACAATGGTCAGGGACGGTGAGCTGATCATAACGATAGATTCCGATGAGGATTTTTCGCTTGAAAAAGGATTTTTCGCAAGGAAATCAGGATTGTTTGAAGAGGTATTTTCTTTAAGACCGGTTATCAGGAATAAAAAGAAACTGTACGCTTTATAGAACGTATTAAGTTTGACGGATAAAAGGAAGGAATTGGCATGGAAAAAAACAAAGAGAATGCAAAAGGTGTATCAAAGAGTTCCAAGAACGGGAAAGCTTCCTCGTCCAAAGGTATCAACCTGTCAGACAGCGGCTACTATTACAACAGGGAACTAAGCTGGCTGCTCTTTGATGAAAGAGTGCTGGACGAAGCAAGGGATAAGACCAATCCGCTTATGGAGAGGCTTAAGTTCCTTAGCATATCGGCTTCCAATCTTGATGAGTTTTTCATGATAAGAGTTGCATCCCTGCGTGATATGGTAAATGCGGGTTACAATAAGGCGGATATAGCCGGAATGACCCCTACCGAGCAGATAAAGGAGATAGGCGAAGCTACACATAAGCTTGTAGACAAGCAGTATTCAACACTTACAAGATCGCTGATGCCTCTTATGGAAAATGAAGGGATCCATCTGATCCTTAAACATGAGGATCTTAATGATGAGCAGAAAAAGTATGTTGATGACTATTTTATGAAAAATGTTTACCCGGTACTGACACCGATGGCTGTTGATTCGAGCCGGCCTTTTCCGCTTATCAGAAACAAAAGCCTGAATATAGGTGCACTTGTTTCCAAGAAGGAAAAGGATGGAAAGAAAGGCGGAGGAGAGAGGGAGTTCGCCACAGTGCAGGTTCCGTCGGTTCTTCCGAGGATCGTAAGGCTTCCGGCCGGGGAAGGCGATGCTGTCATCCTGCTTGAAGAGATAATCGAGAGAAACATGGGAAAGCTTTTTGCCAATAATGATGTTATCTGTGCCTATCCGTTCCGTATCATGAGAAATGCCGATCTTACAATAGAGGAAGATGAAGCGGCTGATCTTCTCAAGGAGATAGAGCGTCAGCTTAAGAAACGGCAGTGGGGTGAGGTCATAAGGCTTGAGGTGGCGGATGACATCGATAAAAAGCTCATGAAGATACTGCTTAAGGAGCTTCACTGTACAGAAGACGAGGTGTACAGGATACAGGGACCGCTTGACCTTACTTTCCTCATGAAGCTGTGCGGACTCGAAGGATATGATGATCTTCGCGATCCTGATTTCCAACCGCAGCCTGTTGAGGAGCTGACTCCGGATAAAAATATCTTTGCATCCATAAGGAAGAAAGATATTCTTCTGCATCATCCGTATGAAACCTTCCAGCCCATAGTCGATTTCATCAGGCAGGCGGCAAAGGATCCGGATGTACTTGCGATAAAGCAGACACTGTACCGTGTCAGCGGTCATTCACCTATAATAACGGCACTTGCCCAGGCAGCCGAGAACGGAAAACAGGTTACTGTTCTTGTGGAGCTCAAGGCGAGGTTTGATGAAGAGAACAATATAATATGGGCAAGGATGCTTGAGAAGGCAGGCTGTCATGTCATTTACGGTCTTGTCGGGCTGAAGACACACAGCAAGATAACCCTTGTGGTAAGGCGTGAGGATGAAGGTATCAGACGGTATGTGCATCTTGGGACCGGTAATTACAATGATTCAACCGCGAAGCTGTACACGGATATCGGACTTCTTACCTGTTCCGAACCTATAGGAGAGGACGCAACGGCCGTATTCAATATGCTGTCGGGCTATTCCGAGCCCTTGAACTGGAACAGGTTAAGTGTTGCCCCTCTGTGGCTTAAGGACAGATTTCTTACCCTGATAAGACGGGAGATGAACAATGCAGCAAGTGGTAAGCCTTCACGGATAATAGCCAAGATAAATTCGTTGTGTGACAAGGATATAATAATGGCTCTTTATGAAGCTTCCATGGCGGGAGTCAGGATAGATCTTATAATACGTGGCATATGCTGCCTGAAGACAGGCATACCGGGTATAAGTGACAATATCACCGTAAGATCTGTAGTTGGCAGGTTCTTGGAGCACAGCAGGATATTCTATTTTGAAAACGCCGGAACGAGCGAAGTGTATTGCGGGTCTGCCGACTGGATGCCAAGAAATCTTGAGCGGAGAGTGGAGATCCTTTTCCCGATAGAGGAGGAAGAACTTAAGGAAAGGGTATGTCATATACTCGATCTGATGCTGAAAGATACATTAAAGGCAAGGATAATGGATGAAAAGGGCCTGTACGGAAGGATAGATAAGCGCGGTAAGGAGCTTATAAGCTGCCAGCAGGAATTCTGCAGGGAGGCAATTGCCAAAACTGAGGAAAATGTCAAGCTGGTAAAGAGCGTGGAGAATAAGAGAGTGTTTACCCCCGAAACTCAGGTTGACGGGTGATAAAGTATATTTTCAGGTTATACAAGGAGGGTTTATCATGCAATCGCAGGAATATGATGACGAGGTATTGGAAGCTTTTTTAAGTGATCAGGGACAACTGTTTGATGAGAAAGTTGCAGGCAATCTTGAGGAAGCTGAGGCTTTTCTTGAGGACTGTATGGCTGTTGTGGTGGACAGTATCGATGAAGTGTATGAGTATTTTGCTGAAAACGGAACGGATCTTGAAGGCGCCGAAGTGGATGATATCTGCGAGGTTTTCAAGATACCGGACGGGAGATATCTGATAGTTGAAGGGTAGAAGGGGACATATGCACAGATAGCGAAACAGAGGGGAAACCGGTTAAGATCACCGGCTTCCCCTTTTGTGTAATTTGCTTATCTGACATGTTGGAAAATGCCCTTAATATATCACTTTGTGTATTGCAATTGTATTTAAAAGAAAATACAATATTCTTTATACGTGCAGAGGTTATAATAATATGGCAGAGATCTTGGATGTAATGAGAAGGGAACAGAAATATGAGCTGAGTCTTGCGGAAATGTATTCGATGACGGCGAGGCTGTCAAAGATACTTACCGGAGATAAACACAATTATCAGGGCGGCTACATGGTGCGTTCACTGTATTTTGATACGGTTAATGATGATGATTTCTATGACAAGCTGGACGGACTCGAGATAAGACGCAAGATACGTTTACGGATATATGATACCAAAGCATCTACCGCGAAGCTCGAACTTAAGGAAAAGACCGGTAACAATCAGAGGAAAAGATCACTTACCCTTAACAGGGATGAGGCAATGCAGGTCGTTTCCGGGAACTATGATGTACTGCTTGATAAGAAGGATGATTTCGCTGATGAACTGTACTGCAGGATGAAACAGTATGCATACAGGCCCAAATGCATAGTTCAGTATTTCAGGACCGCTTATGCCGAAAAGGTGAACGATACGAGGATAACTTTTGACAGGGATTTAAGAGCAAACGTAGCAGATCTCAATGTTTTCAGTGAGGATCTCAGGTTATATCCGGTAGGACTTACGCTCAACTGTACAATGGAGGTTAAATTCAACAATTTCCTGTTGAGTTATGTTAAGGATGCTGTATCGCTGGCAGATAAGGCACAGTTGTCGGCTTCGAAATACGGGATGGCAAGGAATCATCTGATAAGGGCTGCATTGTAAACCGATAAACACAAATCAAAGGAGTATGAGAAATGAAGAAGGAATTGATCAAATATCTTGTTGCAAATACGGGTGCACTGACTATTCAGGATGTATTGCTGAATTTTCTGGTGGCCGCGCTGATAGCGATTGTGATCTTTATGTCATATAAGCTTACGCATTCAGGGGCTACCTACAGTGCAAGGTTCAATGTTTCACTTGCAATGTTAACTCTTGTCACAACTCTTGTGATGAATGTGATCGGAAATAATGTTGCACTGTCCCTCGGTATGGTCGGTGCTCTGTCTATCGTAAGATTCAGGACTGCGGTTAAGGATTCAAGGGATACGGCATACATATTCTGGTGTATCGCGACCGGTATATGCTGCGGTGTGCAGGAATACATGATAGCTGCTGTCGGATGTGCCGTGATCTTTGTGTTTCTTATTATTTTCGGTCTTGTCAGATCTTCCGAGAGATATCTGATAATACTCAGAGGAACACTGTCATCGGACAGTATGGTTGAGAGATCTGTTGACGAGAAATTCGGTGGCAAGGCAAGGCTTGTCGTGCACAACACGGGTAACGGTGAATGTGAATATATCTATGAGATCACTGATAAGATGCTTGATAATGCAGGTAAGAGCGCTAATGTAATAGAGTATTTCAGAAAAAACACAGGTCTTGAGACAGTGAATATAGTAGCTCAGACCGATGAGATAAGCAGATAAGTATTGATTGTGAAGGTATTAAAATGTATTTGAAAAGAAAGCAGCAGATAGCTCTGATACTGCTCATGTTGGCACTGATGCTGCTTGTTTGCGGAATAATAACATACAGAGTAAGCGTTTCAAAAGATACCATATCATATGATTCGTATTCGGCAGATATGGATGCGGATGTTGTGGAGAGGGGAGCTCTCGATCATATCAGGGATGACTTTACCGTTGACAGGGATTTCGTGAGTCATCTTCCCATTGTGATCATAGATACCAATGGGACAGAACCGCCGATAAACACCAAATTTATAATAGATCCAAGGTATCCGGACGGTGGTCTTCATATGCCTATCGAAGGTGTGGAACCTTATGTTGACGGAAAAATAACCGTTATAGACAACTCCGATGAAGGCAGGTTCAATCATCTTAATGACAGTCCGGCATATTCGGGAAGGATAAGTATTAAGCGCCGCGGAAACACATCAATGTCATACGAGAAGGCTCAGTGGCTTGTGAAACTGCTTGATCCAAACGGCGGTGAACAGGAAGCTAACCTTCTTGATATGGGCGATTCCAATGAATGGGTTCTGAACGGGTCGATGGCCGATAAGAGCATGTTGAGAAACTATATAGCCTATTCCACTGCCTCACAGCTTCTTAACTTTACTCCGGACAGCAGATACTGCGAGGTGCTTATAAAGGACGGTGACACTCTGAATTATCAGGGACTTTATCTTATGATGGAAAACATAAGAAGGGGAGTCAATCGTGTCAATATAAGCAATTACAAGGAGTCGGAGGCATATAACGGTTATATTCTGAAGCGTGACAGGTTCGATCCACAAGGCCTGAATATTGAGAATTACTCAAGATTAAACGGACTGAGCGAGGAATACATTTCGCTTGTGTATCCTTCCAAGAACAAGATAACGGATGAAATGGAAGAGTATATAAATGCGGATATAAACAAGATAGAAGAAATACTGTATTCGGATGATCCCAAAGTTTTTGCCACGTATAAAGAGGTTCTGGATGTAGATTCGTTTGTTGATTATTTTCTTTTAAATGAATATTTCGGCAATTATGATGCCGGGAATAATTCCACGTATTTTCACAAGGAAAGAGGCGGTAAGCTGACCATGGGACCGGTATGGGATTTTGACGGTGCGATGGACAATTACAAATATGAGCCTTTTGATTATCTGAGCATAGCCTTTTACACCAAACCCTGGTTTGACAGACTGTGTCTTGATCATGATTTTCTTGAGAAGCTGGAACACAGATATCTTGTTCTTAAAAGGTCTGTACTGGATACCGATAAGGTATGTGACAGGATAGATGAGGTGATACTGTATCTGGGCGACTCGATCGACAGGGAATGGTACAGATGGGGTGAGACGTACAAGGGAGACAACACCCTGTCGCTGCAGGATTACGAACTGGAAGACGGCACGATCCTTAAGAGGGGTGCCAAAACATATGATGATGAGATATTCAGGATAAAGACAATGATCTGCGAGCATTCGAAATATATTTACAGGGACTTGAGAATGCTTGAGGATGACGCTGTTTTTAATACAGGTAAGGATGAGGTTACGGGATGGCTGCTTTTGCTTGCCGCCACTTTGTTCATAGTTCCGGCGGTCATTGCCGTATACAGACAGTGATTTATATGGAGTATCGGATTGATGGGATTACTGTTTAGTACACTTCCGGAAGGTTTTCCGGAGCAAATAAGACAAACACATTATTTCCTCAGAGCGTTAAGCTCTCCTGTGGCGATATGGATAGTCAGGATACTGGCTGTGCTTATTTTTGCCGGCATGATCGGATGGTGGATATATCTTGAGTATAAGAACAGACCGGGGGACAAATAATTGCTTTTTTCCAGTATTACTTTTATATTCATATTTCTGCCTTTAACATTGGTTATATACTATTTATTTCACAAAAGGCGTACTGCACAGAATGTATGGCTTCTCATTGTGAGTCTGTTTTTCTATGCATGGGGAGAGCCTGTAAACGTACTGCTCATGATAGCCTCCATCCTCGTTAACTGGGGGATGGGACTGCTGGTGCACCGATACAGGGCAGATACAAACAGAAAAAGAATATGCCTTATTGCCGCCTGTGTTTATAATATAGGTGTTCTTTTTGTATATAAATATCTGGGATTCATAATAGATACTGTCAACATGGTATCGAAGAGGGAACTTATTGTCAATCCGCATATCGCCCTGCCGATCGGTATTTCTTTTTATACATTTCAGGCGTTGTCCTATGTCATCGATGTGTACAGGGATGATATAGATGTGGAAAAGAACCCTTTCTATGTTGGACTGTATGTTGCTTTCTTTCCACAGCTTATTGCAGGTCCCATAGTCAGATACAATTCGATAGCCGAACAGATCCGGAACAGAAAGGGATCACTTCTTAAGTTGTCGATCGGAACTACAAGATTCGTGACCGGTTTCGGTAAGAAGATACTTATCTCCAATTCTCTTGCCATTCTTGCCGATCAGATATTTAACTGGTCTGCAATGGGAGCGGATAATGTAAATACTACGGTGGTCATGGCATGGATGGGGGCGATAGCATATACACTGCAGATCTATTTCGATTTTTCGGGGTACTCGGATATGGCTATAGGTCTTGCGCTTATGTTCGGCTTCAGGCTTGAGGAGAATTTCAATTACCCGTATATTGCAAAAAGCGTAAGTGATTTCTGGAGAAGATGGCATATATCGCTGACTACATGGTTCCGTGAATATGTATACATACCACTTGGAGGAAACAGGGTCAGCAATAAGGATAAGATGATAAGGAACATGTTTGTTGTGTGGCTGCTTACGGGTATATGGCACGGTGCATCCTTCAACTTTCTTTTCTGGGGATTGTGGCACTTTCTTTTTCAGTTGTCGGAGAGATTTTTCGGCTATGACAAGAATAATGATCATCCCGTACTGATGAGGATCTATACCCTGACGGAGGTAATGCTTGGATGGGTTCTGTTCAGGGCCAGTGACCTGTATCAGGCGGGAATATATTTCAGGAATATGTTCGGACTGAACAGTAATTCATTTTTTGATGATACAACAGCATTCATGCTTCGGGAATACTGGATGTTCATAGTAATTGGAATTGTGTTCTCGCTTCCCATAGCCCCGAGGATGAACAAACTATTGTTTGAACATAAGACGGGAAGGGCCGAAATGGTTTTGAACCATATCTATCCCTTCGCCATTATGCTTTTGTTTTTTGTATGCGTAAGTTATCTTGTCAGGGGCGGATATAATCCGTTTATCTATTTTGATTTTTAGGATTCAGAGGTTGTGATTTGAAAAGAAATTATTTCTTTATTAAAAAATTTATATTCTCCATCATTTTCTTTGCCACATTGATGATATTCTGCGTGGGTGATCTTATTGCTTATTTTCCTGTTTATAAAGAGAGAGGAAAAAAGCTTAAAGAGGTATCAAGCGTTGCGGAGCTTAAGGGATGGATACAAAAGACCGATTCCGAGATCAGTTCCAACGTGCTTGGGAAGATGAAGTTTATTGAGCTGTACGGATATATCCAGAAGCTCCTTGGCAAGCGTGAATTTAATAACTTTGCTTATGTTAAGGATGATGACGGGATGATGTATTACGG
>CAMORO010000046.1 GCA_946623875.1 uncultured Lachnospiraceae bacterium | reverse complement strand
CACGATCACGACCATGATGATCACGATCATGAACACCATGACCACGATGAACATCATGATCATGGCGACGAATGCACCTGTGGCTGTCATGATCATGATCATCACCATCATCACCATGATGCGGATGAGGTATTCACATCCATCGGTATCGAGACTTCGACCAGATATACGGCGGATAAAGTTAAGGAATGTCTGGAAGAGCTTGACGATACATCCAGGTACGGAACAATACTCCGCTGCAAGGGAATGCTTCCGACAGACGGAGACAGGTTCATTCACTTTGACTATGTGCCCGGGGAATGTGAGGTAAGAGACGGAGCGGCAGAGGTAACGGGCAAGATCTGTGTGATCGGATCCGATCTTAAGGAAGATGCAATACGCGAATTGTTCAGATAAGAGTAACTGTTTTTTGAATTTTTGTGCTGTTCCGAATAGTTACAGATAAGAGTATTTATTACATAATTATTGGTATTTGGGGAGGTAATCATGACCTCGGTATTTATAATCAATGGTTTTCTCGACAGCGGGAAGACGGATTTTATCAACTATACAATAGCTCAGCCCTATTTTCAGGACAGGAAGGCGACTCTGCTTATCGTATGTGAAGAGGGCGAGAATGAGTACACTCCGGCAGTTCTTGAGAAAACACGCACAATAATGGAAGTGATCGAGGATGAGGATGATTTCAATGCGAAGAATCTGATGGAGCTTGAGAAGAAGTACAAGCCCGGACGTATAGTCATCGAGTTCAACGGCATGTGGATGCTCAAGAACCACAAGCTTCCGTGGAATTGGAAGATAGAGCAGCAGATAACGATGATAAACGGAGCTACCTTTGAGAGTTACTTCAGTAACATGAAGTCACTGCTTGCGGAACAGATAAGAGGCTCCGAACTTATCATCATGAACCGCTGTGACGGGCTGGATGCGAAGATAGCATCCTATAAACGGAATATCAAGGCACTCAATCAGGGAGCAGACATCATATTCGAGAACAAGGATGGTGAGATGAACGTAACACTGGAAGAGGATCTTCCGTATGATCTTACCAAGGATCCCGTCATTCTGGATGATACAGGCTACGGAGTATGGTATATAGATGCCCTTGATAACATGGACAGATACAAGGGACGTACCATCGAATACACAGGTATGGTTCTCCATCCGCCGCAGTTCCCCAAGGGTTACTTCGTTCCGGGAAGGATGGCAATGACATGCTGTGCCGAAGATATAGCTTTCCTTGGATATGCATGCAAATATGATAAAGAGGATGAACTTATAAACAGGCAGTATGTCAAAGTGAAGGCAAGGGTAAATATTGAGTATTTCGATGACTATGGCAAGGAAGGTCCGGTGCTTGAAGCAATAAGTATCGAGCCGACAGGAAAACCCGCAAATGAGGTCATTTCATTCGTATGATGATAAAATAGTAAAGGAGAGTATGCGATTAATGAAGATTACAGATTGTTATCCGGTTTTTTACACAAATGATATTGAGGCTCAGATTAAGTGTATCAGTGAGGATTTCGGCTTCGAAGTAAAGCATAGGCCACAGATTAAGTTTCTGGACTATGCGATCATGGAAAATGGGAAAAACAGACGTATTGATATCGTATGTTCACATTTCCCGGCTGACCATTTTAAGGAAGGATACTTTGGCATGCGGGTAAATGTGGATGATTTCGATGAAGGTCTTTCCTATTTTGAAGAAAAGGGATATTCCTTATTTGGCGAACCTCATGAAGTGGAAACTTCCATAACCGGTTTGCTGACCAGGGAAGGCGGAGCGTATGTGATACTTTTCCATCATAAGAAATAGAAGAAATCACTAAGGGGACGTATAATAAGCGTCCCCTGATTTTATCTGTTTATGAAGTTTTTGATCAGCGGATAAAGTATAAACGCTATGATCACGCCGGAGGCGGCCTGTACTATATTTGCGGGTATGCTTACGGCTGCTGCGGTACCGTATATAAATATTTCATATACAAAGTATCCCAAAGGAACAATGATAAGTATTGTCAGGCTGCCAAGTAAGCTCCTTGCGCGGCCTGATCTTATCCTGCCTGCAAGTGAGCGGTATAGGATCCCGCTTGCAAAAGCAGCCGATCCCTTTATAAGCAGGGTTACCGGAACGTAGAATACATATCCTCCGACCAGGTCTGAGAGTGCAGAACCTATTCCGGCCGCGGCCGCTCCGTATACGGGACCGAGTACTATGCCCGACAATAAAACGAAAGCATCACCGAAATGTATGTATCCGCCCGTGCCGGGTGTGGGTATCTTTATCACATAAGTTGCAATACAGGTGAGTGCGGCAAACATGGCTGCGCGTACAAGATTAAGAGTTTTTGTCTGTGTCATGCTATCTCCCTCTTTCTGAACAGGTTTATTCTTTTTTATATGTTATACGCCCGAAAGATGTTAATGTCAACGCTGTGTGTTATACCGATAAGCTATTGCAGGATATAGGGAACTCTTGCAAATAAGGTAAAGTTATGCTATGCTGAACAGTGCGAAACGGTTATCCGGAACAGATATGTTTCGGAGTTAACTGATAAAGAAACTAGCCATAAAGGCGGAAAGGTTGGACAAATATGAATTATCTTGAAATCGAAAAGGTAGTTGGACGTGAGATCCTTGATTCCAGAGGTAATCCCACAGTTGAGGCTGAGGTTACACTGGTTGACGGAACAGTAGCAAGAGGTACTGCACCTTCGGGAGCTTCAACAGGTGAATTTGAGGCACTGGAGCTTCGTGACGGAGATAAGGGCAGATATCTTGGCAAGGGTGTTTCCAAGGCAGTTGACAATATCAACGGACCTATCTCCGATGCGATCGTAGGTATGGATGCATCCGATACATATGCTGTTGATGCAGCAATGATCAAGCTTGACGGAACAAAGGATAAGAGTAAGCTCGGCGCGAACGCAATTCTTGCGGTATCCATCGCTACAGCAAGGGCAGCAGCTACGTCTCTTGATATTCCTCTTTACAGGTTCCTCGGCGGCGCACAGGCTACGGATCTTCCTGTACCCATGATGAACATCCTTAACGGTGGTGCTCATGCAGACAGCGCAGTTGATACACAGGAGTTCATGGTTATGCCTGTAGGCGCTCCTTCATTTAAGGAAGGTTTAAGATGGTGTGCAGAGGTATTCCATAATCTTAAGGCTCTTATTAAGAAGATGAACGACGTTACGGCTGTAGGTGATGAGGGTGGTTTCGCTCCCAACAGCCTTAAGAGTGACGAGGAAGCTATCGAGAAGATCCTTGAAGCCATCAAGGCAGCAGGCTTTGAGCCCGGTAAGGATTTCATGATCGCCATGGATGCAGCAGCATCTGAGTGGAAGAGTGAGAAGGGTAAGGGCTTCTATCATCAGCCCAAGTCAGGTAAGGACTTCACAACAGATGAGCTTATTGCTCACTGGGAGAGCCTTGTAGATAAGTATCCCATCATCTCTATCGAGGATGGTCTTGATGAAGAGGATTGGGAAGGCTGGCAGAAGATGACTGCTAAGATCGGTAACAAGGTTCAGCTTGTCGGTGATGACCTTTTCGTTACCAATACCGAGCGTCTTGCAAAGGGTATCGAGCTTGGTGCAGCTAATTCGATCCTTATCAAGCTTAACCAGATCGGATCCGTATCAGAGACACTTGATGCTATCAAGCTTGCCAACAAGAACGGTTACACAGCTATTTCTTCACACAGGTCAGGTGAGACTGCAGATACAACCATAGCTGATCTTGCAGTTGCACTTAACACCCGTCAGATCAAGACAGGTGCTCCTTCAAGATCCGAGCGTGTAGCTAAGTACAACCAGCTTCTCAGGATAGAGGAAGCTCTCGGTGATGCGGCTTACTATCCGGGAATGAAGGCATTCAACGTTAAGAAGTAATCAATATAAATAACATGTAACGTAAATGAAAGGATCTGCCTTAACAGGCAGGTCCTTTTGTAAACGAAATAAATTCGATATGAACGGCTAAAAATATGGATGTTTCTGAAATCAAAATATCAGATTTAAATAAAGACCTGTACAACAGGATCAGAGAAGGATGGGACAGCGTAGCCAAGCCGCTTGACAGCCTGGGAGAGTTCGAAGACATAATTGCAAAAATAGGCTCGATAAACGGAACGGTTACACCGGATATCTCCAAAAGAGCACTGATCATCATGTGTGCCGATAATGGTATAGTTAACGAAGGAATAAGCCAGTCGGGGCAGGATGTAACACGCAGTGTGGCCGGATGGATGGGCAAGAGGAAAAGCTCTGTCTGTGTTATGGCAGAGAATTCCGGTGTGGATATAATTCCTGTCGATATTGGTATAAACATGGAAGGTACCCCTGAGGGTGTGCTTGACAGGAAGATACGCAGGGGTACCGGGAACTTTATCGAAGAACCCGCAATGACCATGGAAGAGCTTAACAGGGCGATAGGTACCGGCATGGAGGTTGCCGGGGAATGCAGGGAACGGGGGTATAAGATACTGGCGACCGGTGAGATGGGAATAGGGAATACGACGACATCTGCGGCAGTGTGCGCGGCTATACTTAAATTGCATGCAGAGGATGTTACGGGACGCGGAGCCGGACTGTGTGATGAAGGTCTTGTACGTAAAGTGGCTGTCATTAAGGCAGGAATAGACAAATACGGTCTGGCTGACATTAAATATGATGTGGATGGTGAAGCCGGCATAAAGCGTATCATGAGTACTGTAGGAGGCCTTGATATAGCGGGTCTGACGGGTATATTTATGGGTGGTGCCGTATATGGTATTCCGGTCATCATAGACGGCTTTATAAGTGCCGTGGCGGCGCTGTGTGCGCAGAGGCTATTGCCGGGGGCTTCACAGTACATGATATGCTCCCATATAGGCAGAGAACAGGGTATGCGGATAGTGCTTGATGAGTTGGGACTTAAACCGGTCATATGTGCGGATCTTGCGCTTGGAGAGGGCACGGGTGCGATAATGATGTTTCCTCTTCTTGATATGGCATTAAATCTTTATACAAACGGGCTCAGGTTCCGCGATACAGAGGTAGAGCAGTATAAACACTTAATATAAAGGTAAGTATTGATAAAAACAATGTATATGCTTTATAATTAAAAGCGGCATGAATCAAGTGGCAGTATTTAAATTCAAGGGGAAAGCCTATGCTGAACATAGTTGATGCGGGAATGATGAATCTTCCTGTTTTTATAAGGAGATATACCGACTCGAAGGAGTTCGCGGATATGATCCATGGTTATCGTGAAATAACCGGGGGATATAATTATGCAATAGAGAACCTTACGGAGATCCCGGTAGATGAAAGATACGCGCGCATCAGTGATGTAATAGTTACCAGAAAGAAAGCAATGTATACCTCCTACAGAATGCAGGAGGTATGTCCGGTCACTCTTAATGCATATCTTGTTGATTTCAACAATTACGTAGTGGTAATGTCAACAGATGTTGCCCATATATATGGCAAGAGGGTTATGAAGGCGGGCTTTAAATCCACGGAATTTGAGCCGATAGGAGTACTTGGGAAGAAGAAGGTACATGTATATCTTGCGACCAGGTATTATCAGGGAATACTTCCCAAGATCGGATCGGATATAGTAAGGTTTAAGGATGACAGGAAGAAGAAATGCACAGGCTCAAGAGGTGAAGTGACCTATGATATCAAGCCGGAGCTTATGAAGGCCATGCTTGAATATGATAAGAAGAGGGGTGCTAACAGCCTCAAGTCATGTGTTATTTTGACATTTGGTAAGATCGTCTGCGGACTTGTATCAAGAGATGCGATAATAATAAAGACCAGGCATGAAGGCGGATTGCTCCGCTGGATACCGATGATCTTCAACAATGATGATGATTACAGTATCCAGTATAACGATATTAAAGACGTTTATGAGAAGGCTGCGGTATATGACAGCTGCAGTGTTGATATCCTTAACAGTGAGTTAAGATACGATTGCGAGGAGTACTCAACACTGTCTTATGAATTCCTTACACAGAATACCTATAATGATTTCCTGCGTCAGGTTGAGCCGGATAAAACCTATTTCATAGATTCGTACGGACACGAGAAAGCACCTGTGGCTGTAAGGTTTGAGATCACCGATACTTCCATGCAGATCACCTATTCGTATGATACGGGTTATCTTGAAGGAGTTGATATAGGGAAGGTTCACGAGATGTTTCTTGTTTTGATCACCCGTGTTGTTAATTCCTGATCTTATCTAAAGGAGTCCGTATCTGTCAGACATCGGACTCCTTATCGCTTATATCATCAATATCATCAATCGAATCATAATCCCTGTTATCGCTGTGACCGGTTACAGCGATTTTTTTTCTGCGTTTCCTGTTTTTTCCGAAAATGACGGCTATGATCACAACGGCTGCAAGGATGACAAGAGCAGCACCTTCGTATCCTGCGTATTTGACCAAAGGGTTGACATAGGTATTCTCGACCATGAACTTTACATCAAGACCATGAGTGTTAAAGGTAAGATACCTGCCCATGGGAGCGGTATCCGCGATTTCCCTGTCATTACCGTTTAAAAGCCAGATCCGGACATCCGATGGATTTATACCTGCAGGAGGTGTATAACGGACAAGATGCTCTTCACGTAGATCATCCGGGATATTAAGTGTCCAGGTTTCTATAACATTTTCTTCGGTACTGACTCCGCTGACAGTGGATTTAAAAAAGTCTCCCTCAATAAATCTTCCGTCTACAAGGACAGCCGACTGTATGTTGTCACGAAGCTGCATGCTGCCAAGGGTTGTTATATATCTGGCTGTTTTTCCTATAAGTTCCGAATCGCTTTTTATATCATTAAGATTTGAATTATCCCAATCCCATGAAATATATTCTCCTTCAGAGACTTCCAACGGAAGTGTTGAGACGGAGGAATTATACTCATAATCCTTTACGGCTATCGGTTTATCGTCAAGGATGAAGCTGACCTTTATTGAGCGGAACTCGGAAGGGATATTATCCATTTCAAGAAGCTCACTGTATGTCACCGGTTCGGCCTTGCCACTGTAGCTTACCCTGTCAATCCCCGCATAGTCATCCGATACGAAATAATTGTTTTTAACCCGTCCTTTGTTACTGTTATCACCTGCTATGGCACCAAGGAAGCTTTCATAACTGTGTATAGTCGGAAGAGATATACATCCTTTTATGTCATAGCCTTTGCCCGCAATACCTCCTATATAACTCCCGCCTTCAAGTATTCCTTTGGTGTAGCAGTCCATTATTGTTGACAGTGATTCGCCGGAAATACCGCCGACATAGTCACCCGAATTACTCTTCAGCTTGCCGTAGTTGTGACACGACAGGATGGTTCCCATTTCCTGAAGCCCGCATATGCCTCCCACATGATTCTTTACACCTTCAACATAACCTTCGTTCTTATCATTTCTCATAACACACTTCGTACGGTATGTTGTTCCCGCTGCGGCTTCTTTTATGCCAGTAATATCACTTTCAAGGTCAAAGTCGTATTCTATTGCCATTGTTCCGGCTATACCCGATGAGTTGATATCTCCGTATATGGAACCGTAGTTTATCGAATTTGCAATAGTGGCATCTGTACAGTCTTTGGCAACGGATACGGATGTGTCTTCATATATATCGGTATAATCCTGATCGAGAACGCCGTCGATCGCATCGGCGATAAGGATCATTATGGTATTAAACTGGTCGTTAACCTTGACCATATCATCAATAAGCTGCTGATTGGAGGAGTTCATTTCATTGTTGAGTAAGCCTAAGCTGTCACTCATCCCCTGTATGTTGGCGATCAGGCTGCCGGATCTGGCCTGATATTCATCGGACAGTCTGGGAAGAGTAATTGACGGCCGTGAACTTAGATCGTTAACTATATCTCTGGTCGCAGATACAGTGCCGCCTAAATCCTTTAAAGACTGTTTGGTGCTGTCTATTGCATATCGTATATCCCTGCCTGTGGCTTCGCCCATTTCATCCACATGGGTAATAATATAGCCTGACATATCATCTATATTGTCAGCTTCGTATTCGAGGTAGGTGCTGCCGTATTTTTTTTCAAAATCCTTTTCGGAAAGATCGACAATAGCGGCATCTGCCTGAGCATCGGCAGCTTTGTTCAGAAGCCTGTCTTCTTCATCCGATGATGGGAAATCGGTATAAGTGGGTGGCTCGGTGCTGCTGTCCTTGTGTGCAAGTCTTGCTACATTTTCGTATTCCGAACTGTTGCCGGATACAGTATCCGAACTTACCGTGAATTTGTCAGGCCAGGGGATTTCATGTCCGTCACTGTCAAGCAGGACAAGATTGGAACTTGTAGATCTGTTGCTGTTTATAAAGCTGTAATAGTAATCTTTGTAATACCTTTTTTTATTTTCATTGAAGAAATTCCTGTAATCCGCTGAAGCCTGTTTGATATTATCCTTTGCCTTGTTATAGCTTACCTCTTCTTCCTCTGATAAATATTTGTGTATATCAAGGTCATCGGCTGCATTCATCAGGTTGTCCGTAACATTTGAAATCCCGTTGATCGAATCCTTTGCTTTATCAAAGGCACCTCCGCTTTTGGTTGATTCGCTCATTGCATATTCGATACGGCTTAATACTTCATCACCTTTTTCGGACATGCTGTTGATATAATTTTCGGTTTCCGTTGACAGATAAGAGGTATCATCAAGTGCTTTGTCGGTAAAGCTTTTTACCATATTTAAACGTGCGGATACAAGATTGGATTCGTTTCCGGCATCATTCAGGGTTACGTTTACCAGATCATGAAGAGTGTTCATGTTGGATGTGAGTTGCCCGACAATGTCACCGGTTATATCTAAAACAACATATGGTTCAGCCTGTCCGACTATGCCGCCAACGTCCTTACGTCCGTATACCTCGCCGTTGTTTACGCACATATCAACAAATCCGTTCTGGCGTCCGACTATGCCGCCGATGTTGTATCCCACATGCTCATAGCCTATAAGCGAATTGTTTGTACAGCAGGTGATGACACCATTGGAATAGCCGCTGATCCCGCCTGCATCGACGGTACTGTTAAGTACACTTGTATAGTCCTGTTTGTTGTTTGGTTCAAACAGGTTAAGAAGGTTGTTTGAGAATTTGTTTATGTCAAAATTCTGCAGAGCGATAGTCTGGTCAATGCTTGTAATATTGACCTTTGAATCATTGATACAACCGTTCAGGGTACCCAGATTGTAACCTGTTATACCGCCGGTGAAATGCATTCCCATAACATAGCCGCTGCTTTTACAGTTGCTTATGACACCGGTCTGCTCATTGTATCCGGCAATGCCTCCCGTATAATCATATCCGTCGACATTTCCTTCAAATGTGCAGTTGCTTATCATACCGTAATTGTCACCGGCTATGCCTCCTGTCGCAAGCTGCTCACCCGAAGCAACATTGGAACCCTGAACATGAAGATCCTTAATAACGGCACTTTCCTGGGTGATACAGAACAATCCGGTATAACTTTCGCTGTCGGTTATCGAAATTCCGGAGATAGTATGTCCCTGCCCGTCAAAGACACCGCCGAAGATCGGTATATATTTGAAATCGCTTCCGTCAAGCATTATATCATTTTTAAGGATCACATACTTATCCCTTGACCAGGTATCAAGCCTGCAATTCTTAGCAAGTAATTTCATATCATCGGGTGTTTCGATGTACAGGGTTGTTTTTTCGGATATATCGTTTGTATAGGGAATACCGCTGACATCTTCGGCATATGTCATGTCACCCTGATCTGATGAGCCGGTTTCATTATCTTCGGATGAAGAGCTGTCATCCTCCCGGATCTCATTACCTTCATCATCAACACGTATGACTTCGACATTGGGCGCCTTTCCGCTCCCTTCGACTACATTAAGCTTATTTCCTATCTCGGCATGAACGGGTGATGAACAGGACAATATAAGAGAGAGAGAAATAATAAAAGTCATATAGGAGGCAATCCTTCTGTTTGTACCTGAAGATTTAATGTTTTTCATCTTTTTCTGCCTCACTTTCTCTTTTTTCCGGAATCCGTGCAGTCATGCCTGAAGCTATGGCGGCTGCCTCTTCTTCTGTGAGTTCGGTAATGTTTCCGGTATCGACAAAGGCGCTTATATCACCTCTTACCACTGCATTCATGGTACCCGTGACCACACCGTTAATGCGTCCTCTTACGATACCGTTAACACGGTTCAGACCCTGTAATTCCTTTGTACGTATCGGCATGTTCATTATAAATGCAGTTTTGCTGATTATGGTATCGCCCACGATCAGGATCTGCGGCAGTACGAACATGGTAATAAATATGGAGATTATCGTACCTCGACCGAGGCACTGTCCGATTCCGTATATTGCTCCGTCAGAGGTCAGGCGTCCGATGAGTATACCTGCTACCGCAAGCATGGTTCCCGAAGTCACTATCGTCGGGAATGATGCATTCATTGTTTCGATAATGGAGTCACGCCTTCCTTTGGATCCTCTGAGTTCTGTGTACCGGCCCGCTATTACGATCGCGTAGTCAATGTTTGCACCCATCTGTATGGAACTTACTATCAACTGGCTTAAGAAGAAAATGCTATCCTGCTTTAATGAAGGAACCGAGAAGTTGATCCAGATACTTCCCTGAATGACTGCAATGAGCAGTACCGGCATACCGGTTGACTTAAATGTAAACAGAAGAACGACCAGTACAACAAGGATGGATACGATATTGACAACCAGATTATCCCTTGAAAACGTTTTTTTAAGTTCGTACTGACTTACCGATTCGCCTACTGTATAGATGTTGCCGTCATAATATGATCGCCCTATTTCATGCATCTTATCGATGAAATCGAAGGTTTCCTGACTTTCCTGCGGCAGATTAAGATAAACGAGGATTCGTGAATAGTTTTCTCCCTGCAGCTGTTCCTTTGCAAAGTTTATCATTTTGTATGCATCGTCAAGGGTCTGTTTTGTCTCTTTATCCAGAGATACATAACCCTGGTCTATCTCTTCATGTATGAACATGAACATATCTATAAGCGGAACTCTATATGAGGTCAGTCCGTTAACTGCTTTTGCATAATCCTCATCATTAACGGCATATGCGGCATATATAAGTTCGGCTATTTCGAAATCAATGTCAATAAGCTCCGAGAACTGACGCGGCGACAGAGGATCCGTCAGTGTGTAGCCGCCCATAGCTTCGGTATTTGCAAGCCCTGTGCATGATTTCACCTCGCTGCATGATTCAAGTTTTTGGATCAGTTTCTTTTCATTTTCATAATTGCCTGCCGGAACGATAAAGGCGATAAGGTTATCACTTCCGAAATTGTCGGCTATCATCTCATCCGAGATCTGTACATCATTTTTTATGGGAGTCTCAAGGGTCGAGTAACCGAATACATACGGACATTTATTCTGTATGAAAAATGCTGCGATGATGGCGACGAGAAACAGCGGAGCTACAATAAATCTTGAATTGTAGTCAAATTTACCGACAAAGGGAATATCCGGAATGAAATTCCTGTGCCGGGTCTTTTCCATAAGAGGAGCAAACAGCATGATTATTCCGGGCATGAGAAGGAATACCGATATAAGGCTCAGGATTATGGCTTTGATCAGTACAACACCAAGATCCGGACCTATCTGATACTGCATAAAGGTCATCGCTATAAGACCGCCGATGGTTGTAAGAGAACTTCCGGATATCTCGGGTATGGCTTTTGTAAGAGCTGTTATTACTGCTTCGCGCGGTTCCTTGTCACGATGTTCCTCCTTGTATCTGTTAAGGAAAATGACTGCATAGTCAACCGACAGAGCAAGCTGGAGCACAATTGTTACCGAGTTTGATACAAATGAAATGGTACCGAGGAAAAAGTTCGATCCAAGCTGCAGTACCGCGCCTGCACCAAAGGTGATAAGAAGAACGGGAATCTCTGCGTAAGCCTCTGTGGTAACAAGCAGAACCGTCAGAACAACTATCACTACAAGAACCGATATGAGCTCCATTTCTTTGTTGATGAGCTCGGCCTCTATGTCACCGAGTGTTGTGGAAAGATATGCGTCATAGGGTTTGATAAAGGCCTTTACTTCATCTAAAGGCACCATAACGGCGGGATCATTCTCATCATATTCAAATGTGATATTGAAAAGTGCCGATCCGTTGTTGTAATGAGCTTCATCATTATCATATTCAACCCTGAATACACCATTTATATCTTTAAAGGAGTTAAGCAGTTTATCTGCCTGATCGCAGGATATGTTGGCGATCATGACTTTACAGGACCCATAGGTTATAAATTCTTCATCCATGAGATCCAGTCCCTGCTTTGTTTCGGTGGACTGCGGAAGATAAGCTGACAGAGAATTCTCGACTTTTACCCAATTCCTGGAAAAGGCCGAGAAAACAGATAATAATATAAATAAAAGAAAGAACAGATTGCGTTTGTCTACAATAAAACCACATATTTTAAGCATGGCATTGCCACTGCTCTTTTCAGGAGCTGCAGGTTCCATGATAAAGCCCTCCGTTTGTTGTATCTCCCCTCATATGTGTTATCGCAAAAGTCGATATCAATAGATTATATCACTTAACATAATGAGAGTAAAGGTATAAATTGATATGACAAATCTGAGGCATAATGATATAATCGAAACGGTAACGATAAAAACTCTTTATGAAATCTGAAATGAACAGTAAAGTTTTAATTACTTTGGAATATGATAAAATCATAAAGCTGCTTGCTGACAGGGCCACTTCGGAACCGGGCAGACAGAAGTGTCTGGAGCTTAAGCCTCTCAGTGATCATGATGAAATAAACAGGCTGCAGCAGGAAACCTTTGATGCGACCGGAAGGCTGTTAAGGAACGCAGATGTCAGCTTTGGCGGAAATAAAGCTGTGGAAGCGAGCCTGATGCGGCTTGAAAAAGGGAGCAGCATTAGCGCACAGGAGCTAATGGATATAGCAGGCCTGCTGGAGAATACGGCCAGGGTACGTTCATACGGTCACAGAGGAGATGAAGAACTGAAGGACTGTCTGGATGAGATGTTTGATGCATTATCTCCATTAACCGGGATTTCTTCGCAGATAAGGCGCTGTATCATATCCGCCGATGAGATAGCAGATGATGCGAGTCCGGAACTTAAGAGTATACGCCGAAATATAAGGGCGACCCGGGACAGGATACATACAAGGCTTAACAGTATGGTCAACAGTACGTATAAGGCATATCTTCAGGATAATGTGGTGACAATGCGTGAGGGCAGGTATTGTATTCCTGTTAAGGCAGAGTACAAGGGCAATGTGCCGGGTATGATACATGACAGATCTTCAACGGCATCAACTCTGTTTATTGAGCCTTCGGATATAGTTAACCTTAACAATGAGATAAAGGAGCTTCAGATCAGGGAGGCTAAAGAGATCGAGGTCATACTTGCATCACTTTCCGCATCCTGTGGTGAGCATACGGAAGAGATAAGGCTTAACCGCATGCTTATGACCGAACTTGACCATATTTTTGCAAGAGGACGGCTTGCGCTTGATATGAAGGCCACACGTCCCGAATTCAACAGAAACAGGGTGATAGATCTAAAGAAGGCCAGACATCCGCTTATTGATAAGGGGAAGGTGGTACCGATCGATATAAGGCTTGGAGATGATTTTGACCTTCTTGTGATAACAGGACCCAATACAGGCGGTAAGACAGTTGCACTTAAGACATTGGGGCTGCTTACTCTTATGGGGCAGGCAGGATTGCAGATACCGGCACTTGACCATTCGCAGTTAAGTGTGTTTGATGAGGTTTTTGCGGACATAGGGGATGAGCAGAGCATAGAACAAAGCCTGTCAACCTTCTCTTCCCACATGAAGACGATAGTAAATATTCTTGAAAATGCGAACGAGACCTCCTTGTGTCTGTTTGATGAACTCGGGGCCGGAACGGATCCCGTAGAAGGTGCTGCGCTGGCCACAGCGATCCTTGACAGGCTCCATCAGTCAGGAATAAGAACGGCTGCAACGACTCATTACAGTGAATTAAAGGTATATGCCCTTCGTGAGGATCGTGTTTGCAACGCAAGCTGTGAGTTCAATGTTGATACGCTTGCACCCACTTACCGGCTGCTCACAGGTGTACCCGGAAAGAGCAATGCATTTGCCATTGCCGCCAAGCTTGGACTGCCTTCATATATAATAGACAGTGCGAAGGAGAGGATCAGCGAAGCGGATGAGAGTTTCGAGGACGTGCTCTCGGAGCTTGAAGCAAACAGGGTACTGCTTGAACAGGAGAAGTTAACGATCAGGCAGTACAGGGAAGAGGCAGACAGGCTCCGCGCGGATTATGAGGCTAAAAAGAATAAACTTAACGAACAGAAAGAACGTATACTTTCCGAGGCAAGAGAAGAGGCTCTTAAGATCCTTTCGGAAGCTAAGGACAGTGCTGACGAAGCCATACGTAACTTCCACAAGAACGGCTCCATTCAGTCGATGGAAAAAGAGCGTACAGGGCTTAGGGAGAAGATCGGCGGGATAAGGAATGATATGGGAAAGATCCCGGCTGATAAGGCTTCAGCCCGGAAGGCAAAACAGGCAGGACGTCCCGTGAGCCGTGATGATATCAAGCCGGGAGCCGAGGTCAGGATAATATCGATGGATCTTAAAGGATCGGTCAGTTCGCTGCCGGATAAAAAGGGTAATCTTTTTGTTCAGTGCGGTTTCATGAATATTAAAGCCGGTATAAATGATATTGAGTTTGTAATGCCTGAGGATAATATAAGCTCAGGTATGGGCAGAGGATATGAGAGCGGCACCGGGAAGAAATCCCGGAATAAAAACGGTGGCAGCAAAGGCGGAGGATACGGTTCCGCATACGGACTGTCAAAGGCCGGAACGATATCCGTTGAGCTTAACCTTATAGGATGTACAACGGATGAAGCGATACCGAAGCTTGAGAAATACCTTGATGATGCCTGCCTGTCACATCTTGAAACGGTAAGGATAGTACACGGAAAGGGTACGGGTGCATTAAGAAATGCAGTCTGGAATTATCTGAAAAGGATGAAATACGTTAAATCATATAAGCTGGCGGAATACGGAGAAGGTGATGCCGGCGTAACCATAGTAACATTCAAGTAGCCCTGAGCAGAGGAGAGAACATGGCAACCAAACAGAAAATACTTATAGTGGATGATGACAACAACATAGCGGAGCTTATATCCTTATATCTTACCAAGGAATGCTTTGACACTCAGATAGTTAATGACGGGGAAGCGGCACTTAAGAGCTTTGATACTTACAAGCCGGGTCTTGTGCTGCTTGACCTTATGCTCCCCGGCATAGACGGATATCAGGTGTGCAGGGAGATCAGGGCAAGATCGCAGACACCCATAATCATGCTGTCGGCAAAGGGTGAGATATTTGATAAAGTACTTGGTCTTGAACTGGGAGCTGATGACTACATGGAGAAACCCTTCGACAGTAAGGAACTTGTGGCAAGGGTAAAGGCTGTGCTCAGAAGGACACAGGCAGTCAAACCGGCAGAAGCCCCGACGGATGTTAAGTGTGTTGAATATCCCGACCTTACAATCAATCAGACCAATTACTCCGTTGTTTATTTCGGAGAACCTGTTGAGATGCCACCGAAGGAACTGGAGCTTCTCTACTTTCTTGCTTCTTCGCCCAATCAGGTGTTTACAAGGGAGCAGCTTCTTGACCATATCTGGGGTTATGAGTACATAGGCGATACAAGGACGGTTGATGTTCACATCAAGAGACTGCGTGAAAAGATAAAGGATCATGAAATGTGGAGGCTGTCCACAGTGTGGGGAATAGGATATAAGTTTGAAGTGAAATGAAATACAAAAAAACCTTATACTTAAAGTTCATATTTGCATATCTTGCATTTGGAGCAATAAGTTTCATTCTGATAGCCACACTGTTTTCAAGGCTCACCTTTGAGCATCTGCTTAATGATAAGGCGGCTGCTCTCTACAAGGAGGCTACACTTATTTCCACCCGTTATGCGGATAACTTCTACAGAGCATCCCTTGAAGCAGAGGATGTCAGGGATCAGCTTGAAGCGATAGACACCTTCACGCAGGCAGCCATATGGATAATCAATCCCGATGGCGAATTACTGTACAATTCCGAGGATACATCTGTTGATGAGAAAAATACCGTGGTGATCGGGCATTTTAATCCGACCGATACGGGAAATGATTACTATATGCTCGGCAAATTCTACAATTCATTCGAAGAAGATGTACTCAGTGTGTTATCGCCCATCAATTCGAATTTCCGTGTGCAGGGATATGTTGTCATGCACTATGCACTCAGTAACATAGAGCGGAGCCGTGACAGCCTGATGAATATATACTATATGGCTCTTTTGATCATGTTTGTATTGTCGCTGCTTGTATTACTTGTATTTACGGTCGTTGTGTACAGACCTCTTAAGAAGATAACAAAGGCAACGGAGGAATACGCTGACGGAAATCTTTCACATACCATAGAGGTCGATAAGGATGATGAGATAGGGCATCTTGCCGCATCACTTAATTACATGGCATCGGAGCTTAGCAAGGGTGAGGACAATCAGAAGCAGTTCATAGCCAATGTATCCCATGATTTCCGTTCTCCTCTTACTTCGATAAAGGGTTATATCGAGGCAATGGAGGATGGGACCATTCCGCCTGAAAAGATGGACAAGTACCTAAAGATAGTACTTAACGAGACCGAGAGGCTTACGAAGCTCACCAACTCACTTCTGTCGCTGAACAATCTCAATACGAGAGGAATGCATCTTGATCTGAGTGATTTTGACATAAATGCGGTTATCAAGAATACCGCAGCAACCTTTGAAGGTATATGTAAGACCAAGCGCATCAGGTTTAAGCTTGTTCTGTGCGGTGAAAAGCTTTTTGTAAGAGCCGATGTAGGCAGGATTCAGCAGGTTCTTTACAATCTGATCGACAATGCGATCAAGTTCAGCGAGCAGGGTTCGGATATCAAGCTTGAGACATCGGAGAAGAACGACACGATATTCGTATCCGTAAAGGACAGTGGGATAGGTATCCCGAAGGAGAGTCAGAAGCTGGTATTTGACAGGTTTTATAAGACGGATCTGTCACGAGGCAAGGACAAGAAAGGAACAGGACTCGGACTGGCGATCGTTAAGGAGATCATCAATGCCCATCATGAGAATATAAATGTTATAAGTACTGTGGGCGTGGGAACGGAATTCATATTTACACTGCCCAAGAGTAAAGTGGAGGGATAAGGATTCAAATGCCGCTCAACATTGTGCTTCATGAGCCGGAGATCCCGGCTAATACAGGAAATATCGGACGTACCTGTGTGGCAACAGGTACCGTACTCCATCTTATCGAACCATTGGGATTCCAACTGACAGAGAAAAATATAAAAAGAGCCGGCATGGATTACTGGAATAAGCTGGATGTAAGAAGATATATAAACTATGAGGAATTCATGGAGATAAACGGCTATCCGAAGGTTTATATGGCAACGACAAAGGCACACAGGGTATATTCGGAAGTACAGTTTGATAAAGATGCTTTTATAATGTTTGGAAAGGAGAGTGCGGGTATTCCGGAGGAGATATTGGTCGACAATGAAGAAACCTGTATCAGGATACCGATGCTTGATGATATAAGATCACTTAATCTGTCCAATTCGGTAGCGATAATATTGTATGAAGCGCTTCGCCAGCAGGAATTTGCGTCTATGCGGAAGACGGGAGAGCTTCACAGATTGAAGTGGATTACTCATAGTAACGCATAAATTCATTTCCTATATAAACAAAGGAGCGTCATATGGATGAAAGAAATAAAATCATTGCGGATGAAGTAAAGAATGAGAACGGGCTTGCGGCAGAGACCAACAGCCAGAACTTCGAATTCATGACCGAAACCATAAAAGAGAAGCCGATAAGTAAAAGACGTATGTTTCTGAATGCGTTATTTACCTGCATCCTTGCACTGGCATTCGGTACGATAGCATGCTTTACCTTTGTGTCGTTATACCCGATATTTAATGAATGGCTTCATCCGGCCGATGATACAAAGGTTGTAAGCTTTAAACAGTCGGATGATGAAACAGATGAAATAAAGCGGCCGGGTAATGGGAACGTAACGGATGCGGAAGACAGTGCCGGTCCGGGTGAAGACAGTACAGGTGAAATCACCGATAAGGAAAATGATAACAGGAAACCGGGTGGCGAGATGACCGGCATGGAAAATGAGCAGGGAACCGTATCCGTAAATGAAGCGGCACCCGCACCCAAGATCATAACACAGGTCGTTGAAACCGTTAACAAGGAGCTTGAAATAGAAGACTACGCCAGGCTGTACCAGCAGATCGGTGAAGTGGCAAAGGAGGCACGTCGTGCGGTTGTAACCGTTACGGGTCTGAGTGCCAATACGGACTGGTTCATGAATGTATATGAGAATAAGCATACGGCAGCAGGCCTTATCATGGCAGAGAACGGAAAGGAAATGCTGATCCTGACACGTACAAGCGTGATAGATACCTCGGACAAGATCGCAGTAACCTTCTGTGACGGGGCGAGATATGATGCTGTGCGTAAGAAATCGGATCCTAATACTGACATTGCGGTCATAGCTGTGAATTTGGATGAGATAAGTAATGAGACCAAGGAAGCCTGCAAGCTTGCAGAGCTTGGAAATACCAAAGGAGCATCAATGGACGGAATGCCTGTCGTAGCGATAGGTGATCCTCTGGGGGTATCGGAATCGATCGCGATAGGACAGATTACTTCCCATACATCGATAAGGGATATGACCGATACCAATGTATCGATACTCACTACGGATATCTACGGGAGTGCCAATGCAAGCGGTGTAATAATAAACATGGCGGGAAAAGTCCTTGGCATAATCACGCAGGACGGTGTAACATCCGATGCAAAGAACCTGATCCGGGGATATTCTATATCAGATCTTAAGGACAAGCTTGAAAAGCTTTCAAACGGTCAGGAAATAGCCTGCCTTGGAATAATCGGACTGGATGTTACCGAGGAAGCATCCGAGGAATATGGTGTTCCCATGGGAGCATATGTTAAACAGGTTGTGATCGATTCGCCTGCAATGGAAGCCGGAATACAGAACGGAGATGTTATCGTCAAGCTGGGAACAACTGATATTCATTCGTTCTCGGATTATAAGGATGCAATGATCAAATGCCAGCCGGATGATCTTATGATGGTAACCGTCAAACGGCTTGGAAGAGATGAATATGTTGAATTATCATATGAGATCACTTTAGGTAAACTGAGTGAATAGAACCGAGTCGGAAAACAGCATCTGACTCACTAAGGAGGAACCGGATTTGAAATATATTGAAACACTGAGGGAAAGCGACAATATTATGGACATATACCTCATAAAGCACAAGCAGTCGGCGGTAACCAAGAACGGAAAGCCTTATGAGAATGTTATTTTACAGGATAAGACGGGAACGGTAGATTCCAAGATATGGGATGTTTCTTCGGCCGGCATAGAGGATTTCGATGTGCTTGATTACTGCATGGTAGGGGGACAGGTTACTTCATTTAACGGACAGCTTCAGGTAAATATCAAGAGGATCAGAAAGGCAAAGGAAGGGGAATACGATCCCGGTGATTATCTGCCGATGACCGGTGGGAATATTGATGAAATGTTTAATGAACTGCTTAAGATCATGTCGGGTGTCAAATCCCCGTATCTTAAGAAGCTTTGCGAGGCATTTTTTATAAATGATAATGATTTTGTAACTGCATTTAAAAAAAGCTCGGCTGCAAAAAGCGTACATCACGGTTTTGTAGGAGGCCTTCTGGAACATACGCTGAGTGTTGTAAAGCTGTGTGATTTCTATTGCACACGCTACAGGATGCTTAACAGAGATCTGCTCCTGACGGCGGCCATGCTTCATGATATAGGAAAGGTAAAGGAACTGTCGGCCTTTCCGCAGAATGATTATACCGATGACGGACAGTTGCTCGGACATATCGTTATGGGATATGAGATGGTTGGTGAGAAGGTAAAAGATATAGAGGGATTTCCTCATCAGCTTGAGGCGGAGATCAAGCACTGTATACTGGCACATCACGGAGAGTATGAATTCGGTTCACCCAAGAAGCCTGCATTGATGGAAGCATTGGCTCTTAACATGGCGGACAATCTGGATGCCAAGATGGAGACCATTACTGAATTGTTTAATTCAACAACAGATAAAGGCTGGCTTGGTTTCAACAGACTTATAGACAGTAACATAAGGAAGACAGGTGAGTCGGGAGATGCACCTGCAGGTTTATTTTGATCGGGGTATTGTTCATAAATGGAATATAAAAAGAACGATATGGTAAGGCTTGAAATAACGGATATGACTACAGAGGGCATGGGAGTCGGTAAGATTGACGGCTATGCCCTTTTTGTTAAGGATGCGATCGTAGGCGATGTGCTTGATGTTCGGATCGTCAAGGTTAAGAAGAATTACGGGTACGGGAGGGTCGGGAAGATCATAAGTCCGTCCCCGGAGCGTGTTAATTCCCGCTGTCCGATCGCAAGACAGTGCGGCGGATGTCAGATACAGGAATTAAAGTATGATGCCCAGCTTAAGCTGAAACAGAACAAGGTCAGGAATAATCTTATAAGGATCGGAGGTTTTACACCCGGACAGATAGATTCTGTTATGGAACCGATGATCGGAATGGACGATCCTTGGAGATACAGAAATAAGGCTCAGTATCCCATAGGTACTGATAAGGAAGGCAACCCCGTTGCCGGTTTCTACGCGGGGAGGACTCACAGCATAATCCCGTGTACGGACTGCGCTCTGGCACCTACGGACAACAGTACGATACTGGGTATTATACTTGAGCATATGCGAAGGCATGATATCCTGC
>CAMORO010000045.1 GCA_946623875.1 uncultured Lachnospiraceae bacterium | reverse complement strand
AGGATCACATTGATGCGGTGTGCCTTGCCGTGCACGGCGGCGATCACGCGCTTGAGATTTTGATAGTGGTCATCCGGAGACAGATGGTTTTCCTGGCCGAACGCGCGGTAGGTGATGCTGAAATTACAGACATCGGCGATCAGAAAGAGATCGTAGCCGCGCACAGACTCCATGATCAGCCCCTTGGACTCACCGGTGCCGAAACGCGGACAGTCGCAGTCCGCAATGAAGTCATCGGTACTGTAACCCTGAAATGCAGGAGAATTAAGGTGCTTCTGGTTGACCTGCCTGCGGAATTCGATGAGATATTCGTTTACCTGGCGCCCGAGATCGGCAATACTGTCATGTATGACCATCTTGAGCGGCGCAACCTGCATTACATCTTCCAAATGTTCAATGTTACTCATTATATTTCTCCTGACCGACGTATTTCTGACACATAAATTTATACCATTGAAAATATGGATAGTCAAGGTAAATGTACCCTATAATGGCTCTTGACACACAGGAACTGTAAACGTATGATGTATTGGACGGCTCGTATTACAGGGCAATAATACAGAAAGAGAGAACCGGTATGACTAAAATAAGAACAAGATTTGCTCCGTCACCTACGGGAAGGATGCATGTCGGTAACTTAAGAACAGCACTGTATGCGTATCTTATTGCAAAGCATGAGGGAGGCGACTTTTTATTAAGGATCGAGGATACGGATCAGGAACGTTATGTGGAAGGGGCGGTTGACATAATATACAGGACGCTTGAAAAAACCGGACTTATCCATGATGAGGGTCCGGATAAGGACGGCGGCGTGGGTCCGTATGTACAGAGTGAAAGACAGGCTGAGGGAATATATCTTAAGTATGCCAGGCAGCTTATAGATGAAAAGAAGGCTTATTACTGCTTCTGTGACAAGGAGCGTCTTATGAGCCTGACACATGAGATAGAAGGAAGTGACGGTAAGAAGATCGCAGTATATGACAAGCACTGTCTTACGCTGTCAGATGAGGAGATAGAGAGGAATCTCAAAGAAGGTAAGCCCTATGTTATAAGGCAGAACAACCCCAATGAAGGGACAACTACCTTTCATGATGAGATTTACGGGGATATAACGGTTGACAACGCAGAGCTTGATGACATGATCCTGATAAAGTCAGACGGATATCCGACATATAATTTTGCCAATGTTATTGACGATCATCTGATGGGAATAACGCATGTGGTAAGGGGAAACGAATATCTGTCATCATCCCCGAAGTACAACCGTCTTTATGAGGCTTTCGGCTGGGAAGTGCCTGTTTATGTTCACTGTCCGCTTATTACCGATGAGAACCATACCAAGCTCAGTAAAAGGAGCGGTCATTCCTCATATGAGGATCTTATCGAGCAGGGATTTCTGACGGAAGCGGTTGTGAATTTCGTTGCACTTTTGGGATGGAGTCCTGAAGATAATAAGGAAATAATGTCTCTTGATGAGCTTATCGGTAAGTTCGACTATCGTCACATGAGCAAGAGTCCTGCCGTATTTGATTATACCAAGCTTAAATGGATGAACGGCGAATATATTAAGGCCATGGATTTTGACAGTTTCTTTGAAATGGCCGAACCGTATATTAAAAAGGTTATAACGAAGGATCTTGATCTTAAAAGGATAGCTGCCATGGTGAAGACAAGGATCGAGATATTCCCGGATATTGAGGAGCATATAGATTTCTTCGAAAAGCTTCCGGATTATGACACTTCCATGTATGTTCATAAGAAAATGAAGACAACTGAAGAGAGCTCACTTGAGGTGTTGGAGGACGTTCTTCCGCTTATAGAGGCACAGGATGATTTCTCCAATGATGCTCTTTATGCAATGCTGAGTAAATATGTAGAGGAAAAAGGCGTAAAGAACGGTTATGTCATGTGGCCTGTGAGGACGGCTTTGTCCGGTAAGCAGATGACACCGGGCGGAGCGACCGAGCTTATGGAGGTCCTTGGGAAGGAAGAGTCTCTTCGCAGGATAAAGGACGGGATCGCAAGGCTTAAGGCCAGCGCAGGTTAAGGGGATTGCAGTACGCAACCGGGATGGTTTGTTAATTCTTGGAAAGGATGGTTTATGAGCAGGGAAAGATTATTGGATTTAGATAACGGCTCCGTTGATAACACTCCCGAGGAGGAAATGACGGTAGATATCGAGCTTGAAGACGGCACAACGGTTAACTGTGCTGTGATCACAATTCTTGAGGTTGACGGAAAGGATTACATTGTACTGCTCCCAATAGATGACAAGGGTGAGAGTATTGACGGGAATGTATGGTTTTACCGCTATGAAGAGGATGAGAGCGATCCCAATATAGAACCCGTTCTTACCTATATTGAGGACGATGATGAGTATGAGGCTGTTGCGGATGCATTTGATGAATTCCTCGATGAGGAAGAGTTTATGCTCGAGGAGGATTAACTGTTATCGGAATGATCGAATTAAATGAAGAACAGAGGCGGGCCGTCAGGCACAGGGACGGCCCGATGCTTGTACTGGCGGGACCCGGTTCGGGGAAAACGTCGGTAATTGTAAACAGGGTGCTTTACCTTATAAAAGATGAACACATCGATCCACACAACATACTGGTATTAACATTTTCGAAATATGCGGCACTTCAGATGCAGGATAGATTCATATCTGAGGCTGATATATCATATCCGGTAACATTCGGAACATTTCATGCTGTTTTTTACCATATTTTAAAAAGTCAGGGGATGTACGGAACGGGAGAGATCCTTACGGAAAAGAGAAAGCTTGGATTACTTGCGGTAACGGTCAGGAAAGCGGGACTTGATTACCATGATGATGCGGAGCGGCTCTTTAGGATGCTTGAGCTGATAAGTGTAAGAAAGATGGGCTGTTATCAGGTTATTGAAGATCTGCCTGATGATGAAAAGAATGATCTTGAGCGGATTTATGAACCTTATATCAGGCTTTGCAGAAACGAGAACTGTATTGACTTTGATGATATGATCAATGAGTGCCTGAAGGCGCTTAAAGGTAACGGCAAGATTCTTAACAAATGGAGGAAACGCTTCAGATACATACTGGTTGATGAATTTCAGGATATAGACGGAAGACAGTATGAGGCAATGAAGTTACTTGCGGGCAGGGAAGGTAATATTTTCTGCGTCGGAGATGATGACCAGTCAATATACTCCTTCAGAGGGGCCGATCCGTCTGTAATGATGAAGCTTAAAACGGATTATCCGGGGCTTGATATCATCAATCTGAAAATAAATTACAGATGTCCGCCCGAGGTGATCCGGCATGCAAAAAGACTGATCCGTTATAACTCCGGCAGATTTGATAAGGATCAGCACTGCTTTAAAAATGGGATTTACGAAAAAACGCTTGAATACAAATGTTTCTCCAATACGCAGGAGGAGGCAGTGTACTGTGCTGAGCTTATAGAGAGGATACTCGGGAATGCTTGCGGCACTGCATCTATAGGAGTATTGTACCGTTCATCAAGAAGTGCCCATCAGATCGAGGCTTTGCTTCGCAGGAAACGGATATCGTATGCACGAAAGGACAGAAATGAAGGCTTTTACACAAAGGAGTGGGTCAAGGATATCATCGCATATCTGAGGCTTTCACAGGATGCTTCCTTCCGGTCCTGTGATCTGTTCAGGGTTCTTAACAGACCGTACAGAGGACTTACGCGTGAGAGCGTTCCGGAAACCTGTTTCGACCGTGGAACAATGCTTTTGTACTATACCGGAATGGATGAATTGTCTGCTTCCTGCAGGAAAATGTTTGATGATATTGATTTTATAAGGGAGCTTGACGGTTACGGCGCCCTGAATTATATACTGAAGGGTATAGGTCTGGAGGATTATATAAGGGAGAGATATTTCGGATACGGTAAACGTGAAGAACCGGATAATGCCTTTTTGGAACTTGCCGACAGGGCGCGTATGTACAGAACCGTCAGAGAATGGCTTGAAGATATTGATAAGGATGAAGAAAAGAAACCTTCAGAGCCCGCAAAAAGAGCAGATGTTTCGCTTATGACGATACACGGATCAAAAGGACTGGAATTTGATAATGTCATCATGATAGGCTTACAGGAAGGTGTTTTTCCCGGTAAGAGATGTAATACCGAAAGGCAGATGGACGAGGAAAGACGGCTGTTTTACGTTGCGATGACGAGATGCCGGGAACGGCTGTGGTTACTTGGAATAAGACGCGACGGATACGGAAAGCGCGCTTCAAGGTTTATCGCAGAGGCGGGTTTTGATACCGAAACGGTTGGAAGTATAATTTAACTGTGGTATAATGTTGATATTCAGGACGGATGACAGTGTATATGATTGAGCTGCTTTTGTTCCGGAACACTTGACTAAAAGGACAATACACTATTTATGGATAATATAAACATTTCGCATGGCAGTTCATATCCGATCGGCGCTAAACGCAAAGGCAACGGTGTTCAGTTCTGCATTACATACAGGGAAGACAGCAGGATAACGCTTAAGGTCTGTGACATGTCCGGTAAGATGCTGTGCAGCGTGAATATGAACGACTACAGGATATGCGGCAATGTCTGTTCGGTCTTTATTGACAATCTCGACGCCCGGTCTGTGTGCTACAATTATACAATTGACGGCCAGACCGTCAGAGATGCTTACGCCATGAGTATAAAGGGTAAGCGCAAGTGGGGGGAGCGTCGTAACAAGACCGAATACTGTCGTGTATATGATGCCTCCTTTGACTGGGAGGGCGACAGACCTTTAAGGCTTCCCTTCAGCCGGGTCATAGGTTATATGATGCATGTAAGAGGATTTACGAAGCATATTTCGTCCGGAGTTAAGGGAAGGGGAACCTTTAAGGGGATCATCGAAAAGATACCTTATCTTAAGGAACTTGGCATAACCCAGGTTGAGCTTATGCCCGCTTATGATTTCGAAGAGTGTGAGAGCATTAAGAACTACAGGACGGAAGGCCTGGATGAAAACGGTAAGGCAACGGGCAGCGAGAACAGGATCAACTACTGGGGATTTAAGGCAGGCTCTTACTTTGTTCCCAAGCCGCAGTATTCCTATTCCGATGACAGCGTTACGGAATTCAAGGAAATGGTAAAGGCTCTTCACTCTGCCGGAATAGAGCTTGTGATGCAGCTTTATTTTCCCAACGAGATAAACCGAAATCTTGTTACCGACTGTCTCAGGTTCTGGGTCAGGGAATATCATATAGACGGTTTTCATATATTCGGAAGCAATCTTCCCATGGATATAATAGCAACGGATCCGCTTCTTACCGATACCAAGATGTATTATGAAAGATATGATGCGGAAAGGATATTTGCGTCGGATCAATATTGCATAAACAGATTCCTGGCCGAATACAACCAGGATTACATGATAGACATGAGGCGTTTCCTCAAGAGCGATGAGGACATGCTGAACAGCTTCCTGTACAGACAAAGGCGTAATCCGCCCAGGATAAAGACCATAAATCATATTACTTCATTTGACGGCTTTACTCTGAACGATCTTGTTTCGTACGACTACAAACACAACGAAGACAACGGTGAGGACAATAAGGACGGTACCGGATATAATTACAGTTGGAACTGCGGCTGCGAGGGCAGGACAAGAAAGAGCGCCATCCTTAAGCTTCGAATGAAACAGCTTAAAAATGCATTCTGCCTGCTGATGTTTTCCCAGGGAATGCCGATGATAATGGCCGGTGACGAGTTCATGAATTCGCAGAACGGAAATAACAATCCGTATTGTCAGGACAATGAGACCACATGGCTTAACTGGAACATGAACCAAAGATGCAGGGAGCTTAACGACTTTGTCAAAGCACTGATAGCATTAAGGCGTGCACACGGAATACTGAGAATGGAGAAGGAAGCAACTCTGCTTGACAGCCGTTCATGCGGATTTCCGGACATTTCCTATCATGCCGAGATGGCCTGGTATCCGCAGATGGAGCCGCATATAAGACATGTGGGAACAATGCTTTGCGGGGATTATGTGGATGCGGATGTCCCGGATGACTATTTCTATATAGCAACAAATATGCACTGGGAGGAGCATTCGTTCGCATTGCCTAAGCTGCCCTCAGACATGGCATGGAGTTACTGTATGGATACTGACACTTCCGATCCGGAAGGTTATCCGATACAGCTTGATGAAAACGGAAACAAGAATGTAAGGGTGCCGGCAAGAACGATCCTTGTTCTTATTGGAAAAGCGGAGATCAAAACCGGCAAGACAAAGAAACGAAGGAATAATTAATTCCGGAAAGGAAAGGATATGGATTTGAAAAGGCTCATATACATTTTGTACAGAAGGAAAGAGAAGATACTGATACTGCTTGTAGGTCTTTTTTTCGGGATCATTGTCGGTATTTTCCTGGCTCCGGCTAAAAACGGCGTGACCATAGGAAGCTATAACGGTAATAACAGCAAAACGAAAGAAGAGGATGACGAGTTCAACAAAGATCTGGCTATGGAAATGGGAGAATTAAGGTAAATGGATAAATATGTGGCATATGTTTCAACCTATACCGTTGACAATGACTGGGGAATAAGGATATATGACGCCGATCTTAAGGAAGGACGGCTTACGGAAAGAGATCATATATCAATAACCAATTCATCCTATCTGACGATTGCCCATAACGGGAAGTTCATATATTCGATAACAGATATGGGAGTTGAGTCGTTCAAAGTCCTTAAGGGCGGCGGACTTGAACCCTTAAACAAGGCTTCAATAAACGGTATGAGAGGCTGTTATATCTCAACAGATTACACTGACAGTTATCTTTTTGTAGCAGGTTATCATGACGGCAAGATAACAGTACTTAAGTTAAATGATGACGGTTCTGTAGGACAGATAACGGATGAGGTGTATCATAAGGGATTTGGAAGTATAGCGGAGCGCAATTTCAGGCCTCATGTAAGCTGTGTGAAGATGACAAGGGACAATCATTATCTGTGTGCGTGTGATCTCGGACTCGATCATGTGAAGATATACAGATTTGATACCGCTACAGGTAAGATAAAGCTTGCTGATATCGTAAGGTGTGAACAGGAGTCTGCACCGAGGTATATCAAGTTCAGAAAGGACGGGAAGTTCTGCTATATCATCCATGAACTGAGTAATACGATAGAGGTATACTCCTATGAGGAGAAGAATGACAATCCCGTATTTAACAAGCTTCAGAAGATTGAAACCGTAAACAGTTATCACGCCGGGGACAGTGCTGCTTGTGCAATGAAATTTTCAATAGACAATAAGTATCTGTTCTGTTCGAATGCAGGTGATAACAGTGTCGGAGCTTTCGCTATCGACAAGGAAACCGGACTCCTTGAGAAGAAATTCGTTCTTCCGATAAGCGGTGACTATCCGAAGGATATAGCCATATTCCCGGACTCGAAGCATCTTGTATCGCTCAATCATGAGACCGACACGATGACTTTCTTCAATGTGGACCTTGAGAACAATACACTGATAATGAACGGCCCGGAGCTCAAGGTTGCCAAGGGTAACGGCATAGTCATAATGAGGGTTGCGGAGTAGGGGTGTAGAAGCTTTTGAGGCTGTCCATCCTTGAACTCATATTGCTCATGAGCAGATCTACAACAGTAACGGCTGCCATTGATTCGACTACAACTACCGCGCGTGGTACTATGATCGGATCATGGCGGCCTTTTATATTGACGGAAATGTTTTCACCGTTTTGTTTCACCGTATCCTGAGACATACTTATTGACGGAGTGGGCTTGAAATGAGCCCTAAGGGTTATCACGTCACCATCCGATATGCCACCGAGTATTCCGCCGGAATGATTGGTGGTTTTCTTAATGTTTCCGTTCTCATCACGATTGAACGGGTCATTGTTAATACTTCCGACACTGGAGGAAGCAAGAACACCGTCACCTATTTCAACAGCCTTAACAGCCCCTATGCTCATAACGGCTTTCGACAGTTCGGCATCCAGCTTGTCAAATACGGGTTCACCTATACCTGCCGGCATACCGAATATCTTAAGCTCGGCAACGCCTCCTGCCGAATCGCCCTTTGCCCTCAGACCGTCAAGATAATCGGAGGCTTTCCTTGCTGCATTCTTATCGGGCATGAACAGAGGATTTGAAAATATTTCCTCTGCGTCAAAGTATTTGGTATCTATCTGTATATCTCCGACAGAATACGTATAGCAAAGGAGTGTGATGCCGAGTTCGCGAAGTATGGCAAGAGCCACGGCACCTGCTGCAACCCGTCCTATTGTCTCGCGCCCTGATGAACGTCCGCCTCCGCGGAAATCCCTGAAGCCGTATTTCATATCAAATGTATAATCGGCATGTCCGGGTCTGTAATAGGATGCTATTTCGGAGTAGTCCGAAGAATGATGGTCTTCATTATATACAACGAGGGAAATGGGTGTTCCCGTTGTCAGCCCGTTAAATACACCGGACAGGATATGAACCCTGTCGCTCTCGGATCTTTGGGTAGTATATCTGGATTGCCCGGGTCTTCGCCTGTTAAGATGCTCCTGAATATCACTCTCTTCAAGCTTAAGTCCCGCGGGACAGCCGTCTATGACAACGCCGAGGGCAGCACCGTGTGATTCCCCCCATGTTGTCAGCCTGAAATTGTTTCCGAATGTTGAACCTGCCATCTTTTCCCCCTGTATAAGCCGGGTGCCCGGTATGCTTTGTGTTACGAAACCGGGAACCAATTTATTATTTTCCGGATCGAGTCGTAAAATATAATAAAATAGTACAACTCTAAATTCAACACTTTTATGGTAAACGAAATAAATTAATTCGTTCACTGTAATAATTATTTTAAAAAAAGACATTCTGTGATATCATAGTTGTGCTGTGTGAAAAAGACAGCTTAAGTACGGTAGAAAGAACGTTTGAAAGAAAAAACATAAGGGTAGTACGGGTTTGAAATGAAGATTTCGGGATGTTTAAAAAAAACGGGAATGCCGCTTCTTTGGACGGCTGTATCGGCCGGGCTCCTTGTGACGGCAATGCCTTATGAGGCAGGGGCGAGGATAAAGGTAACCGGAAAGGCACAGCCGGTGAGCGAATACACTGTAGATGACAGTGAAGCATTTACCTCGGAGGAATTGCGTAAGTTCCTCGATGAGAACAATATGGTAAACAATAATAAAAATACCGGAGAATTCGGGGACGGCCTTGGCAGAGATAAGGAAAGATCGGAGATGCTGTGGAAGCAGTTCATGGAGCTTTCGATAAATGAAGTTCCCGAGGAAGAGATGCAGGATGAAGAAGCGGAAGAAGAAACGGAAGAAGTAAAGGATGAAGAGCTTCCGGAGGAGACAAAGCCCAGATACTATGTTCCGCCACAGGGCGAAGAATGGAAGATACTTCTTGTAAATAAGCAAAATCCGATACCCGACGACTATGATGCACAGCTTGTAAACATAAACGGCAGCGCACAGATACGTCGTGAGGCGGCAGTTCCTCTTGCGCAGATGTTTGATGCGGCTGCCTCGGACGGGGTCAGGCTGACCGTATGCTCTGCCTACAGGAGTCATGAACATCAGCAGGAACTGTTTGACGCGAAGATCAGGAACTATACAAAACAGGGGATGTCGTATCTTGATGCATTCAGGATAGGTTCGTATTCCGTTATCATTCCCGGCACAAGTGAACATGAACTGGGACTGGCGCTTGATATAGTAACTCCGGGATATACGTCTTTGAACGACGGCTTTGCCGATACGGCTGCGGGAAGGTGGCTTGAGGTTAATTCATATAAGTACGGCTTCATACTCAGATATCCCAAGGGCAAGGAATATATTACGGGAATAACCTTTGAACCCTGGCATTTCCGTTATGTGGGTGAAGAGGTTGCAAGAGAAATATACAAAAACGGATTGACACTTGAAGAGTATACAGACGAGATCGGGTGGCAGGATGGATTATAAAGTATTAAAAACAGAAGGAAATGCCAAGAGGGCAAGCATGACTACCGTTCACGGACGGATAGAGACTCCTGTATTCATGAATGTCGGGACCGCTGCGGCTATTAAGGGCGCCGTTTCAACCGAAGATCTTGAACGCATAGGAACACAGGTACAGCTAAGCAATACCTATCATCTTCATGTACGCCCCGGAGATCTTGTGGTAAAGAAGCTTGGCGGACTGCACAGATTTATGTCATGGGACAAGCCTATCCTTACCGATTCGGGCGGTTTTCAGGTTTTTTCACTGAGCAGCTTAAGAAGGATAAAGGAAGAAGGTGTGTATTTTTCCTCACATGTTGACGGGCGAAAGATATTTATGGGACCCGAGGAAAGCATGCAAATACAGAGTAATCTCGCTTCCACAATTGCAATGGCATTTGATGAGTGCCCCGGGTCGAAGGCGGAAAGAGAATATGTTAAGGCCTCGGTTGAGCGTACCACAAGATGGCTTAAAAGATGCGCAGACGAAATGAAAAGGCTTAACAGCCTGGAGGATACGATAAATAAGGAACAGATGCTGTTCGGTATCAATCAGGGGGCGGTATACGGTGATATCAGGGTCGACCACGCAAAAGCCATAACCGAAATGGAGCTTGACGGATATGCCATAGGAGGCCTTGCGGTAGGTGAGAGTCATGAGGAAATGTACGAAATGCTCGAGGTGACCGTTCCGCATCTTCCGAAGGACAAACCCACATATCTTATGGGAGTCGGGACTCCGGCCAATATACTGGAGGCCGTTGACAGGGGAGTGGATTTTTTCGACTGTGTATATCCTTCAAGGAACGGAAGACACGGACACGTGTATACGGATAACGGAAAGCTTAACCTTTTCAACGCAAAATATGAACTTGACGACAGACCAATAGAAGAAGGATGCACCTGCCCGACATGTGCCAGATATTCAAGAGCTTATATACGACATCTTCTCAAGGCAAAGGAAATGCTCGGAATGCGTCTTTGTGTGCAGCACAATCTTTTCTTTTACAATAACCTCATGCAGGAAATAAGGGATGCTCTGGATGAAGGAAGGTTCAGTGCATACAAGAGAGCGAAGCTTGAAGGATTTACAAAAGTACTTGATGAATAAAACAAATTTGTGTATTATTAGGAAAGTGTAAATATCAGGAGGATGGGAATGAATATGACAGCATTATTAAGCGAAGCACAGGCCGGAGGTACTGCCGGTATCATAACAATGGTAGGATGGTTTCTTGTTTTCGGTGTGCTCATGTATCTTATGTTCTACAGGCCACAGAAGAAGGAGCAGGCCAAGCACGATGCAATGCTTGCAAATATTGCCAACGGAGATTATGTCCTTACTTCGGGCGGCTTCTACGGTGTCATCATAGATATCGATGATGATACGGTCATAGTTGAATTCGGAAATAACAAGAACTGCAGGATCCCCATGAAGAAAAGCGCCATTCAGGAGGTTGAGAAGGCTCAGTCCGAATAGAGACTTAATATAACGTATGCAATCATCAGGATGCCCGGACGGGCATCCTTATGGCATTTTATAATCAATAGGCAGTTACGAACGACCGAAACCGGTAACTGTCAGGCAGTCATTTTGATCAAGGAAGGATAAAGTCATGAAATATCGCATAGCAAGTATAAAGGGAGACGGAATAGGACCGGAAATAGTGACACAGGCCCAGAAGGTACTGAACAAAACCGCCGAAAAGTTCGGACATGAATTTGAGTTTGTTGAACTTCTGATGGGAGGGTGCTCCATCGATGTGAACGGAGTGCCTCTTACGGATGAAACCGTTGAGGAGGCCGGGAAGTGTGACGCCGTACTCATGGGTTCGATCGGAGGAAATACAGCCACATCACCGTGGTACAGGCTTGAGCCTTCCAAGCGTCCGGAAGCGGGACTTCTCGGCATAAGGAAAGCACTTAAGCTTTTTGCCAATCTTCGTCCCGCTTATCTGTATCCCGAGCTTAAGGATGCATGTCCGCTTAAGGAAGAGGTTGCAGCTCGCGGCTTTGATATGATGATGATACGTGAGCTTACGGGCGGTCTCTACTTCGGTGAGCGTTACACCAAAGAGATAGACGGAGTAATGACTGCGGTCGATACTCTTACCTATAATGAGAATGAGATAAGGCGTATAGCTGTCAAGGGTTTTGATATAGCAATGAAAAGGCGTAAGAAGGTGACATTGGTCGATAAAGCCAATGTGCTTGATTCTTCAAGACTTTGGCGTAAGGTTACGGACGAGGTCGCAAAGGATTATCCTGAGGTTGAGTACGGTGTGATGCTTGTAGACAACTGTGCGATGCAGCTTGTAAAGGATCCTGCCCAGTTCGATGTTGTCCTTACCGAGAATATGTTCGGAGACATCCTCTCGGATGAGGCTTCCATGATCACGGGTTCCATCGGTATGCTACCGTCTGCATCACTGAATGAGACGAAGTTCGGACTGTATGAGCCTTCCGGCGGATCGGCACCTGATATAGCTGGTAAGAATATAGCCAATCCCATAGCGACTATACTCAGCGCGGCAATGATGCTGCGATACTCGTTTGATCTGGATAAAGAAGCTGATGCTATCGAGAATGCAGTCAGGCAGGTGCTTAAGGAAGGATACAGGACTATCGATCTTGCCAAGCCCGGTGAGGATCAGGTCAAATGTGACAGGATGGGTGATCTGATCGCCGAAAGGATATGAAAATCAGTTAACAAGGTCTGAAAGGAGAATGAAATGCAGAGTGATAATATGAAATGCGGTATGCAGCAGGCACCCGCCCGTTCACTTTTGAACGCTCTCGGTTATACAAAGGAAGAGATCAGGAAACCCATGGTCGGGATAGTATGCTCCTATAATGAGATTGTTCCCGGACATATGAATCTGGATAAGATCGCAGAGGCGGTAAAGCTCGGAGTGGCAGAGGCCGGCGGAACACCTGTAATGTTCCCGGCGATCGCCGTATGTGACGGAATAGCCATGGGACATATAGGTATGAAGTATTCTCTTGTAACAAGAGATCTGATAGCCGATTCGACCGAGGCTATGGCTATAGCACATCAGTTTGATGCACTTGTCATGATACCCAACTGTGACAAGAATGTTCCGGGTCTGCTTATGGCTGCGGCAAGGGTGAATGTACCGACGGTATTTGTATCGGGCGGTCCCATGCTCGCGGGTCATGTCAAAGGAAAGAAAAGAAGCCTTTCCTCGATGTTTGAAGCCGTGGGTGAATATGCCGCAGGCAAGATAACCGAGGAGGATGTTACGGAGTATGAGGAAAAGGTTTGTCCGACCTGCGGCTCCTGCTCGGGCATGTATACCGCCAATTCGATGAACTGTCTTACCGAGGTGCTCGGTATGGGACTTCCCGGTAATGGAACGATCCCGGCAGTGTATTCCGAAAGGCTGAAGCTTGCCAAGCGTGCAGGATATGCGGTGATGGATATGGTAAATAAGAATATTCGCCCAAGGGACATTATCACAAAGGAATCCATACTTAATGCGCTTACCGTTGATATGGCACTTGGCTGCTCAACCAACTCAATGCTCCATCTGCCGGCAATAGCACATGAGATCGGCTTCGATTTTGATATTTCGTTTGCCAATCCGATAAGCGAAAAGACTCCAAACCTCTGCCATCTTGCACCTGCAGGTCCCACATATATGGAGGATCTTAACGAAGCGGGAGGCGTGTATGCGGTAGTTAAGGAGCTGTGTGATATAGGACTTATAAATGAGGACTGCATGACTGTTACGGGCAGAACTATAGGTGAAGCGGTTAAGAATTGCGTGAACAGGGATCCGGAGGTTATCCGGACCGTCGACAATCCGTATTCGAAGACAGGCGGACTTGCGGTACTGAAAGGTAATCTTGCTCCCGACGGTTCTGTTGTTAAAAGATCTGCGGTCGTTCCGGAAATGCTTAAGCATGAGGGCCCTGCAAGGGTATTTGACTGTGAAGAGGATGCGATCGAGGCAATAAAGGGCGGAAAGATCGTACCCGGAGATGTTGTCGTGATAAGGTATGAGGGACCCAAGGGAGGTCCGGGAATGAGGGAAATGCTCAATCCCACATCCGCGATCGCAGGCATGGGTCTTGGTTCAACTGTTGCTCTTATCACCGACGGACGTTTCTCGGGCGCAAGCCGCGGAGCATCGATAGGACATGTTTCGCCGGAAGCTGCCGTAGGCGGGCCTATAGCCCTTGTCGAAGAAGGAGATATCATTGAAATTGATATAAATAACTATTCAATGAACCTTAAGGTTTCGGATGAAGAGCTTGAAAAGAGAAGAAAAGAATGGAAGCCGAGGGAACCTAAGGTTACAACGGGATATCTGTCAAGATATGCCGCAATGGTTACAAGCGGTAACCGCGGTGCCATACTTGAGATACCGCATTGATAAAAAGGAGAGATGATATGCAGTTGACTGGTGCACAGATCGTAATGGAATGCTTAAAGGAGCAGGGTGTTGATACAGTATTCGGGTATCCCGGAGGAACAATCCTCAATATTTATGATGCTTTATATGAATACAGGGATACGATAAAACACTATCTTACATCACATGAGCAGGGAGCCGCTCATGCGGCGGACGGCTACGCAAGAGCAACAGGTAAGGTCGGAGTATGCATGGCAACTTCAGGACCCGGAGCTACCAATCTCGTTACGGGAATAGCCACAGCCTTTATGGACAGTATTCCGATAGTTGCGATAACTTGTAATGTAAATCTGCCGGCACTCGGAAAGGACAGCTTTCAGGAGGTTGATATAGCCGGTGTGTCGATGCCGATTACCAAACACGGATATATCGTAAAGGATATCACACAACTGGCAGATACACTGCGTAAAGCATTTGCGATCGCAAGAAGCGGAAGGCCGGGGCCTGTTTTGGTTGACATAACTAAAGATGTTACCGCCAATAAGACGGAATATAAGAAGCAAGAACCCTTTGATCTTGAACTTCCCGTCAGATATACGGAGGAAGATATCGAGAAGGCAGTCAGGCTTATAGAGAAGTCAAAGCGTCCCTTTGTTTATACGGGAGGAGGAACTGTGATTTCGGGTGCAAGTGAGCAGCTTTCCGAATTTGTTCATAAGATCGATGCTCCCGTATGTGATACGCTTATGGGAAAGGGCGGTTTTGACGGTACCGATGATCTGTACACCGGTATGATAGGAATGCACGGTACCAAAACAGCGAATTTCGGCGTGAGCCAGTGCGATCTTCTCATAGCTGTCGGAGCAAGGTTTTCGGACAGGGTTGTAGGCAAGGCCAGCAGGTTTGCGTCTAAGGCCAGGATACTTCATATAGATATCGATCCTGCCGAAATAAACAAGAATATAAAGACCGATGCCAGCATAATCGGAGATGTAAAGGAAGTGCTTACTATCCTCAATGAAAGGATATCAGCAAAGAAAAATACCGAATGGATCGAAAAGATAAATGAGCTGAAGGAGCAGTATCCTCTTAAATATGATACGGATAAGCTTACCTGTCCATATGTAATAGAGGAAATATACAGACAGACGCACGGTGAGGCCATAATCACCACGGATGTGGGGCAGCATCAGATGTGGGCCGCCCAGTATTACAAATATAAGGAACCGCGTACCTTTATTTCATCCGGCGGTCTCGGAACCATGGGATACGGCCTCGGAGCCTGTATCGGAGCCAAGGTCGGGAGGCCGGATAAAACCGTAATAAACATTGCGGGCGACGGATGCTTCAGGATGAATATGAATGAGCTGGCCACAGCAAGCCGTTACAACATTCCGATAATCCAGGTGCTGATCAACAACGAGGTACTGGGAATGGTACGTCAGTGGCAGACGCTGTTCTACGGAGGAAGATACAGCAATACTGTCCTTACGGATAAGGTTGATTACCAGATGGTTGCCAAAGGACTGGGCTGTGAGGCGATAAAGGTTACACGCAGGGAAGAGGTTGCCGATGCGGTAAAGAAGGCTCTTGAATTAAATAAGCCCGTACTTCTTGAATGTGTGATAGATCCCGATGATAAGGTATTTCCCATGGTTCCCGCGGGTGCACCGATTGAAGAAGCCTTTGATGCGGACGACCTTAATAATAAGACGGAATAAAGCCGGCATGATGAAACGGTGTATCAGTATTTGCGGTTATTAGATGGTTTGTACCCAAAGGATGGAATATGCTGAACAAAGTCGTTAAAATAATCGGGATTGTACTTGCCGGAGTAATAGTATTGGCGGTTGCCGGATATATGGCGGCTGCATATTATTTCCGATACAGATATCCTGTAGGCACATATATCAACAATGTGGATGTACGCGGACTAAATGTACAGAATGCCAATGAGCTTTTGCTGAAGAGATACGCCCCGGGTGTTGACTATTCCGATATTACCCTGATGTTTGAAGGACCGGACGGATACAATGAAACGGTCAGGGGCGCGGATATTGGTCTGAAGGCTGATATGACCGAAGCACTGAATAATATCATGGACGAACAGAAGCCGTATGAATGGTTCATGTATTATCTTTATCCGGTTAATTACAGCGCCAAACCGGTAATAAGCTATGACAGCGACAGGCTGTACGAAGCGGTAAACAGGCTTAAATGTATAGACGAAACAGATGATAAAAAGGATCCCGTAATAGAAATACGTTCTGACAGTAAAGGCTATTATCTGTATGACGAAATAGAAGACAAAGCGGATGCCGACAAGGTTGTGGCAAGTGCGGATGCGGTTCTTGACAATATCGAAACGAGCGTGCTTGAGATAGATATCGGGGACTGTTATATAAAGCACACAATACCGGCCGGCTTCGATGAGGTTGTTTCGCTGTATGACAGGATAGACAAGATAGCCAACGCCGAGATTACTTTTTTTGATGACGGTATCAAACAGGTTCTTAAGGGAAGCACGGCAACGGCATGGCTTGAGAAGGGTGAGGACGGACTTCCTTATTTTGACGAGGAAGGGAATCTTGTATTTGACGAAAGCAAGATAGAGGGTTATACTGATTCTCTGTCTGATACTTTTGACACAACGGGCGGTGAGCTCGAGTGGACCAAGTTCTCAGGCGGTACGGTTAAGCTTAAGAACCAACTGATGGGATATAAGGTGGATAAAGCAGCCGAAGCGGCGCAGATAAAGGAAGAGCTTTTGAGAGGTGATGTGCGCACGCGAAGACCGTTGTACGAGACTGAAGGAAGAGGAAGAGGCAGGAAAAAGGATGAGGTGGGCGATACTTATATCGAAGTTGATATGAGTGCCCAGAAGCTGTATTATTTCGCAGACGGTGTCCTTGAGCTGACTTCCGATGTGGTTACCGGAAATATGAAGCGCGGTAACGGAACGCCGTCCAAGGCATGTTATGTATATTTCAAACAGCGAAACAGGACTCTAAGGGGCGAGAACTATGCAACCTTTGTGAATTACTGGATGGCTGTGACGGGACATGTCGGTATCCATGATGCGACATGGAGGAATAAGTTCGGTGGAGATATATACAAAACAAATGGTTCACATGGATGTATAAATGTTCCCAAGGCATTCGCGGCCAAGCTGTACGAGGTTGTCGAAGAAGGGACGCCATGTATCTTATATTATTAATTTCCAAGTAAGGAGGAGAAAAAGTGAAAAGAGTATACAACTTTTCTGCAGGCCCCGCGGTTTTACCGGAGGAAGTGTTGAAGGAAGCAGCCGAGGAGATGCTGGATTACAAAGGGAGCGGCATGTCCGTAATGGAGATGAGCCATCGCTCAAAGGTGTATGACACCATTATCAAGGAAGCTGAGGCGGATCTTAGGGAACTCATGAATATTCCCGACAATTATAAGGTTCTGTTTCTTCAGGGCGGAGCCAGCCAGTTCTTCGCAGAAGTTCCCATGAACATGATGAAGAATAAGAAAGCGGGCTATATCGTTACGGGTCAGTGGGCCAAGAAGGCTTATCAGGAGGCTAAGATATACGGAGAAGCCGTAGAACTTGCTTCGTCGGCAGATAAGACCTTTTCATATATCCCCGATTGCTCGGATCTTCCGATCACGGATGATATGGATTACGTATATATCTGTGAAAACAATACGATCTACGGAACCAAGTTCAAGACACTTCCCAATACCAAGGGAAAGGATCTGGTTGCCGATGTATCATCCTGCTTTTTGTCGGAGCCTGTTGATGTGAGCAAATACGCCGTTATTTACGGTGGAGTGCAGAAAAATGTCGGACCTGCAGGCTGTGTGATAGCGATCATAAGGGAGGATCTTATCACGGATGATGTACTTCCCGGAACTCCCACGATGCTTAAGTGGAAGACACAGGCAGATGCGGATTCGCTGTATAATACACCTCCGTGCTATACGATCTATATCTGCGGTAAGGTATTCAAATGGCTCAAGAAGATGGGCGGCCTTGAGGCAATGAAGGAGCTTAATGAGAAGAAGGCGAAGATACTGTATGATTTCCTTGATTCCTCCAAGCTGTTCAAGGGTACTGTGGAGAAGGAAAGCCGTTCACTTATGAATGTTCCTTTTGTTACCGGCAACGAGGAGCTTGATGCGAAATTCGTCAAGGAGGCAAAGGAAGCCGGCTTTGAGAACCTTAAGGGACACAGGACCGTAGGCGGAATGAGAGCTTCGATATACAATGCCATGCCTATAGAGGGTGTTGAGGCACTTGTGAAGTTCATGAAGGATTTTGAGAGTAAAAATGCTTAGTTAAAGGAGAACTGAAATGTTCAAATACACATGCTTAAATCCCATAGCTGAAGTGGGTCTTAACAAGTTCAGCGCAGATTATGAAAAAACAGATAATATCAACGAGGCGCAGGGTGTTCTTGTGAGAAGCGCTTCCATGCATGATATGGAACTTCCGGATGAGCTTCTGTGTGTTGCAAGAGCAGGTGCCGGCGTTAACAATATACCGCTTGATGAGTGTGCCGGAAAGGGTATAGTTGTATTTAATACACCGGGTGCCAACGCAAACGGCGTAAAGGAGCTTGTTATTGCCGGAATGCTGATCGCTTCAAGAGATGTAGTCGGTGGTATCAACTGGGTAAAGGGAGCCGCAGGTGAAGCCGATATAGCCAAGATGGCCGAGAAGGAGAAGAAGAAATTCGCAGGTACCGAGATCCAGGATAAGAAGCTTGGTATTATCGGTCTTGGCGCAATCGGTGTAAGGGTTGCGAATGTCGCAAAAAACCTTGGTATGGAAGTATACGGTTACGATCCTTACATCTCGATAGATGCAGCATGGAATCTTTCAAGGGATATTAAGCACGTTCATGATGTGAATGAGATATATGAAGCATGCGATATCATCACCATTCATGTTCCTCTTATGGACAGCACGAAGAATACCATTAACAGGGAAGCGATCGACAAGATGAAGGACGGTGTGATCATACTCAACTTCGCAAGGGATCTTCTGGTTGAGGAAACAGCCGTGCTTGATGCAATAAAGGCAGGTAAGGTACGTAAATATGTTTCGGATTTCCCCAATCCCACTACCGCCGGGCAGGATGGCTGTATCGTGATCCCTCATCTCGGGGCTTCAACAGAGGAGTCCGAAGACAACTGCGCCAAAATGGCAGTTAAGGAACTCATGAATTATCTTGAGAACGGAAATATTGTCAATTCCGTTAATTACCCTAACTGTGATATGGGAGTATGCACAAATGCCGGCCGTATTGCGATAATGCATAAGAATGTCGCAAATATGATCTCAAGATTCACGGGCGTATTCGGTGAGCTTGGACAGAATATCTCCGACATGACCAATAAGTCGAAGGGCGAATATGCATACACCATGCTCGACCTTGATATACCCGCGAGTGATGAGATAGTAAAGAAGCTTGAAGCACTTGACGGTGTTATAAGAGTAAGAGTGGTCAAGTAGTTATAAGGGTGTCATATCCTTACTGGAAGATCGATATCGGGGCCTAAATCCTCACGATATTTGTTCTCGGCTTCAACACTCTGTTCTGAAGCTAGATCCATATATTTAATAAATACATCCTCAAGGGGCTTGCCGATTTCATCGGCAAGCTCCTGCATTATGGGGCGAAGCCTCTCAAGCTGCTCGGATACGTGCGTGTTCTGCGGGTCGATATCCTTAAGCACTTCCTCCGCATATTTATTTATCCTGTTTAAAAAAATCCTGTCCTGATCTGTCATTTGTCTTCTCCCGTATCGTTGTTATGATGAAATCTGTTATACCCGCAAACGTAATTTCCTGCCGTTTTATGTTTTGATAACCCTTGCGTTTGCCCGTTATACGCTTTGATTAAAGGCAGTGATCTGTGTTATTGAGTATATATTATGCTAGCACAACGGACGACATAAATCAAGAACATATTTTCGATATCAAAATATCAAAATAAAGCACTTTATATTGAGATTAATCCTTTTTTCTGATACAATATATGGTGTGTGCAAAAATAGGAGTACAGAGAGGAACATTATGGCTACGATAAAACCGTTTAATGCGATAAGGCCGGCAAAGGGTCTTGAAAAAAGTATTGCAGCACTGCCTTATGATGTTTACAACAGGGCCGAGGCTAAAGAGGCTGTGAAGGGAAACGATAAAACATTTCTCAGGATTGACAGGGCGGAAACCTGCTTCGATGATACGGTGGGCATATATGATGACTGCGTATATGAAAAGGCTGATGAACTTTTCAGAAATATGCTTGACCGTAAGGAATTCGTGAAGGATGAGAAGCCCTGTTATTATATTTATGAGCTAACCATGGACGGAAGATCACAGACCGGTATAGTGGCGTGCGCTTCTATAGATGACTATATAAACAGTGTGATCAAGAAGCATGAGAATACAAGAGCCGAGAAAGAGGTTGACAGGATACGTCATGTCGATGCGCTGAGCGCCCAGACAGGTCCTATTTTCCTTGCGTACAGAAGTAATAATGTAATAAACGGAATTGTAGACAAGGTGAAGGAAAAGGATGCCGTCAATGATTTTACATCTGAGGACGGAATAAGGCACAGGGTGTGGATAATAGAAGATGAAACAAATATAAAAGATATTGAAGAAGCGTTTGCCGGAATGGATTCGATCTACATTGCGGACGGACATCACAGGTGCGCAAGTGCAGTAAAGGTGGGTCAGAAACGCCGCGAGGAGCATCCCGGCTATGACGGAAATGAGGAATTTAATTACTTTCTTTCCGTTCTGTTCCCGGATGAACAGCTTATGATAATGGATTACAACAGGGTGATAAAGGATCTTAACGGCAGGAGCGCGGAAGAAATACTTAACGAACTTAAAAAGCTGGGGGCGCTTGAGGAAAGAGGAAGTGAAGCGTACAGACCGCAGCATAAGGGAGAGATTTCGGTATATCTTGACGGGAAATGGTATTCTCTTGATTTTGACAGGAAGTATTTAAAGGATGATCCCGTTGAAGGACTGGATGTCTCTATACTTCAGGATACGGTTTTAAAACCTCTTTTCAATATTGAGGATCCAAAGACTGACAACAGGATCGATTTCGTGGGCGGGATCAGAGGCCTGAAGGAGCTGGAACGCAGATGCGCCACGGACTGCAGGATAGCATTTGCAATGTATCCGACTTCGATACAGGAGCTCTTCAAAGTGGCAGATGCCGGCATGCTCATGCCGCCCAAATCAACATGGTTTGAGCCCAAGCTTCGAAGCGGATTGTTTATTCATGAAATTGAGAGATAAATCAGGCTTATTACTTTTGATTCAGGAGGCAATATGGATAAGAAACTGTATAGAATGATGGACTGGGCAAGGATTGAGGGTCTGGTGTATTCGGAGGAAGACAAGCCACACACCTTTCTTGGAGGACATTACGTTACCGGCGGCATACTGATCCAGGCGTATCTTCCCGATATTGTAGATTCTCAGGATGTGGAGAAGGTGTGCGCTATTGTCAAAACAGGAGATACCTTTAAGGAATATCCCATGGAGCTGCTGGATGAAACGGGTTTCTATGCAGTGCTTATAAGGACTATCAAGCGTACCAAATACAGTTACTGTTTCAAGATCTACACAACGGATGGAGAAAGCAGGGAACTATATGATCCTTACAGTTTTGAAAGTACTGTAACTGATAAGGATATTGCAAAGCTTAATGCAGGGATCCACTATGATTCATATAAAGTCATGGGAGCCCATTTAAGAACGATAAACGGTATAAAGGGTGTATCCTTTGCCGTATGGGCACCCAATGCAATTAGAGTAAGCGTTGTCGGCGATTTCAACAACTGGGACGGAAGAAGACATCAGATGCGACGTCTTGAGGACGGCGGGATATTTGAACTGTTCATACCGGGCGTCAAGGAAGGAGCGGTATATAAGTATGAGCTTAAGCTCAAAGGCGACATCATTAAGTTCAAGGCGGATCCATACGGCTTCGGTGCCGAATTAAGACCCGCAACGGCTTCGGTTGTCAGAAATATTGAAGATTTCGCGTGGACCGATGACAAATGGCTGGAAGGCAGGAAGGAATTCCAGGGCAAGGATAAGCCGCTCAGTATATATGAACTGCATCTGGGATCATTTATGAAACCCGATGACGGCAGGGAATTCTTCAATTACAGGGAGCTGGCTCCGCTTGTGGCCGACTATGTATTGAAAATGGGATATACCCATATTGAAATAATGCCCGT
>CAMORO010000044.1 GCA_946623875.1 uncultured Lachnospiraceae bacterium | reverse complement strand
ACAACACCCTTGTTACCGTGACGGCCGGCCATCTTATCACCGACTGAAATCTTTCTCTTCTGTGCAATATATATACGAACGGATTCATTAACTCCCGGCGGAAGCTCATCTCCGTTTTCTCTTGTAAATATCTTGGCATCCACAACGATACCGTATTCGCCGTGAGGTACCTTTAACGATGTATCCCTTACCTCTCTTGCCTTCTCACCGAAGATGGCGCGAAGCAGCCTCTCCTCTGCGGTAAGCTCCGTCTCTCCCTTGGGTGTAACCTTACCCACAAGGATATCTCCCGCACGAACCTCAGCACCGATCCTTATGATCCCGCGCTCATCAAGATCCTTGAGTGCTTCCTCACCAACGCCCGGTACATCCCTTGTTATCTCCTCGGGACCAAGCTTTGTATCTCTGGCTTCGGCTTCATGCTCCTCGATATGTACGGAGGTGTATACATCCTCCTGTACAAGCCTCTCCGAAAGCAGAACGGCATCCTCGTAATTGTAACCTTCCCATGTCATGAATGCGATGAGAGGGTTCTTGCCCAAAGCCATCTCACCGTTATGCGTTGAGGGACCGTCGGCGATCACCTGTCCGGCTTCAACATGCTCACCCTTTACGACAATAGGCTTCTGATTGTAGCAGTTGCTCTGGTTGGAGCGCATGAACTTGGTAAGATGATATACCTCTTTGGTTCCGTCATCATAGGTCATGGCTATTTCATCGGATACGGCACGGTCTACGGTTCCCGACTTCTTTGCGATCACACATACACCCGAATCCACTGCTGCCTTGGGTTCCATACCTGTTCCGACAACAGGCTCCTCAGTGATAAGAAGAGGTACCGCCTGACGCTGCATGTTGGATCCCATAAGGGCACGGTTGGCATCATCATTCTCAAGGAACGGAATGAGTGCTGTAGCTACCGAGAACACCATCTTGGGAGACACATCCATATAATCGAACATGGACTTGTCATATTCCTGTGTTTCCTCCCTGTAACGGCCGGAAACGGAATTCCTTACGAAATGTCCTTCATCATCCAGAGCCTCATTCGCCTGTGCCACATGATAGTTATCTTCTTCGTCGGCTGTCATGTATACAACCTCATCCGTAACCACAGGGTTCTCAGGATCCGAATGATCTATCTTTCTGTAAGGTGCCTCAACAAAGCCATACTCATTAATACGCGCATAGCATGCCAGAGAGTTGATAAGTCCGATGTTGGGACCTTCGGGGGTCTCTATGGGGCACATCCTTCCGTAGTGTGAATAATGTACGTCCCTGACCTCGAATCCAGCACGGTCTCTTGAAAGACCGCCGGGACCAAGAGCCGAAAGACGTCTCTTATGTGTAAGCTCGCCCAGAGGGTTGTTCTGATCCATGAACTGTGAAAGCTGTGATGAACCGAAGAACTCCTTGACAGCAGCCGTAACGGGCTTGATGTTAATAAGCTGCTGGGGCGAAATACCTTCAAGATCCTGAGTGGTCATCCTCTCACGAACTACCCTCTCAAGCCTTGAAAGACCTATCCTGTACTGGTTCTGAAGCAGTTCACCGACTGCTCTTATACGACGGTTGCCAAGGTGATCGATATCATCATCCTTGCCGATGCCGTATTCAAGATGGATATTGTAATTAATGGAAGCGATAATATCTTCCTTTGTAATATGCTTGGGAATAAGCTCATGCACACTGCGCTGTATCGCTTCACCCAAAGCCTCCGCATCCTCCGAGTACTCTTCAAGTATTTCCTTGAGAACGGGATAGTATACCAATTCCGTTATTCCAAGATCCTTGGGATTACATTCAACGAAATTGGTAATATCAACCATCATATTGGAAAGAACCTTAACGTTTCTCTCCTCTGTCTGGATATATACATAAGGAACCGCTGAATTCTGTATACGGTCGGCAAGCTCGGCGCTGACCTTCGTTCCCGCTTCAGCGATTATCTCACCTGTATTTGTATCAACAACATCCTCCGCAAGGATATGATGACGTATACGATTCCTGAAGGCCAGCTTTTTATTGAACTTATAACGTCCGACCTTGGCAAGATCATATCTCCTTGCATCAAAGAACATCGCATTAATAAGACTCTCGGCACTTTCTACCGTAAGAGGCTCGCCCGGACGGATCTTCCTGTACAGTTCAAGGAGACCTTCCTGGTAATTGGTAGCCACATCCTTTCCAAAGGATGCCATGATCTTAGGCTCATCACCGAACAGATCGATGATCTCCTCGTTTGTACCTATACCGAGCGAACGTATAAGAACGGTTACCGGAACCTTCCTCGTCCTGTCCACGCGCACGAAAAACACATCATTGGAATCCGTTTCGTATTCCAACCATGCACCTCTGTTAGGGATGACCGTCGATGCGAAAAGCTTCTTACCGAACTTATCATGACTTATCGCATAATAAATACCGGGAGAACGAACCAGTTGGCTGACGATAACACGTTCAGCACCGTTAATCACGAAGGTTCCCGTCTCTGTCATAAGCGGAAGATCACCCATGAATATTTCATGCTCAATGATCTTGTCATCCTGCTTGTTGTACAGCCTTACCTTTACCTTGAGCGGAGCTGCATATGTGGCATCTCTCTCCTTGCACTCCTCGATGGAGTACTTCACATCATCCTCGCACAATGCAAAATCAACAAACTCGAGGCTGAGATGATCGCTGTAGTCAGTGATCGGAGAAATGTCATCGAAGACTTCCCTGAGACCTTCGTTCAGAAACCAATGATAGGAATCCTTCTGAACTTCGATCAGGTTAGGCATGTCCAGTACTTCCTTCCGCCTGGAATAACTCATACGAGAACTCTTGCCTGCGCTTACAGGCCGTATCCTGTTCTTTTCCATTGACGTTTTCACCCCATTTTATTATAGTCGTAAACCGCAGAATCGCATATCTTTCGTCATTTCAGACGCCCTTGTCATGATATCAGGCACAAACAAAAGAGCCTGTGATTCCACAATAACGCATTATCCATAGTATCACAAGCTCTTGATTTTAGTCAAGTGAAATATTATTTTTTTTAAACATATGTATTCTTTCTGCAAGCAGAGAATTCATATTATGATCTGTGTGCTGAACTGAGCAGTTACATATTACTTAAGTGTAACCTTAGCACCCTCAGCCTCAAGCTTAGCCTTGAGATCGTCAGCCTCCTCCTTGGAAGCCTGCTCCTTAACCATCTTGGGAGCGCTGTCAACAAGATCCTTAGCTTCCTTAAGTCCAAGACCGGTAGCTTCACGAACAACCTTGATAACCTTAACCTTGTTGGGACCTACCTCTGTAAGCTCTACATCGAACTCGGTCTTCTCCTCGCCTGCTGCTGCGCCTGCGTCACCGCCTGCTGCCGCAACCACAACGCCTGCTGCTGCAGATACGCCGAATTCCTCCTCACAAGCCTTAACGAGATCGTTAAGCTCTAATACTGTTAACTCTTTTATAGCATCAATGATTTCTGCTGTTGATAACTTAGCCATTTCTTTACCTCCGTAATATTATTGTTTCCTGTTCAATAACTATTCCGCTGCTGTTTCAGCCGGTGTTTCCTCTGCTGCAGGAGCTGCTTCCTCTGCAGGAGCCTCTTCCTTGGCAGGTGCCTCACACTCTGATGCGCCGCCTTTTTCAGCAAGCTGATTCATAACACGCGCAAAGTTCGCGATAGGTGACTGGATAGAACCAAGCAGCTTTGAAAGAAGCTCTTCTCTAGAAGGAATGCTTGCTATGCCTGTCATACCCTGGGCATCATAATAAATACCTTCAACAACACCGCCCTTAAGCTCAAGAGCAGGAGCTGTCTTGGCGAACTTGGCGAGTACCCTTGCGGGTGCCGTGGCATCATCCTTTGAGATCGCTACTGCACTGGGACCCTCAAGAAGGGGAGAGAGCGACTCAAAATCCGTGCCCTTGAACGCGAAGTTCATCATTGTGTTCTTGTAAACCTTATAGGTGATGCCGGCTTCCCTTAACTGCTTACGAAGCTGTGTATCCTGCTCAACAGTCAGTCCGCGGTAATCAACGAGAACTACGGACTGGGCGTCCTTAATATTCTCGGCGATCTCATCAACTATGGGTTTCTTAAGTTCAACCTTAGCCATTTTTTACCTCCTATATTATTTATTCGCCGAATAAGAGGTTTCAAAAAAAGAAAAGCCCCTTTCCGAAGAACGGAAAGAGGGCATTATCATCTTACTCTCTTGTTCTCCTCGGCAGGCGATACGCTTACGCCTTACGGCACCTGCTGTCTTCGGCATGGTCTGACGACCTTTCCTAAAATAGCACACTTAAAATACAAAGTCAATACCCGATCCATAACTTTTGTCTGCTCAAGTGGTTACTGAGGTGTTTCCGGCAGCGTATCGGGTACGGGAAGCGATGGCACTTCCGGAACCGACGGTGATTCCGGCAGCGCTTCCTCCTCCTTCTTCTTTCGTGAGGGAGAAGTGTTCTGTCCGTTCTGTATATTATGGTTCTTATCAGACTTTGTTACATAACCTTCTTCATCTATTGCCGCGTAACCGGATATACCCTGCAGATAATTCAATATCGAAGTCTTCCTGTCCCCTTCGGCCAGCCTGGTCTTACAGCCTTCCTGCACGCAGGGAACGAACTGTATTGTCTTTATTGAACAGTCATTATTAAGTATGACCCTGAGATATCCGGTATCAACCGTCTTGGAATTAAACCAGAAATTACCGAGGCTGTAGATCACGGGAACGCCGTCCACATAGTCCATTCCCTGTAGGCAGTGTGAATGATCTCCTATTATAAGATCCGCACCCGCAGCCGCATACTTCTTCGCAAGATCCTTCTGGCTCTGCTCCACTAGATCCGTATTCTCACTTCCCCAATGGACATATGCGATGCAGAAATCACTGTTAGCCTTCGCCTCTTCTATTACCTTAAGATATCTTGTCGGATCAAGTGTCCTGAGCACGCCCGGAGAGTCTGCCGTTGCCTCTTTCGTATCCGGATTGGACTGACGTTCTATCTGTGTTGCCGCCGTATACGATACAGTCCTTCCATTGATCCTGAAATATACCGGCTTCACTGCCTCATCCAGGTTTTTGCCCGCACCCACAAAGGGCACTTTGGCTTCCGTCAGTATATCACACGTATCAATAAGCGCATCCGGTCCATGATCATAAGCATGATTGTTTGCAAGGCTGACTATATCCACCCCCATATCATGCAGAAGATCCACATTCTCCGGCCTGGCTCTGAAGGCGTACTGTTTGCCCTCAGTCGGTGTTCCCCTGTTGCTGTAAGGGAACTCATTATTGGCCATAAATATATCGGCAGCCTTAAGACCTTCCATAACAGCAGGGAGAACACAGTCGTATATCCCTCCCGGTCTGTCTCTTAATGCGCTCATATTCGAATATCCGTCATGGAAACATATATCACCGACGAAGACCAGCGACATTTCATCGGGAGATGCCGCATGTATGGAATAAATCTTGTTGACATCATCATAAATATCTTCTTGTGCAGCAGGAAGTTCACTATCCTGCAAGGCATCTTCCTCCTCATCCGCCATTTCGATAACCGGTGCAAAACCCTGTCCATCGTCTGTGTTGATAACAATTACCGGCTGTCCGCCGTCATCGGTCTTTTCAATAGTAATGGCTCCCGAAGCCTCCTTACCGGAAAGCCCGAGTGCATCCATTGCCGTATCGGCATACCCGGTCAGGCTGTCACAGCCCGCAAGACAGAAAACCGATGCGAGCGCAACTGTGATCATCAGGTACGATCTTATGTTTTTATAAGTTTTATCTTTTCCGCTCATTTATCCCGCCGCCGATAATCCATTCCGTCCGATCCGTAAAAAAGGGATGTGCAACGCACATCCCTGATTATAACATATTTACATATATTAACAACTTTTAATACTTTGCTGTTGAGACCTTCACGCCGGGACCCATGGTAGAAGCAAGTACGATGCTTCTCAAATACTGACCCTTAAGAGCGCTGGGCTTAGCCTTAACGATCGCTTCCATAAGAGTGTTAAAGTTCTCCTGAAGCTTCTCCTCAGAGAATGAAGCCTTACCAACGGGAACATGAATGATATTGGTCTTGTCAAGACGGTACTCGATCTTACCTGCCTTAATATCGTTAACAGCCTTGGTAACATCCATCGTTACCGTGCCTGCCTTCGGGTTGGGCATAAGTCCCTTGGGACCGAGAACCTTACCGAGACGACCTACAACACCCATCATGTCAGGTGTAGCAACAACAACATCGAAATCAAGCCATCCCTCATTCTGGATCTTGGGAATAAGCTCATCTCCTCCTACGAAATCAGCTCCTGCTGCCTCTGCCTCAGCGAGCTTGTCACCCTTGGCGAATACAAGAACTCTTGTAACACGACCTGTTCCGTTAGGCAATACAACGGCACCACGGATCTGCTGATCTGCATGACGTCCGTCACAGCCTGTACGGATATGGCACTCAATTGTCTCATCGAACTTAGCCGTAGCTGTCTTCTTAACCAATGCTATAGCATCTGCGGGCTCATAAACGGTAGCGCGCTCAACCTGCTTAGCTGCTTCCTGATACTTCTTTCCGTGTTTCATCTGCGCACCTCCTTACTCTTCCACAGTAACGCCCATACTTCTGGCGGTTCCCGCTATCATACTCATGGCTGCCTCAAGTGATGCCGCATTAAGATCGGGCATCTTTGTCTCTGCGATCTCCTTAAGCTTAGCCTTGGACAGAGTTGCAACCTTCTGCTTGTTCGGAACGCCCGAACCTGACTTGATATTGCAAGCCTTCTTGATAAGGACTGCTGCAGGCGGTGTCTTGGTGATGAAGCTGAAGCTTCTGTCTGCGTACACCGTGATAACTACAGGAATGATCACATCTCCCTTGTCTGCTGTCTTGGCATTAAACTGCTTGGTGAATTCCACAATGTTAACACCGTGCTGTCCGAGAGCCGGACCGACCGGAGGTGCCGGAGTAGCCTTGCCGGCGGGAATCTGCAGCTTAATGTAGCCTTCTACCTTCTTTGCCATTTCTAATTCCTCCTAAATAATGTGGTCGTGGCGGGAACCATTTCCCTCCCACAGTTCGTTTAGGAACCGCTTACGCGTTTCTATATAAATGTAACGAACTTCAAAATAATAACTATCTCTGCTTACTGATCTCGTTAAAGCTGATCTCAACGGGTGTTTCACGACCGAACAGTTCAACATTGATCGTAGCCGTCTGCTTACCCATATCCATCCTCTGAACAACACCGACCGTATCCTTCCATACTCCGGCAATGACAGTAACAGTATCGCCTTCGGCAAAATCAATGACAACGTTCTCTGTCTTGATACCGAGAGGCTTCATCTCCGTTTCCGACAAAGGAACCGGCTTACTTCCGGGACCGACAAAACCGGTAACCCCTCTTGTGTTCCTTACAACATACCAGGTAACATCATTCATGATCATGTTAATAAGTACATATCCCGGGAACATCTTCTTGGCCGATGTCTTTCTGACACCGTTCTTTAATTCAGTCACATCCTGCATCGGAACCCTTACTTCCAGGATTTCCTCTTCCAGATGTCTGTTCTCTATTGCCTTCTCTATGTTTGCCTTAACCTTATTCTCATAACCGGAATAAGTATGCACAACATACCAATTGGCTTCTGTGTTATTAGTATCTGACATACCTGATCTCCTTACATGCTGACCGGACGTTTCATATCTAAATTAGTGCTGTCCTTACAGTTACAGATTTATGATGAAATCTATACCATACTGAAGTCCCATATCAAGGACGGCAATCACAACGCCCACAACAAAGGAAACAACCACAACTGCGATCGTCTGTCTTGTAACTTCCTCCTTGCCGGGCCATATTACCTTCTTATATTCGGCCTTCAGTCCCTTGAACCAGCTGCCACTCTTCTTTGCAGCCTTTTCTACTGCATTAGTATTAGTATCTCCCATGACTTCTCCTTACACTATACAGGGTTATTACTTAGTCTCCTTATGCATGGTATGTCTCTTGCAGAACCTGCAGTACTTCTTGGTCTCCATCCTGTCGGGATGTGCCTTCTTATCCTTCGTTGTATCATAGTTACGGTTCTTGCACTCTGTGCAGGCAAGTGTGATCCTTGTACGCATTCTGTTTACCTCCGCGTGTTAAATAAGTTGAAACTATCATGACAGCATATCAAATTTTCGTATCAAAACTGAATCATCACGAAATATGCCAAAAATAAAAACGCCTCTTAAGCGCCTTGCCCGACTATATTAGCACATACAGACCTGTTAGTCAATAATTATAATCATAAAATACACAAAAATCTGTGCTGTTCCGAATCTTTACATATAGAAAAAGAAAAGTACCGTAAAACAGAGTGTTTGCGACCACTATATCTTGTGTTCCGGGTATAACTACCACATTTTATGGGATATGTCAACAGTTTTTATATGCATTTGATAATTTTCGGCATATTTTATAAAAAAACTAAGTTATTTATTGTCACATATGTTGCATTACGTGATGAATAGTAGTATAATAAGACCATAAATATCGGTAAGTGTACCCATTTGGAAAACCGGAAGGATCCGGGAAGGTAAAAAACAAGCCGACGGGCTCCCACGACACAAGGTCTTGGGCAGAATCATGGAGGAAAGGAGGGTCACTTATGGCAGACATAGCAGCATTGAATACAGTCTACAATCATTATATGACGGCGTATGCTCCGGACAGAATGGGCAGCAAATACGATGCCCATAAGAAGAGTGAGCTTAAAGGCGTCGTTAATTCTATTGTCAAGCTAAACAGGGACGCTCCTGTTTTTCTTATCGACAACAGTCCCGAAACCAAGGAATTTGCGATCAATCTCAAAGAAAGCGCACGGTCGTTAAAAAACACGATTTCTTCATTATCCGAAGACAACGGTGATGAAATGCTTTCCAAAAAGACCGTATCGAGCTCTGATCCCGATATAGTGAGTGCCTCTTATATAGGGAATTCCGGAAGCAGCGGGGCGTCTGACATCGAAGTATCCGTGGAACAACTCGCAACGCGGCAGATCAATATGGGACGCGGACTGCCGCCTGATGAGATGGGCTTACCACCGGACACTTATTCTTTTGATATAAGATCCAGGGACATCGACTACGAGTTCCAGTTCAATATAAACGAAGGCGATACCAACAAAACGATACAGGAAAAGCTCGCAAGGCTGATCACACGTTCAAACATCGGAGTTCATGCGGAAACTGCGGAGGATGCAAACGGAAACATTTCACTTCTGCTCAGTTCGGATGATACCGGTGTTAAAGGTGATTCCGGACTTCAGTTCATAGTCAGCGATGATAAGACCAGCAAGCAGCGCGGAGCCGTTAAATACTTCGGACTGGATTCGGTAGATGAGTTCCCCTCAAATGCCATATATACCGTTGACGGCGAGGAAAGATCATCTCCGACAAACAAGGTTAACATCAACAAAAACTATGAGCTTGAATTCAAGGGCACCACGGAAGACGGAGAAACAGTGTCGATCGGTGTAAAGACAGATGTGGAATCTCTCACCGATAATATCTCCAACCTGATCTCGGGATACAATGCCTTCCTGCAAAATGCAGCAAAATATCTCGAATCACAGCCGCAATCCCGTGCACTGGTAAGAGAAATGGGAGGTCTGTCATCAGGCTTTAACAATGAGCTTGAAGCACTGGGGGTAAACTTCGGTCAGGATGGACAGATAACGCTTGACAAAAATCTGATACAGCAGACTGCCGAAGAGGATGATTCCCTGACAAGATTTGACAACGTCAAAAAATTCGCAAACAACATCCTCGATAAAGCCAATTCAATATCGCTCGATCCGCTGCAATATACAAACAAGAAGATTGTTGCATATAAAAATCCGAATGCACACAACTTCGCTTCACCCTATATAACGAGCAATTACAGCGGAATGATGTTTTCGAGTTACTGCTAAAAACCCTTCCTACAGTAAAATGTAAGAAGGGTTTTTCATTCATATCATGTTATGAAACTGTCTATTTGACAAGCTCCAGCCTGTTTATCGCCGAGAACATTGCACGCACTGAGGCTCTTGTTATATTGGAGCTGACACCTACTCCGTAGGTTACTCTTCCATCTTCCGCATCAAGCAGATGGATATAGGCAGCAGCCTGCGCCGATGCTCCTCCGGCAAGAGCATGCTCTTCATAGTCAAGCACCTTTATTTCCAGTCCAAGGTTCTCTTTAATGCCTCTGAGCACCGCATCTATAGGACCGTTTCCTACAGCCTCGAAGCTTTCCTCTATATCATGCTTGGTATATGTAAGCGTTACGTGTGTATCAAATTCAGTATCATCCGAATCGCTTCTGTCATCGACCTTCAGCTTCCTGAAATGGAGAGGTTCTTTCTTATCTATATAATTCTTTCTGAACTCATCCATGATCTCATCCGGCGATATTTCACCCTTCTTCTCGGTGATGGCCTGGATCACCTTCGCAAACTCCTTATGCATACCCTTAGGCAGCTTGAAGCCGAAATAGGTATCCATGATAAAGGCAACACCGCCCTTACCCGACTGGGAATTGATACGGACGATCGGTTCATATACGCGGCCGATATCAGCGGGATCTATGGTAAGATACGGCACCTGCCATATCTTGGAATTACGTTCCTTCATGGCCTTTACACCCTTGTTGATCGCATCCTGATGCGAACCCGAAAAGGCTGTAAACACAAGCTTGCCGGCATAGGGATGCCTGTCGTCTATAGGCATCTTGACCAGCCTCTCATATACCTCTATTATCTCATTGATATTCTCGATATTGAGGCAGGGATCGATCCCATCCATAAACATATTGTAGGCAACGTTAAGAATATCGATATTACCCGTCCTCTCACCGTTTCCGAACAGAGTACCCTCGATACGGTCGGCACCCGCGAGCAGGGCAAGTTCTGTTGCGGCAATGCCCGTTCCCCTGTCGTTATGCGGATGTACACTTAAGATAATGCTCTCACGGTCTTCAAAGTGTTTGTTCATCCATTCAACCATGTCGGCATAAACATTGGGCGTATTCAGCTCTACGGTCGCAGGAAGATTGATGATGAGCGGGTTGTCCTTCGTCGGCTGCCACTCCTTCTGTACTTCCGTACATATTTCAAGTGCATATTCAACCTCGGTTCCCGTAAAGCTCTCGGGTGAATATTCAAGCCTTATATTTCCGGGGAAGTTCTTCGCCCTCTCCTTAACCCATCTTGTTCCGTTTACGGCAATTCCCGTGATCTCATCCTTCTCCATATTGAAAACAACGTCTCGCTGGAGTATTGAGGTCGAATTGTAAATGTGAAAGACAACATTTTTGATACCGGCGATAGCTTCGAATGTTCTCTCGATCTGTTCCTCCCTGCACTGCGACAGCACCTGCACCCAGACATCATCCGGTATGAGCTTACGGTCCACAAGCTGTCTTAAGAAATCATATTCAATCTGCGAAGCTGCGGGAAATCCTATCTCTATCTCTTTGAAACCGAGCTTTACAAGCATTTCAAAGAACTCTATCTTCTCTTCAACTATCATCGGATCGATAAGAGCCTGATTACCGTCTCTAAGATCCACGCTGCACCACATCGGCGCCTTAAGGATCTCCTTATCCGGCCACTCCCTTTCAGGATACTTAAGCACAGGATTCTTCCTGTATCTTTCAACATTCTTCATTTCCGTAATACCTCCGTTTATAATCAGCAAGAAAACAAGCCGGCAGGTTACCGGCTTGTCTTACTCAATATTCATTCACCCAGGCCGCTTTCTATTGCTTCCACAAGCGACGCAAGTGCTTCCTGCTCGTCCTCGCCCTCGCATACAAACTCTATTTCATCTCCGCATTTAACACAGGCACCGAGGACGCTAAGAACACTCTTGGCATTCGCGGTATTCTCGCGGAAATTAAACGTTATCAATGACTTAAACTGCATGGCCTCCTTACACAGGATCCCGGCCGGTCTCAAATGCAATCCTGTGGGATTCTTAATCGTTACCTTTTGGCTTACCATAGCAACGACCTCCGTCTTCAACATAATCCGGTGCGCATGAAGCGCAAACCGCTAAACTAAGTATAACATGAAAGTCACCTCTTAACAAGTGTAATCAGACCCGTCTTGAGGACATCATAAATCCTTTCATCATTGTGCCGGAATTTCATCCGGTAATGTCAGTCCGCCTTCAATAAGGTTAACTCCGTTGTCTTCGGCAGGATACAGGCTGACCTCAAGCATCGAAGATCCCACAACAGTTATTCCCTGAGGCATATTCCATCTGACATACGCATCATAGGAGCCTGCATGGAAGCCCTCCTCACCTTCGATCAGTTCACGCGGTGTCATTGTTGACGCATCTATGCTTCCCATGATCGTTGCGGCATCAATAGCCTGCAGCTCCTCATTAAGACCCTGGACCTCTACGCGCTTCGTCCCGCCTATATCCACTATTGAAGCGGCAAAACCGTCAGGTATATTATCTATAAAGATATTGCTGGTAGGTATATCTATCATTGCATTCTCAAGCTTGCCTATATAAGCGGTCACGATTATCGTTCCGTCCGAATCGCTGTCAGCGAGCCTTATTCCCGAAGGAAGGTAATCATTTATATCGACAGTGAAGCTGGTATTCTCCGTCAGACCGTTTATTGACAGATCATCGGGCGGGATCTCAATAGCTTCCAGTGCATCAAATACCGAACCGCTTCCCGCAACAGTTATCGTTTCGGGGTTGGTAACAACATATCCGGTGAACGAAAAACCATCCGCAGCAGTACCGTCGATCGAAGCCTTGAGTGCAACTTCCTTGGTCTGAAGGATCGTTACATCCACAAGTATATCCTGAACACTTACCGTGAGCTTGTTACTGATAACAACATCTCCGTTACCGTCATACAGCACGACATCCGCACTGGTCCTGATATTTGATGTCCTTCCCGAAACATCAACCGTCGCTACCGCTCTTGTTATCTTGGATACCCTGGAAGCAGCTCCGGTTACCGTTGTGATATTGACACTCGGGCTGTTGCTCCCTACCACATATCCCTTAGCCGGAGTACCTATCGTCTCAACATTTATTGACAGTTGTTTCTTTTCCAGATCCTCAACAGATACCTTAAGATTCTTTGTAAGCGGTACCACGGATGCTATCATATCCGAATAACGCGTTGTCCTTACTTCGATCGGAACGGTATTCATTATGGACATTTCCTTAAGATCCGCTGAAGCTTTAATATAATCCCTGCTTATCTTTTCAAGTATGGAACGCTTGGCAGATAATGTTACGGAAATATTGTTGCTGTTCTCAAGGATATCATAGGTTTTACCCTGTTTGACTATTGCATCCGAATTCAGAACCTCAACCTCTATACCGGTAAATGTTCTTGAGATAACGGGATCATCTATGCTGACAACAACGATCCACAGTACGATCGCAAGCAAAACCGATATAAGCTTCAGGCCAAGATTGTCAGTCAGCTTTTTTTTCATTCTTCGGCCTGCCTTTCCGGAAGATAAGCTTCTTTTCTTCCAAAGTTTTACTCTGAAGTACCTGTAATCTGCTTCTCAAAAAATCCTCATCGATATTTCTTGACAGTTCGCCGTTCTGTGCGACAGATACGCGCCCTGTTTCCTCCGAGACGATTATGGTAAACGAATCGGTAGCTTCCGATATACCGACACCTGCGCGGTGTCTTGTTCCGAGTTCCTTGCTTAATTCCATGTTGTCAGACAGCGGAAGATAACAGGTAGCCGATACTATCCTGTTTCCGCGTACTATGACCGCACCGTCGTGAAGCGGCGTATTATGTTCGAATATGTTGATCAGAAGCTGGCTTGATACGAGTGAATCGATCATGATGCCGGTAAGCTCGTATTCGGTAAGCGGATCGTTATTCTGAATCACAATAAGAGCTCCGGTCTTACTCTTACCCATTTCATACGCAGCTCTGATAAGTTCATCTATTGTCTTGTCACTGAACAGCTCACTTGTTACTCTCGTCGGATCGAACTGCAGCACTCCGGCAAGTACATTTGACTTACCTATCTGCTCCAATGCCTTACGCAGTTCAGGCTGAAAAACAACGACAAGGGCTGTGACCGCAATTCCCGTTACATTTCTTGCGATCCACAGAATCGTAGTCATATCAAAAAGTGCCGCCACCAGGACAAACACCAATATGATCGCGATACCCTTAAACAGTGACCATGCTCTGGTATTCTGTACCCACTTGAGCAAATGGTACACAAGAAAAGCAATTATTATGATTTCAACTACATCGGTCCACCTGACCATCGGCATCGATACCCAGCCAAGATACCGATCCGCAAATGTTCTTATGGCCTCACCTATCTGTCCCATACCAGTTCCTGTTTACTCAAAACGGGATGACTTAATTGTATCCGTCATTCCCGTAATCATCATATCCGGTCTCTTCCCCGTACTCATCATACTCATCACGGGGATTAAACCTTGTTACATTGACATCCGGCGCTTCCATTGAAATCTTTGGAATAGCCTTAACATAGTAGTAATATTCATCATCCTCAAACTGTACATTCTCAGTCCTTGAATAATCCACATTGAAGATAAAGAACTGAATGACAAGTACAATAAGGGCTGACACGATGGTTCCCACCAGTACGCCGCCTATCGACATATCCACCTCCAGCGCCGAACAGCCGATGAGGATGATAAGCACATTAACGACCACGCCCATTCCCAGGGCTATCTTCCATGAATAATCAACCGGAAGACTCTTTATCATAAAAACCGAAATGACCACAACCGCAAATGTTATAACCATTAACAGCATCTGGTCAGAACCCAGCAATCCGTCTATTATATATTTAAAGCTTCCCAGTGCCGATTCCGCATCGTTACCGAATGAAGCTATCTGATCTGCATTATTCTTAATATAATTCAGCATGAAATAAACAGCCGTACCGCAGGCAACCGAAACACATGACATGGGATTTCCGACAAATCCGAGCGTAAGCGGTACAACATAAGGTATCTTGATGATGTAACAGATCGGTGTAAGTATCACGGCGGCCGCATCGGACGGCGCAAACCTCAGATAAAGTACAAACATTATTACAAACAGGATACCGACTATAGCCGCGCAAGTAAGAGAAAGCGCATATATATGGAGCAGCACAAATATTGCCAGGATGATCACAATAAGGTTAACCGGCAGAAATGAGCACAACAATGAAACTATAAGCACTATCGCACCGTTATCGATCTTTGACATATAACCTAAATCAGCATTGATGATAAGCAATGCAACCAGAGTCAATAAAAACTTAAGAACAGCATTTAAGTAGGCTTCAAATCTTGAATAAAAGCCCGCAAGCTGCTCCTTTACGACCAGTAAAGTAGCCATTTGTATACTAAATCCTTCCTGCAACCTTAAATATATAGATTAATAATCCCAGTCATACATCTCTTCCAGTTCTTTAAGCTGAGAGAGGTATTTCTTGATATGTTTCTTTGCCCGTGAAAACCTGAATGCATATATGAAATATGATATCAGAAGATAAACGATCAGAACTATGGCATATTTCATCCCCAATCCTTTTACAAACTCCTCTATATCCAGCTTGTAAAAATCGGTCAGAAATCCCTCAAGATCATACAATATATACATTGCCACCGCAAGCCCAAAGCCTACGGTGGCATACAAAGCCGACTTCAGAACCTGAAAGCTGATATAGTCTCCCCTGAAAAAGGAATTGATCGACATATCTTTTCTTCCCTGTCTGCTCTCATAAGCAGCCATCCTGGTCATCAGTTCTATCCGTTCTTCATTTAACATTACAAAAATCCTACCTGTTGTCCAGGAACCTCATCCTCGGACTGTCTTTCTGCTTCTTCTCAACCTTCGGCATCTCAGGTTTCTTCATTGCTCCGTTCAGATCATTGAGCATCTGGTTCTTACACTGTACGCAGAAACGCCCTGTTAAAATGGGTGCGCCGCAATTCTCGCAGGTAATGCCTGCCACCGTTGCATCTGCAAATACAAGCCTTTCTTCCCTTATCCACTCCTTGATCTGCTTCTCGGGAATATTACACTCCTCGGAAACCAGCGTAACCGTTGCATGCGGAGTATTCCTTATGAATTCCTTGGCTTCCTGGAACTTCTTCTCAAGATCCTCCTTACATACAGGACAATAAGGCGGTCCTGCCACATAATTGAATAACCTTCCGCAGATCTTACAGTTTCTTGCATTCATCTTGTTACCTCCCATTAAAAATTGTCTTGTCTTCCCTCAATCAATAACTGCCGCTCCCAGCACTGCGTAATATACACATGATATCCCCGCCTTACGCAGGCATGATGCCGCGGCATTGATTGTACTGCCTGTAGTATATATATCGTCAACAAGGACGACTCTCTTTAATTTTACATCATTACTCCTTATTTTTAAAGCTTTTTTCAAATTATTTTGGCGTTCTTCCGCGGTCAGGCCTTTTTGAACCCTCGTTTTCTCAGTCCTTTCAAGTATATCGGCCACCGGAATATCAAGAAGCTTTCCCAAACCATCCGCCAGAAGATATGCCTGATTGTACCCCCTCTTTCTCATCCTCGACTTATGGACAGGCACCGGTATAAGGGCTTCGGGTTCCCAGCTTTTTATCAGTTTACCGAGCCTGTCGGCCATTACCTTTGCGTAATATTGCGCATATTCCCTTCTCCCGCCGTATTTGAACCTGTATATGCTGTCCTTCAGCACTTCATCATATTCATATACGGCCCGTCCCTTAACATAATCATAGCTGCTGCCCTTCCTGTCACATTCCCCGCACATACACAGCGAAGCATCCGCGACGGGACGCCCGCACTTAATACAGTACGGTTCGTCTATGAAAGTAAAGTCATCCGCACATTCCGCACAGATAAGACTTCCAACCTCGCCAACCGCATCATCGCACACGGGACAGCGTCTCGGAAATACCATATCAAGCACTTTTAATTCCATACATCTCCTTTATCTGCACACACAGACCGGTATATCTTAAATGTTCATCCGTATTGTCGATCATCAGATTTATCTTTTCCCTGCTGCCAAGAAGCATTACACAGTCTCGTGCTCTTGTGACTCCGGTATACAAAAGATTCCTGTTAAACAGCATCCTCGGTCCGGAAAGAAGCGGTATGACCACTGCCGGATATTCACTTCCCTGGGATTTATGTATCGTTACCGCATAGGCATGTTCAAGTTCATCAAGTCCCGAGAAGGGGTATGTGACCTTTCTCATGCCGTCATACTCCACTGTCACGGTCTCATTGAAGCTGTTTATCTCTCTTATGATACCCATATCACCGTTAAAGATACCAAGCCCCTGCTCGATCGGAATACCGTATTTGCTGACGATTTCCCACTCAAGCTGATAATTGTTCTTAACCTGCATGACTTTATCGCCTTCCCTGAACAGAACATCATTTACTTCATATTCGTTCTTCTTTGCGGAAGGCGGATTAAGATATCTCTGTATGATCGGATTTAACGCCTCAACCCCCAGCGTTCCCTTACGCATCGGGGTAAGCACCTGTATATCATAAGGATCGGCCTTGACATACTTCGGAAGCTTCTCCCTTATCAGATGGATTATATTGTTAAGTATCAGATCCACATTGTCTCTTTCAAGAAAGAAAAAGTCACTGCTCTTATTGTCAAGAGCGAGATGTCTGCCTTCATTTATCCTGTGAGCATTGAGTACGATATCACTCTGCTCAGCCTGCCTGAATATCTTCCTGAGAGCCACCACCGGAAAACATCCGGACTGTATTATGTCCTTAAGCACCGAACCCGGTCCCACACTCGGCAACTGATCCGTATCACCGACAAGTATCAGTCTTACGCCTACCGGTACAGCCTTTAACAGGGCATTGAAAAGAGCAATATCAACCATTGACATTTCATCGATTATAACAACATCCGCTTCAACCGGATTGTCCTCATTCATCTCATAATAATACCCGTTTCTGCCGTTTGATCCATCATCATCCGAAGAAGCTTTCAGCTTAAGCATCCTCTGGATCGTGGAGGCTGCATACCCGGTTGCCTCGCTCATACGCTTGGCGGCTCTGCCTGTCGGTGCAGCCAGCGCAATATCCATCTGCTCGGCTTCGAAATATTTAATGATAGTATTTATTATGGTCGTCTTTCCCGTTCCCGGCCCACCGGTGATCACAGTCAGTCCGTTGCATACCGCCTTCAGGACAGCCTCTTTCTGCAGCTCCTCAAGCTCGATCTTCAGAGCCTTTTCGATCGCTCCTATTTTTTTCCTTATCAACAGCTCATCATTGCCGGTTACGATATCAAGATCCCTGAGTCTGCGTGCGCAGCTCAGCTCCATGTAATAGTAATTCCTGCCGTATACAGCAGTTTCATCCCCTCGCAGCTTAATGAATACCTTCTGTTCCATGGACAGATTCATTACCTGTGTCCATACCGCATCCTCCGGAACATCAAGCAGCTCAACCGCGCGTTTTATAAGTTCTTCCTTCGGCAGATAGCAGTGTCCTTCACCGGTAGCCATATTAAGCAGATATACTACCGCACACCTTATGCGGAAGTCGGAATCTGTATGAATACCGGCCTTTCTTGCTATCTCATCGGCTATTTTAAAGCCCACTCCGTTTATATCATCTGCCAGTAAATAGGGATTTTCATTGATCACACGATATGCTTCATTACCGTATTTAAGATAAACCTTATTGGCCAGAGAACCGGTTATGCCGTATTGCTGAAGGAAGACCATTACCTGCCTGAGATCCTTCTTCTCCATTATCTGAAGCGCTATCTCTCTCGCCTTTCTGTCACTTATGCCCTTAACCTTCACAAGACGTTCGGGTTCCTCCTCGATTATCCTGAAGGTGTCTTCACCGAATTCCTTTACTATGCGCGTAGCGAGTGCCTGACCAACGCCTTTCACGGCACCCGAACCGAGATATCTTATTATCGACACCTTATCCTCAGGTGCCTTAACCTCATAGGAAACCGCTTTGAACTGTTCACCGTACACGGCATGTTCGGTAAATTCACCCTTCAGCTCGACATTTTCACCCTCATCGACATACTTAAAAGATCCGACACAGGTTATTTCTTCTCCGTCCGAAACCAGATTCAGCACCGTATAACCGTTTTCATTATTTCTGTATATGATGTGTTCTATATAACCCCTTACAGTTTCCATTACTCATCCCAAAGAAAGAGCCAAGGTGATTCCCCGGCTCTTTTGTTGTATACAAATGTACCATATATAGTACTTATTACCTTTTACGGTCTTTCCCCGCCGCCTCTTGCGGTTTGATGCCGCAGATCAGGCAGAAGGGATATCCGAGCCCTGATTTCTCTTCATCTGTTCAAAGAGCATCTGAGCCAATCCGTTTGTCGACTGTTTGGAAGCGCTCTTTGCATACTCCTTCATCATTTCGTCCTCGTAATAATTCTTAAGTGTCGCCATTGAACCCGAGGTATCCTCAGTCGAGGGAACCATGGCAGTTTTCATGTTTTTAAACACCTGCTCAATGAAATAGGACTCGAACTCCTTGCACACCTCCATAAGCTCATCATCGGATGCCTTCTTTATATCAGTGTTGTTAAGCTTATTCTTAAGTGCGCCGGCCTTGGCTTCGGCCGTATCCTTTACATTATTCAAATATGTCGAACCAAGTGAACCTATATCCATATATCCTCCCTTAACAGATCAACCCGCCATCAGTCACATGGACTATCTCCTCAGTTCATTGGCCTCCTGCATCATCGTATCCGCAGCCTGAATGGCCTTACTGTTCATTTCATATGCACGCTGGGCAATGATAAGGTTAACCATTTCATCCGCGACCTGAACATTGGATCCCTCAAGATATCCCTGCCTTATAACGGATTTCTGAACATTATCGTTCTCTGCCTCGTTTATGGGCTGTCCTGAAGCGGCTGTGACCGAATACATCGAATCACCCTCTTTATTAAGTCCGGCCGGGTTCTGGAACTGGTACAGTCCTATGATCATCCCCTCAAGCGGCTGTGCATTGTTGTTGGCATCGGGATACATAAGCTGTCCCGATTCATCTACCGTTATCCTGTCGGCTATAAGCTGGTCGACTGCTCCGTTAACATTCTGAATATCACCTAAAGTTATAACCATGGGCTCTCCGTTTGTTTTAAGGACCGGATGCCCCTGAGAATCAGTCAGATTAATGGTATTCCCCTGTGCATCACCCAGTGCAAAATTGAAATTACCGTTTCTTGTATAACGTATGTCATTGGCGCCGGGACCGGTCTTTACCGCAAAGAAACCATCACCGCCTATCGCAAATGCCGTCGGATTCTCGGATTCAAGGAAGGCACCCTGAGTAAACTGGGAGGTTATCGAAGCGTTCCGCACACCGAGACCCACCTGAGCGCCGATAGGCTTGTTCTCGCCGTTTGCCGTGGTTGTTCTTGTCTGTATCGTCTGATATAACAGAGACTTGAACTCGTTAACCTCAGTCTTATAACCCACCGTATTAACATTGGCAAGATTGTTGGCTATAGTATCTACGTTAGTCTGCTGTCCTATCATTCCCGAAGCAGCCGTCCACAATGTTCTTACCATACTCTACCTCCTCTCTGACCACTACCTATTAAACCTTACCCAGATCATTTACCGCTTTATCCAGTGTCTGATCATATGCCTGGATTATCTTCTGATTTGACTCATATGCTCTCGTGAAAGCAATAAGATCGACCATCTCCTGTACCACCTGCACATTGGATGCCTCAAGATATCCCGAATATACCTGAGCATTTGCCGGCTGCTGCGCAGCTCCGTCAACAGGCTGGTACATGGTCTCGCCGTATTTCTCAAGATAATCGTAATTCTCGAAATCCGTAACCGCTATGGTTGCCTGTGCGGCTCCCTGCTGTTCACCCGGTGTTGCAACCCTTATAACGCCCGTTCTGTCCACTTCATATTTAAGTATCGGGTTGAGCTGTATATGCTGTCCGTTTGTGTCGAGGACGTAGTCACCGTCCTTCGTTACCAGCTCACCCTGTACGTTAAGGGTAAAAGTTCCGTCCCTTGTGTACTTTACCGAGGTCTCACTGTCATGATATCTGGTCTTCTTGGTTGTGAATTCGATATTGAAAAACCCGTTTCCGGACAATGCAAGATCAAAAGTGTTTCCCGTTTCATGGAATGAACCCTGGGAATAATCGGTATAGGTCTCACCTATCTTGACTCCCATGTTCATGTCTCCCTCATATCTTGCCATATACGGCTCGGTCACATCCTTGATCTTATATGCGAGCACATCCTTAAATGCCCTGGATGTCGAACCCTCCTTCTTATAACCGGTCGTAGCGGAATTGGCCATATTGTTTGACAATATGTCGACCCTTCGCTGTTCATTAACCATTCCGGTACTTGCCGTGTACAGTCCCTTTAACATAAATCCTACCCCCTTAATGTTCCTTTACACTACGCTTTGTCATCCGGATCTACTGTCTGTCCCAAGTCCCCTGTTTCCGCGCAGCCGGGATCCCGCTTACCCGTCAAGATCCTCGTTGTAACCCGAGAGCAATTCAACATATTTACCTGTTCCTATAGCTACGGCCGTCATCGGATCCTCTGCCGTAACCGTATTGATACCTGTCTTATATGCGATAAGATCCTCCAACCCCCGAAGAAGACTTCCGCCGCCGGTAAGAACGATACCCCTGTCGGCGATATCCGCCGCAAGTTCGGGCGGCGTCCGCTCAAGCACGCTGTGGATAGCCTCAACTATCTGTGCCGTTGTCTCACGCAGCGCTTCCTCCGTCTCCTCGCTTGACACCTTTACCGTTCTCGGAAGTCCGGTAACGAGGTTACGTCCCCTTACCTCAAGGTAATCCACCTCCGGCTGTTTGAAGGCCGTTCCTATCTTTATCTTAAGCTCCTCCGCTGTTCTCTCACCGATCAGAAGATTGTGCTTCTTTCTCATGTATCTAACGATAGCTTCGTCAAAATCATCACCCGCGATCTTAACGGAATTGCTTACTACCGTACCGCCCAGTGATATGACCGCTATATCGGACGTTCCTCCTCCGATATCGACTATCATGTTTCCGCAGGGCTTGCTTATATCGATCCCGGCACCTATTGCTGCCGCAATGGGCTCCTCGATGATCTCAACATCTCTTGCGCCCGCCTGGTATGTTGCATCTTCAACTGCCTTCTTCTCAACCTCGGTAACACCGCTCGGCACGCATACGCTTATCCTCGGCTTACGGAAGGTCTTCCTTCCTATGGCCTTCTGTATGAAATGCTTGAGCATCTTCTCGGTTACCGTATAGTCGGAAATAACACCCTGTCTGAGAGGTCTTACCGCCACGATATTTCCCGGAGTACGGCCAAGCATCAGCCTTGCTTCCTCACCTATTGCCTTGATCTTATTTGTATCCCTGTCAAAAGCAACGACTGAAGGCTCCTTTAATACAACACCCTTTCCATGTATATAAACCAGTATACTGGCTGTTCCCAAATCTATTCCTATATCTGTGTAAGCCATTTCTTTCCCCTTTCAATATCCACTGACCCTGTTCGGAATATCGGTAA
>CAMORO010000043.1 GCA_946623875.1 uncultured Lachnospiraceae bacterium | reverse complement strand
GCGCCACATCATAATACCACAGATTAAGATTTAACAGTGCATAATACAGTCCCATACCCAGTATGACGGAAACAAGGCATTTTAATACAAACATACCGGTTTCCTTAAGAGTCATGCTTCCTTTATACATACACAGGGAAATGTAAACAAGTATCACAAGGGCGGTACATCCTATATCGGCCTGATACAGTCCCATGGCAAAAGCGATACATACTGCCGGAATTATGACAGCGACGATCTTATTGGATGCTTTTATCATTATGCAGGCAGCAAGAACAAACAGAAAGAATGATACGGCAAAGGTCGGCGACATATAGCGGTAGGAAAGCGAAGCCAGTATGCTGATATTAACGGTGAAAAGCAGTGAAGAAAGTACTGCGACAGCCCTGCTCTTTACATCGAATATTTCAAGGACCAGGATAAAACCGGCAATGAAAAAAGTCAGTGAAATGATCGATGTCACCGGATCGGGACTAAGATACAGACGGCCCATGTCGAGAAAGCGCCACAGCCATCTGCCGTTACTCAGCTCGTGGCCGTTGGCATACGAAACCGAGCCGTGCCACATGCCGTCGATCTGGTTTGTCAGTTGATGAATAATAAGAAGCGAATATGTAAACAAAGCTGCTGCAATATTTATAATGAAAATAATGATCCGGTTTTTGAATTCAGTATGCTTATTTAGGTTGAATAACATATACGGGTGTCCTGCCTTTGCACAGTATTGTCTGTATTACGAATGTCTTTTGATCAAATCGGCTGATCTGTCCTTTGCTTCAAAGACATTTCCTCAAAACAGTAATGTACCATAGAATGCGGAGATTATCAAACTTTAAATGAATTATGATAGCATACTCGCCGAAGAGTATGAAAAAACCCTCAAACCTGCATAACACTAGGTTTGAGGGCTTTTATCGTAGCAGGGGATGAGAGAATCGAACTCCCGCTAAAGGTTTTGGAGACCCTTGTCATACCATTTGACCAATCCCCTTTGTGTCAGTCGGAACAATGACATTTATAACTGATCAAGTAAAAACCGACCTTATATTTATATCATAGAGAACTTGTGTTGTCAATTGATTTTGTGAGAAATAAGTCGGTCACCTTCGTAGATGAGCTTGAGGGTGAAGAAGTCCTCTACGGAGGTTAACAGAGAAAGAAAGATCCGGTCGCCTTCCCACAGCTCAAGGGAGGGGACTGCATCTATGTCAATCCATTTGAGGTCACCTTCCTGACATGGTATTTTGACACCGTTGATCACAGGAGTGAGGCTTCCGTCTTCTTCACAATGAAGGCTGCCCCTGTAACCGTCGGCAGTATACAGGAACATGTACTCGGTTTCGTATATATCGGATACAAATGTGACTATCCCGTGAAGGCGGTATGAGGTAAGTGTGAGACCGGTTTCCTCATAGACCTCACGGAGCAGGCATTCGTCCGGACTCTCGCTTTCTTCGAATTTACCGCCGATACCGAGCCATTTTCCATGACTCTGGTCATTCGCCTTTTTTGTCCTGTGAAGCATCAGATAGTTGTGACCTTCCCTGATGTAGCAAAGAGTAGTGTTTTTCATCGTGCTGTCAGTCCTTTCGCTGTCGTGTTGCTCCTGTTTCCTTTGGTTGCCGGGGTGCTTCCTCTGTCATTAGCTGTTTGGATGCTTCAGATCGGTTCATAGTTGCTTCTGTTTTCTTTAGCTGTCCTGTTGTTCTGTCTTCTTTTGCTTCGCAATGGATTTCCTGAAATAAACAGCCTGTATCCGTAATGTGAAAAATGAGATGCACGGTCCGCCGATAAGTATCGAAACGGGGGTGACTATCCCGATGGTTCCGCCGAGCAGGAAGCCGAGAGCGGTAAGTCCAAGATCGAAGATGATCTTTACGACTTTCATGTCTTTGCGGGTTATGTTGCACAGCCACAGCATGACGCCGGTAAAAGCATCCACGCCGATATCTATGGCTATGTATATTCCGAGTCCGATATACAGGATCAGGAGACCGAACACGGAAATCAGGATACGGATAAAAGTAATGTCATTTTTTATGATATGCTCCCACAACATGGAGCCCAGGTTGGCAAAGGTGCCGTACATTACTATATATATGATGCTTCCGAAGCTGACGTATTTACGGTCGGCAAACCACAGAAACAGTGAGAGGATGAAGCTGACTATAAGTGAGGCGGTTCCTATCTGGTCACCGGACAGCTTAAGTACATTACGGATCCCATCATAGAACAATCCGATAGAGTCCATTCCGTAAGAGGCATAATTAATAAAGCCGCACCCCAGTCCGCACAGGACTGCTCCGATCACTGCAAGTATTACATCGTTTGCTGACGGGAACTTTATTTTTCTGAGCATGTGGATTTCCTCATTGTTGCATTCAGGAGCCTGAGCCGGCCTGCTTATTCCGGCCGCACACATCTTAACGCCTGAACGTAAGGGAATGCTTACGTATTAATCGCCAGTTGATCGGGCTGAGGGGTATAGCCCGCCACAACAGCTTCGTACAACGCATTGCATCCTTCAGCGATATCGTCATATGCGCTCTTAAAATCACGCGTGAACCAGGGGTCGGAGATATCCCTCGGGTTGTCGGAGTAATCGAGGAGGCGCCTGACTTTGCCTTCGGGATCGCCGCCTAACATATTTATCATGGTTCGTATGTTCATCTTCTCCATTCCGAGGATCAGATCATATTTATCATAGTCGCTTCGCCGAAGCTGTGTTGCGTGCTTGCCTGACACATCGGTTATTCCGTGCTTCCTAAGTTCCTCACGCGCAGGAGGATAAACCGGATTTCCTACGCCGTTCCATATCTCTTCATCAGAGGTTGCAGCCGATGCGATATAGAAATCCTGCTCACATCCCTTTTTTGCTACCAGATCCTTCATTATGAATTCCGCCATCGGTGAGCGGCAGATATTTCCGTAGCAGACAAATAAAATTCTTATCATAATTAAAAACTCCGTCTTTGAAATATACAGAAAAATTATATCATAGAGCAGTTTTTTTGGCTATTGGATATTGAGCCGGTGATTTATGTCCCTTGACATATCCTAAAAATGTGGTAGAATTTCGTGTGTAGTTAGCTAAAGCTAATCAAGAAACCGAGGGGAGATATGAACAGGATCTGAACAGGCAACTGCTTTGATGGGTGACGGTTGCTGCGGAGGAAAAAGATGAGAAGAACAGGATTATTGGCATGTGTGCTTTCGGTTACGGTCCTTACCGGCGCCGGATTGTTAATGACAGCTTTCATGGGGAAGGCGGTATCCTTCAGTACAGGAACTGCGGCATACAGAAATATAACGGAGAACGTTGAGGCAACGGGAGACGTGCACGGAGAGAACAGTAAGACTTATTACTCCAATGTGACGGCTCCCGTTAACTATTATGAGGTGTCGGTCGGTGATGAAGTAAAGGGCGGTACAATGGTGGTCGGTTATGATCTTGGGGATCTTATGACAATGAGGGAGCAGGCCGAACTTACTGCGAAATCTGCAGAGAATACAATGAACGGCCAGGTTAAGGCAAGCGATAGCAATCAGGAAAAGTACAACAAGGCTGCTTCCGATATTGAAGTATACAGGAATACTTATGCGCTTTTCAGGCTGGCCAATGATTACATAAATCAGGGACAGTATCAGGATAATTGGGATACAAGCTGTATTGCGGCAAGCCTGAACAAGGAAATTGCCGAAAAGACAGGTTCGGTCAATGCCATGAGCGCAGAGCTTGAAAAGCTTCAGCTTAAGCTTACGGATCCGGAGGTTTTGGCTGACGAGAACAGATATAAAGAAACGGTTGACGATATTAACAGAACCGCGGATAAGCTCGAAGAATTGTCAGTGGATATAGGTAATCTGCAGTCGGATCTCGCCGGTCTGCCTCCTGCAAATCTAACGCCCGAAGAATATGCCACAACCGTTATAAATGGTAACTGGATGTCTGATATCATGCGTAACTGGACCGAAGCTTCCACTCTTAAGAATACATACGAGAATCGGATACTTAATTCGTACCAGAAGGAGCAACTGCGTAATTCCTATGACCTGTCGGCTCTCAGTGTTGGGACTGCAGAGGAGAATCTTACGAAGGCAAGTGAGGGTGTGAGTGCGGAATTCGACGGAATAGTCACGGAGAGTTTTATTAAGCCGGGGGCGGTAGTGAGCAAGGGTACACCGCTGTTTACGATTGAGAGCAGCAGGGATATGAAGGTTGATGTCGGACTGTCCAAATTCGATATAGGTAAAGTAAGTGTCGGTCAGAAGGCCCAAATAGATATTGCGGGAAGAGTATATACAGGCAGTGTTACCGAGATAAAGAGGCTGGCCGAGAATAAGAATTCGGACAAAGCCAAGGTTACTGTTTGCGTCAAATTCGATGAACCCGATGAGGGTGTGTATATCGGGATCGAGGCAGACGTCAGGATATTTACGGAAGAGAAACAGGGCGCACTGGTAATTCCGATAGAGGCTTATTATGCCGATGATGCCGGCGATTACTGCTACATAATAAAGGATGGTGTAGTGGAGAAACAGTATATCACAACAGGTGTCGAAGCCGATGATGTTATCGAAGTCGTCATGGGACTCAAAGAAGGAGATACTGTAATAACAGATGCCGTTACCGACGAGCAGATAGGTAAAAGGGCTGAGAGTAAGTAACGGAAAGCAAACAACAGGTAAAGCTATGTTCAAAAAGAAGAAAAAACAGGAAAATGAGATAGAGATCGTAGATCTGAATGAAGATGATACACAGGAAGATGCTCACACCGTAATAGAGTTCGTCGGAGTATGCAAGAAGTATTCGCAGGGTGAGAATGAATTCTATGCCCTTAAGGATGCGAACTTTTCGATAAAAGAGGGTGAGATGGTTGTTATCCTGGGACCCTCGGGAGCCGGTAAGAGCACGCTGCTCAATCTGCTTGGAGGAATGGACTCTGCATCGGGAGGACAGATACTTTTTGACGGTTCTGATCTGACAACCTTCAACGACAACCAACTGACACATTACAGGGCGCAGAATGTGGGCGTTGTCTTTCAGTTCTACAATCTCATCCCTACACTGACAGCTTATGAAAATGTTGCTCTTATGAGAGATATAAAGAACAATACGCTCGATCCCACCAAAGCGCTTGAGGCAGTGGGACTTAAGGAGCATATGCATCAGTTTCCGTCGCAGATGTCGGGCGGTGAGCAACAGAGAACCTCGATAGCGAGAGCGGTCGCCAAGAACCCGAGGCTCCTTCTGTGTGACGAGCCGACAGGAGCCCTTGATACAGGAACCGGCAAGGAGGTATTGAAGCTGCTGCAGGAGATGTGCAGGGATAAGAAGCGTACCGTTGTGATGGTAACACACAACAGTCTGTTTGCCGAGATAGCAGACACTGTAATAAGAGTCAGGAACGGTGGTATCGAGAGCATTGTACACAATGAAGATCCGAAGGATGCAAGCGAAGTAAACTGGTAGAAGCTTTTGGTAACGGATAAATAATATGTTGATCAAGAAAATGTGGCGCGACCTGATCAGGAACAGGACGCAGTTTATAGCGATATATCTTATGTCTTTTGCGGGACTGCTGATCTTCGTTGGAATAGACGGAGAGAGTGCAGGCGCGGCAAGAGCTGCGGAAGCGTACTATAAACAGTACAATTTATGCGATATATGGGTGCAGGGTGCCGGCTTTTCCGATGAAGAGGTAAGTAAGGCTGATAAGGTTACGGGAGTTAAGGATGTTGAGAAACGCCTGACTCTTACGGGAACTGCCGATACGTTGTCGGGGGATGATACTTTCATGTACATCAATTTCCTGACCTCAAATGAGATTAACAGGCTAATGCTTTACGAGGGAGAACCGTATGATGAGAATAAGGAGGGTGTGTGGCTTGAGGAGTGGTTTGCAAGGACCAACAGGATAAAAGTCGGGGATGATTTCACCGTTAAGATAGACAGTATGCAGATAGATACTGTGGTCATGGGGATCGTGGATGCTCCGGATTACGTTTATTATGTGTCGGAAGCCGATGTGATGTACCCCAATTACTATAAGTGCGGACTTGCCTTTATGTCCCCTCTCATGTATCCGGATCCGGAGGACATCATGTACAACCGGCTCATAATCGATGTGAGTGAAGATATGGCTGATGATGACAGTATAAGTGTGATCAGGGACAAGCTTAAAAACACCTTTGACAGAGATGATATCGCTATCACGGACAGACATCAGGATCTGAGCTTTGCAACATTTGACGCCGAGATAAAACAGCATCAGTCGATGGGATTTATGTTCTCTGTAGTATTCTTCTCCATAGCGCTGCTCGGGATCGTTACGACTATGGCCAGGGTTACGGCCAATCAGAGAACTCAGATAGGAACACTCAAGGCGCTGGGGTTTTCCAATATCGAAATAACGGTTCATTATGTTTCCTACGGCTTTGTGATAAGTCTTCTGGGTTGTATTAGCGGAGCTGTCACAGGATATCTTACCATCCCTCCATGGATACTTGGTATGTTTGAGGGTAGTTATCTTATGCCCGGACTTAATGGAGTACTCACACATAAATCAGTATACTTTACAATACTTTCCGTCCTGGCAGCTACCATGGTCGGCTTTTTTACCTGCCGTAAGGAACTTAAGGATCCGCCGGCGGTTACTCTCAAGCCTCCGGCTCCGAAAAAGGTAAGGCACAGCGCACTGGAGAGGAGTAAGCTGTGGCTTAAGCTTGATTTCTCCACACAGTGGAACATAAGGGATGTGTTCAGGAATAAGTTAAGGAGCCTTATGGGGATCATGGGTGTAACGGGCTGTGCTATGCTTCTGTGCTGTGGCTTCGGTACCTTTGATTCGATCGATGGGCTTATCGATAAGATGTATGGCGAATTGATGACTGCGAGCAACAAGGTGATGCTGGGTTCCGAGGCAGATTACGGTTATGCCTATGATCTGAGCAAGAAACTTAAGGGGCAGATGATACAGGAAACTGCCGTCGAACTTGCTTCGGGCGATGTCAAGAAGAGCGGTTCGGCTACGATAGTCGGCAGAGGTAATTACATGCATATACAGGACGTGAAGCTCAGAACGGTTGAGCTGACCGGGAACGGTATCGCCATAACATACAAGATGGCGGGACTGCTTAACGTTAAGGAAGGTGACTATATCAAATGGCATCTGGTCGGGGATGATGAGTGGCAATACACACGTATTGCACAGATATACAGGGATCCGTCGGTTCAGGGTCTTACTATGACAAAGGAGGTGTATGAGTCGCTTGACTATACCTTTAACCCTACAGCAATACTTACCAACATGAGTGTTCCCGCAGATTTGACCAACGAGGATGAGGTGACTTCGGTGCTTAATGTAGCCGATATGAAAAAATCATTCTCGGAAACCATGGAAATGATGAATGCCATAGTGTTCATCATGGTATTTGCTGCCGTATTTCTCGGAATTGTGGTTCTGTATAATCTGGGCGTGCTCTCTTTTGTGGAAAAAACAAGGGAGGTTGCGACTCTTAAAGTACTTGGTTTTAAATCCCGTGAGATAAGGAAAATACTCCAGAAGCAGAATATATGGCTTACAGTCATCGGGATAGCTGTGGGTCTGTATGCGGGCTGGGGTATGCTCTATATCATATGTACCACGGTGTCGGATACCCTGGATATGTATCCGGTACTGAAATTTCAGACATATCTTTATACAATTGCAGGTACATTTCTTGTGTCTGTTTCGGTTAATTCCATGTTTTCGGGCAAAGTCAAAACGATCGATATGGTCGAGGCGCTCAAGGGTGTCGAATAAGGTGTTTCGCCTTGTATTACATGTAGTTATGATGTACAATTAAATATAGAATCCTTAATGTATTTCCTTGCTTGCATTCGTAAGCCATAAGGACTTACATTAACTGTACAGATAAGCTCACGGGGGTCACAGACGTATGCCGGTTATTACAGCGATACTGATCGCAGGATATATAGTATTGTGCGCGTTTTTTTTCTACCGCAGGAATAAGGAGGCTAAAAAGCAGGTATCTTCCGAACTTCAGACGGATATTCTAAAGCGTATACTTGAGCAGACCGGAAATTCGGACAATCCGGAGAAATGTCTCCAGACCGTGCTCGACAGTGCGGGACAGGAACTTAAGGTAGACAGGATATTTATATTTGAGGATTCCCATGACGGAACCTACTGCAATACATACGAGTGGTGCCGTGAGGGTGTTGAATCCAAGATGATAGAGTTTTCCTTTATCCCGTATGAGGGATTTATTGACAGGCTGTTTGCGAACGTATCCGGGAAGACGGGATGCGCCGTTGCAAAGGACATAAAGAAGCTGCATGGAACCAATGAGAGGCTTGAGGAACTTCTTACCGAATTCAAGGTGTACAATGTTATCGCATCACCTCTTGAAGCCGGTGGTGAACGTCTCGGATTCTGCGGAGTTGAGAACGTTGAAGATGCAGCGGGGATGGCCGGGGTATCACAGATCATCCGGCTGCTCAGCTTTTATTTCGGACAGCTCATAGTACAGAGGAATAACAACAGGACACTGTTGCAGTACAGCTACAGCGACCTCATGACGGGGGTGGGCAACCGCAGGGCATTTGAGCAGTTTGAGGTTGAGGAACTTAACCGCGGCGGAACATACGGGTACGTTATGTGTGACATAAACGGACTCAAACAGGTTAATGACAACAGGGGGCATGAAGCCGGAGATGCCATTATCAGGGATGTGGCATCGATACTGTCATTCATATTCGGAGAAAACCGCGTATACAGGATGGGCGGTGACGAGTTCGTTGTCTTTTCTTTTGTTGATAATGAAGAGGAATTAAGGAAGCATATACGTAGTGTTAAAGTCATGCTTAAACATAAGAATATAAGTGCTTCGATCGGTTATGTGTTCTGTAATAACGGAAATATACCTTACAGAGAAGTCAAGATTAAGGCTGACAAGCTTATGTATGATGCGAAGGAAGAGTATTACAAGGGAGTTAACGATCGGAGGATCCGCAGGTGAGATATTCACATAAGGTTGACAGAAACAGCATGCAGAGGGCTGTTCATATTATTATCGGCATAGTCATAAACGTTGTATTGAACTTCATTACCTACAGATCGGGTCTGCCGATATATATTGATACGATCGGGACGTTCGGAATGACGATAATCGGAGGTATATACCCCGGAATAGTCACGGCTGTTGCCACCAATGTGGCTTGCAGTATGTTTAATCACGACGCCATCTACTTCTCGTTTGTTCATGCATTTATAGCTATCTTTGCCGCCTGGTTCATCAGAAAATACACTCTGAAACACCCGGGAAAGATAGCTTTCTTTGTTGTTGGCGCAGGTATCTTCAGCGGCGCTGTCAGTTCATTTGTCCAGTGGTTTGTTCTCGGTGGTCCAAGAGATGCTTCGGTTGCAGATCTTATAAGGCTATTGCATGCGCTTCCCAGCTTCCCGGTCTTTCTTCTGGTTAATACAGTTCTTAATATATTTGATAAGGGATTATGTCTGATGGCAGCCATATTAGCGCTGAAGTTCATGCCGGAAGAGAAGAAAAAAGCAATAAGAGACAGCGCGTGGAAGCAGAATCCGCTGCCGGAAAGTGAACTTGAACGCATAAGGGGAAGAGATAAGGGCGTAAAGCATTCGGTGCAGTCCAGGTCGTCATTTACACTTGTCGGGATTTCGTTACTTCTTGTAATAATAATGGGCAGTATATGTGTAAGGCTCTACTTTGATAATCTCAAAAAGGAGAGGACACTCAGCGCTGTCCACGCTGCGGAGTTTGCTGCCGAAGTAGTGGACGGTGACAGGATAGGTGAATTCATAAGAAACGGTTACGATACTCTTGGCTACAATGAAACAAGGGATCTGCTGTACAATATAAGGAACAGTGCGACCGGTGTTCAATATCTGTATGTGATCAGGATTGAGCCTGACGGCTGCCGTTTTGTTTTTGACCTTGAAACGGAAGATGTGGAGGCTTATTTGCCGGGGGAAATGACCGGATTTGAGGAAGCCTTTGAACCGTATCTGCCTGCACTGTTTGAGGGTGAGAAGATAGAGCCCATCGAATCGGATGATATTTCCGGCTGGGTGGTTACGGCATATTGTCCCATAAGAGACAGGAACGGCAGGACAACGGCCTACGCCGGAGCGGATGTTTCGCTTGACTACACGGCATATAATATGCGCATTTTTGCGGCCAAGGTTGTTCTGATCATGGCAGGATTCTTCATGCTGGTGCTTTCCTATGGTTTATGGTCGACAAATGTATACACGGTGTTTCCGATAGGTAGTATTACATCATGTATCGTCAGGTTCGCCAAATCGGGAGACAGCCAGGAGAGACTCGATGAGAACGTTAAGAGGATACGTTCACTTGACATACATACCAATGATGAAGTGGAGATGCTATATAAGGCTCTCTGCGAACTGACTCTTAATCAGGCCGAGCAGATGCGTGCGATAAGGCACTATACAGAGACTACGGCCAAGATGCAGGACGGGCTTATCATAACGATGGCGGATATGGTCGAGAATCGTGACTCCGATACGGGTGCCCATATCCAGAAGACTGCGGCATACGTGAAGATAATAGTTGAGGGCCTCAAGAAGAAGGGATACTACATTGAGAAGATCACACCGAAATTCATGTCGGATGTGGTAAGGTCGGCACCTCTTCATGATGTCGGTAAGATCAATATCCCCGACGAAGTTCTTAACAAGCCGGGTAAGCTGACAGATGAAGAATACGCGATCATGAAGACTCATGCCATAGCAGGCAAGAGGATAATGGAAAACGCGATAAGTACCATACATGGTGAGAATTATCTGAAGGAAGCCAGAAACATGGCGGCCTATCATCATGAACGCTGGGATGGCAAGGGGTATCCGGAGGGACTGCACGGTGAAGTGATACCGTTGTCGGCGCGCATCATGGCAGTTGCGGATGTGTTCGACGCACTTTCATCGCCCCGTGTGTACAAGCCTGCATTCCCGCTTGAGAAAGCCCTTTCGATAATACAGGAAGGATCGGGAACACAGTTTGATCCGAAGTGTGTCGAAGTGTTTATGGATAATCTGACAGAGGTTAAGGTAATACTTAAGAAATATAATCAGGATGCCTGATGGAAAAGAGACAGTAATGGCTTTTAAAGGATTGTGTTTAAAACTTACGGCTGTTTTAGCCACTTCCGTTTTTTTGTCTGCGGGCGCATTTACATTTGTGCCTGTATATGCCGCTGCAACCGAAACTCCACCACCGCGTACGGAAAAAGACATGGTGCACGGTATCGGTGGAGGATATGCGGCTTCAGGACAGCTCGACGGTGCGGGATACAGTGTTCAGTTGTATGATGCAACAAGCGGACTTCCGACTTCCGATGCCAATTTTATCCTTGGGGCAAAAGACGGTTATATTTGGATAGGTGCATACAGCGGAATAATCAGGTATGACGGCTCCGTGTTCGAAAGACTTACCACGGTTGAGGGATTAACAAGCGGAAGAGGTCTGTTTGAGGACAGCAGGGGACGAATATGGGTCGGAACAAATGATAACGGAGTGGTTGTCATTGATAAGGCCGAGAGTACGCATTTGACTTATAAGGATGGTCTTGTTTCATCATCGATCAGGGAATTTGCAGAGGACAAATACGGAAATGTTTATATAGGAACTACAGCCGGAGTCGATTATGTTGATGAAGAAATGAAAGTTCATCACATAGATGATGACAGGATCAATAATGAGAGAGTGCTGAAACTCGAAACGGATTTTGCCGGGGTTATATACGGGCATACAAGAAGCGGCAAGGTATTTACCATAGCAGACAGTAAGGTTGATAAGTGTTACGAGGGATCTGATCTTGGTATAGGGAATATTACAACGATCCTTATAAGAGATAACGATCCCGGTAAAATATGGTACGGTACAGCGGATTCAACTGTATATTACGGTTGGTTCGGAGATAAGGCCGACAAGCTTAAGACTATAGATGTTTCACCCTGTGAGAGTGTTCACTGGATGAATTACGATTGCGGAAAGGTGTGGATATCTTCGAACGTATGTCTGGGGTATCTGGATAAGAGTTACAGCTTTAATGCTATTGATGATCTGCCTGTAACAAGCGGTATTGAAATGGTAACTTCCGATTACCAGGGGAACCTGTGGATCGCCTCATCATCGCAGGGTGTCATGAAGATAGTCACCAATAATTTCAGCAATCTTACAGCGAAGTCGGGACTGCCGGAAGAGGTTGTCAATGCGACCTGCATCCATGACGGGAAGCTGTATGCCGGTACTGAAACAGGTCTTAGGATAATTGACGGGGAAACTGCGGTAAAGAGTGATCCGCTCATCGATTATATAGGGGAAGCCAGGATAAGATGTATCATGGAGGACTTGAGCGGTAATCTGTGGGTGTCAACGTTTACGCATGATCTCGGACTGGTCTGTCTTAGGAAGGACGGAAGCATTAAGGCATATACTACGGATGACGGTATGCCGGGAAATGAGATAAGATGTACCTGTGCGGCCAGTGACGGTTCGGTTATAGTCGGAACCAATACGGGTCTTGCAGTGATCAGGGATGATAAGGTTGTGACTTCGTTCGGGGCCGATACCGAAATGAAGAATACCGTATTCCTTACGGTTGAGGAAGGTGAGAACGGTATCATATATGCAGGAACCGATGGAGACGGAATATATGTCATAAATGGTAACGATTTCGAAGTCATCGGACGGGATCAGGGTCTTTCCTCCGATGTTATCATGAGGATAAAGAAGGATGAGGATAAAGGAATATACTGGATCGTCACTTCCAACTCCATACAGTTCATGAAGAACGGTGTCCTGACTCAGGTTTCGACTTTTCCCTACAATAACAATTATGATGTTTACTATGATGATGCCGACAATCTGTGGGTGCTGTCATCTTTCGGAATATACAGTGTAAGCAAGGAACAGATGCTTGACGATAATGTTACCGACTTTAAGCTGTATACGATAGCCGGCGGACTCCCCGGAACACCGACATCCAATTCATACAGTGCGCTGGATGATGATGGAAACCTGTATATTGCGGGACGAAACGGGGTCAGTGTGATCAATATTAATGATCAGTTCGATAATATGTCATATGTTAAGACAGCAATACGTTCCATAATGGTAAATAATCTCAGGGTAATGCCCGGCCCTGACGGAGCATATGCCATTCCGCCGGAACCGGGACGTATACAGATCACACCGGCGGTGCTTGATTATACCATGTCGGATCCCCTTGTGCATGTTTTTCTGGAGGGCAGTGATGATGACGGAATTACCGCCGACAGAAGCCGGCTGTCTTCACTTGAATATACAGGGCTTTCATATGGTGATTATGTGCTCCATATACAGATAATGGCGAATGACGGTGTGACTGTCATTCAGGATGATCAGTTTAAGATAGTCAAGATGCCGAGAATGACGGAACTGCTTGTGGTAAGGATCTTTCTGCTGGTGCTTCTGTCAGCGGTTGTGGGACTTATTGTATGGCGTGTCATGACAGGTACCGTCATCCGTAAGCAGTATGAAGAGATAAGACAGGCAAGGGATGAGGCTGAGCGTGCCAACAGCGCGAAATCCAGATTCCTTGCCAATATGTCTCATGAGATAAGGACACCCATCAATACGATCATGGGTATGGATGAGATGATACTGCGTGAGGATGCGGCTGATGTTCCGCAGCGATATTTCATGTCCGTAGTCAATTATGCTCTTGATATAAGGAACGCATCCGAATCCCTTCTCGGTCTTATAAATGACCTTCTTGATATGTCAAGGATAGAGTCGGGTAAGATGAAGATTGTTGAGCAGGAATATGACATGTCGGATCTTCTGCGTTCGATCGTTTCAATGATAAGAGTACGTGCGCAGGAGAAAGATCTGACCTTCGATGTTACCGTTGATGAAATGATCCCGATGCGGCTGTTCGGTGATTCGGGCAAGATAAAACAGATAGTCCTGAATATTTTGACCAATGCAGTCAAATACACGGATCTTGGTGGCTTCACACTTACGGTCATGCTTGATGAAAGAGAAGATGACAATGCTCTTATAAGATTTGCCGTAAAGGATACAGGTATCGGAATTAAGGAAGAGGACATGGATAAGCTCTTCACAGCCTATGAGCGCCTCGATGAGGAGAGGAATTCCGGTATTCAGGGAACCGGACTGGGCCTGGATATTTCAAGACGTTTTGCCGAGCTTATGGGAGGCAGTCTTTCCTGCAACAGTGTATACGGCGAGGGTTCGGAATTTATCTTCACTGTTAACCAGAGGATCGTTGATGCGACTCCCGCAGGTAAGTTCATCGAACATGAAGAGGAAGAAGTCAAGGGACCTTATGTTCCCATGTTTGTTGCACCCGATGCCGATGTGCTTGTAGTGGATGACAATCCTATGAACCTGAATGTAATTAAGGGTCTTCTTAAGGCAACGAGGATGTTTGTGACCACGGCCGACAGCGGAGAGGAGTGTCTTGAAAAGCTTAAATACGGAACTTTCAATGTCGTTTTGCTTGATCATATGATGCCTGGTATGGACGGTGTGGAGACTGTTGGTTATATAAGAGAGTCATATCCGGATCTTCCCGTATATGCTTTGACGGCCAATTCCACGGCAGGAGAAGAGTTCTATCTGGAAAAGGGCTTCACGGGATATCTTTCAAAACCTATTGACAGCAGGGCACTGGAGTCTGCCATTATGCGTCATCTTCCGAATGAGATGATGATGACTCCGTCGGGCGAGGATATAGTAACAGGGGGTGCAAATGACAGCAGGGAGCTTTCCGATGACATGCTCTGGATCAAAGACGTGGAAGGAATAAATGCGGAAGAAGGTATTAAGAATTCGGGTGGAGCTGCTGCATTTGTCAATTCGGTCAAGCTGTTTTACGATACTATAGAAGACAATTCGTCATTTATCGAGAATGCTCTTAAGACGGATGATATAAGGCTGTATACGGTCAAGGTACATTCGCTTAAGACTTCAGCAAGGATAGTCGGAGCCCTGGAGCTTTCGGAGCTTGCTCAGAAGCTCGAGGATGCAGGTAATAAAGAAGACAGAAAGTTTATCAGTGACAACAATGATAAGCTGCTTGATCTATACCGGGCTTTCAGGGATAAATTCGCAAGGATCGAACCGGCAAAGGAGGAAAGCGGTTCTCCGGATAAGCAGTTGATACAGGAGGATGAGCTTAAGGATGCTTACAATGCTCTTAAGGAAGTAATACCGCAGATGGACTATGATGCAGTGGAAATGATCCTGAACCAGGTGCACGATTTCCGGCTTCCGGATGAGGATAAGAAGAGGTTTGAGGAACTTGACAAGATGCTCAGAACCTTTAAATGGGATGAAATGGAAGAGTTTATTAAAAATGTAGGCTGAGTTCTTGCTGCAGTATTACGGTTTATGGATTTGGGAGACGGGTATGGCTGATAAACATGTTATGATCACAGGGGCGAAGGAGTCGTTTCTTGTGCGTGTAATGATGAAGAAGACAAAGGATGCAGGGATAGGATGTATATTCGTTCCATGGAATGTGGATGACATCAATGCATCCTGGGAAGGCACCGCACTTGTTGTTCTGTACATGGGGGATGAGGAGATGCCTCATGAGGAGGTCCTTCATTTCTTCAATGACAAGATGGAAGAGGAAGGCGGCAAGATGATCGTGATAGGCGATCACGGTGATGTGAGATATTGCTGCGATCATGTGTATGCTGAGCATATCTATACAACCTTTGAACGGCCTGTTGACAATGAGAAGTATGTAAAGACTGTGACTGAATTCCTGAGCAGGTTTGTTTCGGGTGAGTTCAGGAAGAGCATACTGATCGTTGACGATGATCCGAGTTATTTAAGTCTTGTTAGGGAATGGCTTAAGGGAACCTACAAGGTATCAATGGCAAGTTCCGGTCTGCAGGCAATAAAGTGGCTGGGAAAGAATAAGGCAGATCTTATTCTGCTTGATCATGAGATGCCGGTTACCACGGGACCGCAGGTTCTCGAAATGTTACGAAGCGATGAGGAGACTAAGTCCATCCCGGTTATCTTTCTTACGGGCAAGAGCGATAAGGACAGTGTCATGGCTGTTGTTTCCCTTAGGCCGGAAGGGTACTTCCTTAAGACGATCGGAAGGGAAGAGCTGCTTGAAAAACTGAAGGATTTTTTTGTACTGCATAAATAAAACGAAACGGAAAATGGTGAAAAGGAATTAAACATGCTTGGGTTTTTGGTAAGACATCAGCTTAATATAATACTGGTACTGTGCGGAATGTGCTTTAATTTGGCCTTTCTGCTGCTGTTTACAAATGCACTTACGAAGAAGAGAAGACGCATTCTCATACTGATGGAATTAACACCCGCTTTTCTTCTCGGGTTTGACCGTCTTGCTTATATTTATTCAGGTGATGTGAGCAGATTGGGATACATAATGGTAAGGGTAAGCAATTTCGTTGTGTTCTTCCTCACATCTGAAGTAGTGTTTGCGTTTAATCTGTATCTTAAGGATCTTCTGACTGATGAAGGAGATATGCAGGAAGTTCCGTGGTTACTCAGGCTTGTTCAGGTGATCTCGGTCATCGGAATGGTAATGGCTGTGATTGCGGCTTTCACCGGACTGTATTATACGTTTGACGAAAACAATGTATACCACAGATCTCCCACATTCCTTCTGTGTTATATTCTTCCCATTGTAGGACCGGTCATGCAGTTTATAGTGATAAGGCGATACCGCGATAGGATAAACAGGTATATATATATATCGCTTAATCTGTTTCTGATAGTTCCCATATGTGCTTCGATAGCCCAGATATTTCTCTATGGTCTGTCACTTACCAATATGGCGATGGTGCTTATGTCGATCGCTCTGTATATCTTTGCCTATCTTGATATCAATGACAGGGTAAGGCTTGCACATGAGCGGGAAATGGAACACTTAGAGGAAAATCGTATTCATATGGAGCGTCTGTTTGACCAGACCGTGACCGCTTTCGTATCAGCCATTGACGAAAGGGATGCATACACCAAGGATCATTCCAAGAGAGTTGCGGATTATGCAAGACGCCTTGCAGAGTATGACGGTATGAATGACGAGGAATGCAATACGGTTTATTACGCTGCTCTTCTGCATGATGTGGGTAAGATCGATATTCCGGAAAGCATTATCAATAAGGAAAAGGATCTTACGGAGGAAGAGCGTGAAATACTGAAGCAGAAGCCTCTTATAGGAAACAAGATTTTATCGGAAATACATGAATATCCGGGACTTAATATAGGAGCCCGGTATGTTAAGGAGAGATATGACGGGAAAGGATATCCGGATGGTCTTATAGGCGAAAACATACCAAAGATCGCAAGACTGATAGCCGTTGCGGATGCATATGATGCGATGACTTCAAAGAACAGCTTCCGCGAGGCTCTGCCACAGCCGTTTGTGCGCGAGGAATTTGTCAGGGAAGCAGGGAGTCAGTTTGACCCCAGGTTTGCCAATGAGATGGTGCGGCTTATTGATATGGATACGAATTACGGGATGCGTGAGAAGGGTCGTACTTCGGATACTGAACTTGAGACCGAGCTTTCTGTTAAAGAGTACAGGAGTAAGGTGACCTCGGGCATAGTCATAGATACGGAGGAGACAAGGATAAGCTTTACGGCTGTCAGTGAAAAAGAGGAAGAAACTGATTTCTCAATGCCTTCGATCATCATCTTTGATTCATATGACGCGCATGTACATAACCGGGTTAGCACCATAGGAGCTTATAAATACACCGAGTATGCGGAGGTCTGGTTTGACGGACATTATGTTTCGACAATGGCACGCAATATCAGGGTTATGGTTGAAGATAATGACGGGGATGAGGGAAATGACTATGAGATAAGGACGATGAGGTACAACGATCACCTTCGCCTGAAGCTTATCTGTGATGCCAAGGAGATAGATGTTATCATGGCTCTGCCGGGCGGTTCGATGTGGGCATATGTGGGACTGACCGGTGAGAATTGCCGTATTAATGATATCAGGGTTGAGAAGACGGGTGTGAAAGCATCGGAGAAAGATATTCCGAGGATTTCCGATGAGATAAACTATATTGACCGTTTGGAATCCGATCTGCCCAACATGCAGATAGAAAGTGCAAGGTCGGCTACCACACCGGGTGTGCCGGTTAAGGATATGCTGAGGTTTAATTTCCACACAATGAGCCTCCCTACAGCATCCCTTGTATGGCATTGTCCGTATATCGTTCTGTTTGCCTCGGATGACGGCACGGTGAACGGCAACGGATACAGGGAGTATGCTTTTATTAAGCTTAACGGTGAAGATGACGGTAATAAAGAATACGCAAATAACTCATTCAGCATGAAAAAGAATTCGAACTTCGTAAGCTGGGATGACTGGAAGTTAAGGAACAGGAAGGGTTATGAGTGTGAGGTCAGGTTTACGAGAAGGGGCAAGAAGATATCGATAGCCACTGAGAATTTCGGAATAGAGATACACAATGTTACAACGATACTCGATGAGCCGGGAACGATTTATGCCGCGATCACGGGGGATGAATGTGCCATAACGGATATCAGGGTAGACTGACGCAAACACACGTTCTATATACGGGGGATATAAAACGGACATTTATTTTTTAGTGATATGATAAACTCCTTTCTGAAGACAAACGAAATCAGGAAGGAGTTTTATTATGGATATTATATCGGTTGAATTTATCATAGCATCGACAGCTCTGGTTCTTACCCTGCTTAAGACCATACAGGTAGTGATACTGGATGTTATGGAGGATATCATCGTATAATCCCAGATGATATGAGGGATGTCATCGCAAGATCCCACTCAGGTTACGTATTTTATTTGCCTTGGATGAAGCGATTATCACCTTGTCCCCACTCATGATACATGAATTGCCTGATGGGACGAGAGCTTCCCCGTTTCTGATGATACAGGCTATGATCACGTCTTTCTTAAGATGAAGATCCTTACTTGAAAGTAAGATATTAAGAGCGGGGAAGTCATCTGAAGCGGTGAATTCCATGATCTCCGCTCTGTTACCTGCAATGTTGTAGAACTTACCTATTCCGCTGCCGGTGTTTCCTATCTCACAGTTTCTGATGAAGCGAATCATTTTAAGGGCAGACAATTCGGTGGCGGAAACGGATATATCGATGTTTACTCTGTGGAGCAGCTTCACATGTTCGGGGCTGTCTACTCTGGTAATTATGGAAGGTATCCTGCATGACCAACTGAACATGCTTATAACAAGATTTATTTCATCGTTGTCGGTAAGTGATATGACACAGTCGGCCTCGGATACACGCTCCTCTTCGAGAACGTCCAGTATTTCACCTCCGGAGTATGCCACACGTACCTCGGGATATTTCTCCATCAATTCACGGCATCTGTGAACATCATGTTCCAGGATGGTAACATTTTTTTTGTCACCCCTGAGCATATCCATGAGATATTCGCCTGTTATCCCGCCTCCGACAATAACAATGCGTTTGACAGTTTTTTTGCTTATCCCCAGGCTCTTCAGAGTATTGCCCAGTCCATCCTTTGCAGCAACGATGCTCAGATTGTCATTTTCTTTTATTATGAAATCGCCTCCCGGTATAAAGAGCCTGTCATTTCTTGCCGCTGCAACCACGAGCAGGTTAACATTATCGGTTTGTCTTATTTCAGACAATGTCCTGCCGTTTAAAGGGAAGTCATCCAATGCATTTACATCGATTATCTGAAGGTCTTTTCCCCAATAGCCTTCCAGCTTCATGAAACCGGGCATTCCGATATTGCGATATATTTCTTCGGCGATATCCAGCTTGGGCTTTACGAAGTAATCAATACTGTACTGCTCTTTAAGAGAATCGGCTTCCCTTACAAAATCCGGGGACAGAAGTCTTGCGGCGCTCTTACCCGTTCCGAGTGCCTTGGCCTGCATGCAGCTTAAGAGGTTTATCTCATCAACATGAGTCAGGGCAATGATGATGTCTGCGGTATCAGCGCCTGCCGCAAGCAGCGTCTCCTTGGAAGCTGCGCTTCCGGTGATACCGTTGACATTGTATTTGTCCGTTATCCTGTCTACAAGGCTTCGTTCCTTGTCGATCACCGTAATATCGTAATGCTCGTTTGCAAGCTCCTTGACCAGTGTTGTTCCTGCCTGTCCCAGACCGACTATTATGATTTTCATTTGAATTCATTCCTTTCCGGGATTACTTTTTATCCGCGGCTATCCTTTCTGCCTTGTGTTTTTCAAGTGAGAAGTAAACATTCTTAACAGTAAGTCCCTGTACAAGTACAGTGAAGAATATTGTTACATAAGCTACATTCATAAATATGTTAAATACATCAACGGAAAGATACTGTTCAGTTTCGATCGCAAGTGCCAGTGACAGTCCGCCTTTAAGAGCTGACCATGTCATGAGCACAACAAATTCCTTAAGATTGTAATTACCCGGAATATTGTTCCTGGTAAGGATACTGCTGATGAAAACCCCGATCGCACGTGACAGTATCAGTATGATAAGGGCAGCAGGGATAACGATCGGAGCATGTCTGCTTATCGAGAAGTTCAGGACGAGCATGCCTATCATTACAAAAAGAACGGAGTTAAGTATACTTTCAAGTATTTCCCAAAAGTCGCCGTAGAAGTTGTGCGGGTCGATAACCTGTACACTTCTTTCGATACTGTCCATTGAGTACGAGAAGAACATTCCGCACACCACCGACGCTATAACGCCCGAAAAACCGAGATGCTCACAAATTATGTAAACCAGAGAAACATCAAGCAGTGAGATCAGGATGTATTTGACCGGATCGCGTGTCAGCTTCATGAGCTTAAACAACAGCCATGATATGGTAATTGCGACCGCAAAGGCACCGAATATCTCCTTGAACATCAGTACTGCGAAGTTGCTGTCCCCGCTGTGTATAATCAGTGAGCGTACAAATATGAACAGAGTCACGCCGGTTCCGTCGTTAAACAGTGATTCGTTTTCGATAACCGAGCATACATTTTTGGAAAGACCGATCTTGTTCAGGATGCCCGTTGCAGCTATCGGATCGGTCGGTGATACAACACATCCCAAAAGTATGCAGGTCCATATGTCCATGGGGATATTAAACAGAGACGCAATAACATAAAAGAGTATTCCGTACAGGAAGGATGATATCAGTGTTGTCAGCAGTGCGAGCAGGCATATGGGCTTAAGGTTCTGGCGGAACTTACCCATATTGACTTTACCTGCGCCGGCAAACAGCATGAAACACAGCACACCGTCCATCAGGTATTCCTCAAATCCGAAATCGCCGAGATTGTCGATGAATGATGACAGGCCGGATCCCGGGATAAGATATCTTAGCAGTGCAAGCAAAAGAGACAACAGCAGCGAGAAAAGTATCAGCGCAATGTCCGACTGTATGTGCAGGAGCTTTTCGTTTGCAATGCCGATAAAAACTATATATGCAAGAATGATTATCAGAAATAACAGAATGCTCATCCCACTTCCCCTTGTTTGAGCCTGTTTCGACCGGTAAACATTGATCGGTCTGCCACATTACCATACACTCAGTTTAGTATACCACTGCATATCTTAACGGTCAAAGGCGCATTTTGGAACTGCAAATCGTCATACTTTTCTTTTCGATGAAAGTATGCTAAAATATTTATAATTATATTTTGATGAGAGGAAACGCTGTGGCGGATTTATTGTATGTATGCCCGAAATGTATGGGCTTTTGCAGAACAACTGTACATGGAAAATCAATAAAATGCCCCAGGTGCCGCGATATTACACTTGTTGAACTTGAGCTGGCAGGAGATGAATGGAAGGCTATGTCTGATGACGAAAGGCATAAGTATCTTGCAGACATCGATAAACATGAGGAGCAGGAAGCAGGAATACCTGCATTTACTTATGAAGAGGAACCTGTTCGTGTAATGCCTGAGGTCGTGGAGGAAGGTGCATCCGCAGTTGCGGAGGCAATACCTGCATTTGGCAGTGTAAATATAGAAGGGTTGGATATAGAACCGGAACCGGTAGTGACAGCAGCACCGGAACCGGAAGTGGCTGTAGCACCGATAGAAATACCCGCCCCCGTAAAGACACCTGCTAAAAAAGTAGTCAAGAAGGTGGTACGGAAGAAGGCGGCACCGGTATTAACACCCGTAGCGGAACCTGAACTTTCATACATACCGGAAGCAGAACCGGAACCTGTAGTGGCAGCAGCACCGGAACCGGTGGCTGTAGCACCGATAGAAATACCCGCCCCCGTAAAGACACCTGCTAAAAAAGTAGTCAAGAAGGTGGTACGGAAGAAGGCGGCACCGGTATTAACACCCGTAGCGGAACCTGAACTTTCATACATACCGGAAGCAGAACAGGTACCTGCATTTATACCCGGACCGGCAACAGCGCCGGAACCGGTAGCAGTAGCAGCACCGATAGAGACACCTGCTCCCGTAAAGGCACCTGCTAAGAAAGTAGTTAAGAAGGTGGTACGGAAGAAGGCGGCACCGGTATTAACACCAGTAGCGGAACCTGAACTTTCATCCATACCGGAAGCAGAACAGGTACCCGCATTTA
>CAMORO010000042.1 GCA_946623875.1 uncultured Lachnospiraceae bacterium | reverse complement strand
CGTGTCATGCGGAACGCATGATTTCTGAATGCATTTCCTTATCTGCATTCAGAAATCATGACTTTACAAATAAATATCATAAATGTATATATGACAACTTTGTTGTTGTTAGTTTTTTTTAAACAATCTAAATTTTTTTAAATTTATTACTTAAGTGTTCTGAAACAGGCTAAATTCCCGGCATCAGGAGCATGTTTGAAGTAGTAATTTAGTAAAAGATGCAGAAAAAAATGGGAGAATTAAAGTATACAAATGGTACCGGTTGCGTAGAAAAAAGGTATCGATCTATCTATCAGAGATACGTCGTAAAAAAGGGTTTTTAGCGTAGCAATTCAGTCAAAGAACGGTTAAGAAATGGATATTGAGCGTAGTAATCTGGTTGTTTGGCGTATAATATTGGGCAGTCAAATACCTTTGGCGTAGAGAAATGGGATTATTAACGTATTAATATGGTGTTATCATGAAATGATCTGCGTAGAAATATGGGGTAATGCTGTTTTCTAAACGTAGAAATATGGGGTAATGCTGTTTTCCAAACGTAGAAATATGGGGTTTATACGGTCTGGAGGATAGTAAAAAAGCCTGATTTAGGGTGATTATGAAAAGTAACCCCATTTTTCTACGTTACTTTCCTAAACCAGATAAGATAATAACTCCGGATTACTACGTTAAAAGTCTAAAAATCCGTTTGAAATAAGCCCCAAAATGCGGATTATGATCGAAATAAGATAAAATATTCGATTTTGAACCATAAAGGCTTTATTTGGCCTGATAAACGCGCTAGAAGGCCATAGATATCAGAGTATGTACATGATCATTAAAGACATTTACCATTTTTCTACGTAATAGTAAGATGTTCGCACCAATTTCCTACGTTAGTTCAAAACGGCAGGTAAGTTTTATGTATATGGTCCAAATGACAGATACCGGATAATTACTTTTTATCAGAGCGAAATCCTACGTTAAAGAACGAACTGAACAAACTGAAAACCGTGATAAATACTAAATATTGTGGTATTATGTAAAAAAAGATTCCAAGTTTGACGTAGAAAAGAGGTTGACAATAAAATAGTAATGCTATATTATGTTTACCGTAGGGATCGGGTATTTAACGTAGTAAATGGTGGAGTATAAAAATGGAATACAGGAAAGAAGGGGATTTTGCTGTCGATTTTTATCAGAACAGCGATTACGTCAAGTCTAATTTTTTGATTGGGGCGAAGTACAAATCTTCCTTGTTGGAAAACAAGGTCATGGCTATTTCTCTTAACAAGATCAAAGATGCGGAGGAAGATAAAGAGGGAACTCTCATAGTGCGCCTTAAGGCATCTGAGCTTAAGAAGCTGCTTGACTCAAAAAGCGGAAGCTTTTACAGCCAGTTGGATAAGGTGGGAAGTTCAATGACCGGTCGGGTCATCGGTATGTCGGATCCGGAAAATGAGCGTTTTCACTATATGTCCGTTATAAACAATGCGCATTATGAGAATGGTGTTCTTACGCTCGAGTACAACAAAAACCTCAACGGCTATCTTAAGAATATCAAGCAGAACTTTACAAAGCTTAACCTTGAGACGATGCTGGATTTCAAGTCTGTTTATTCTTTTAGGCTGTATGAGCTGCTTAAGAGCAGGGCATATTATCCCAAGGGTGTAAACAGAAAGGACAACAGTTTTAAGGTGACTTATGATCTTGCGGAACTGAAGCTGGATCTGGGTGTTATCAACGCTGAACTGGCCAATGTTAAGAAAATACTGAACGATTCGGCGAAGCCGAACTACGAAGCGGCTCTTGAAGCGGCTCCGGAAAAGGTATTCACAACGTGGTTTGAGTTCAGACGTAATTGTATAGATGTTGCAGTTAAGGAGATCAACTCCAAAAAGGACAGGACGGAGATGTTCGTGTCCTATGAACCCAGGAAATCCGGGCAGGGCGGTAAAGTATATGCGGTTGATTTCTATATCCAGCTTTATAAGAGCAACACGAAGGATGATCCGGAAACAAAGGTGAAGGCTGAGGACCTTACCGAAGATGAGAAGCTTAATTTCTATGATGAAGTCCGTGATCTGATGGGTTCGCAGATCAAATCAAAGGATGCGAAAGCAATTGCGGAAGCGGCTTCATATGATATGAGTATCATAAAAGAGAAATATGGGATTGCCATCAAACAGGAAGTCGATAATTTAGTCGGATTTATGATATCAGCGATCAGAAATGACTATACCGATATGCCTTCCGACAGGAAAAAAACAGGCAAAACATCTTTTAATGACTTTAAACAGAGGACGTATGATTACGAGGAATTGGAAAAAGATGCAATGTAAAAAGGATTGACCGGATTGGTTAATATATAAGAAAGCCCCTCTGCCATGTACTGCAGAGGGGCTTTATGGAAGGGATGGTTTGTTACTGTTCATCCTTTGGCTCTTTGATCCGGGGTCATCCTTCGATAGAGATATACTTGGCTTCGTCAACAACCGGCTTAACTTCCTTCTTGGGAACATTGATCTTAAGGATGCCGTCTTCGTATTTGGCCTTGATATCCTCCTCGGTAAGTGCTTCGCCAACATAGAAGCTCCTTGAAGATCTGCCATAGTAACGCTCGCGGCGTATGTAGTTGCCTCCTTCATCCTTTTCGTCATTGTCCTGATTGATCTCTGCGCTTATCGTAAGATAACCGTCCTTAAGCTCGAGCTTCATGTCATCCTTTTTATAGCCCGGAAGCTCGATCGCAAGGTCATAACCCTTTTCGTTTTCCTTGATATCGGTCTTCATTATGTTTACTTCGGGGTTCTTTACCGGGCGTGCCGGCTTACGCGGATAACGGAAATCATCAAAAAAGTCATCAAATAAGTTTTCTCCGAAAATACTTGGCATTAACATATGTCATTCCTCCTTTTAAAACACATTGTAAGTGTTGATCTGTTTATATATTGCGAGTGGGATGTTAATTTGTATATCCCAAATCCCGCTCATTTCTGCTACAAGTATGTTATATCACACTTATTAGCACTCGTCAATAGTGAGTGCTAATAAAAAGTGTGAACAATTTGTGTTTTCTATAAACGAACAGTTATAAAAGGATAACAAAAGCATGAAAAACCCTCCATTGAAAACTGAGGAAAAACCCGGGAACAGAGGCATGACCGGTGACAGAGGAAAAAACGAAAACAGCAGAAACAGCAGGACCAAAGCGTCCGAAAGAAGCAAAGGCAACAACAGAGATAACGTAAACATCTCAAAAAAGAAAAGCTGTCTTATCATATCCGGCGGCGGATTTGTCAGACCGGAATACATAAAACCTTTGTTGGAAGTCACAGGACAAGGGGATGACAACATTATTGACTATGTTTTTGCCTGTGACAGAGGCATCGATCATGCTGAAAGATACGGGATCGTCCCGGATATCGCATTAGGTGATTTTGACTCTGTATCGGAGGCCGGCCTTGCCTTCGTTGAGGATAAAGGGATAGCATATGAACGCTATCCGTCTCATAAGGATGATACTGATACGGTTATTGCCGTCAGGCGGGCTCTGGAAATGGGATATGCAGGCATTTATATCATATGCGCAATGGGAGGGAGACCCGATCATGCGTTTGCGAATATTCAGGCAGCGCAGTATGCGGCTCATGCCGGAGCGAAGGTCTGGATCATCGACAATGGTTCGCGGTTCATCATATTTGCCGATTCGGAAGTTGAAACCGAGGCGGAAGATAACTGCGCTTTGTCGGTATTTTCGCTTACTGACAGAAGTACGGGAGTATCTGTAAAAGGAGCGGAATATGAGCTTTGTGATGCTGTCCTGACTTCGGATCATCCGATCGGCGTGAGCAATGAATTCATAAAAAATAAGGCAACCGTTTCTGTTGAAAACGGCTGCCTTATGGTAGTTGTTACATCAAAACTTCTTAACGACAATGATGTCGATTGATTTATTTCTTGTTCCTACGAGCAGGTCATCCGAAAGGCTTGCTATTACCGAATGCTCAAGCTCGTCCCACTGCGGTGTGGACTCATCAAGATCATTCTTATATTTGCTGAATGACCAGGTCATATCGTAGTCTGCCGGAGAGAAATACGGTGAGTATGTTTCGGAAAGAGCATATGATTCAAATCCGAGCATTTCCTCGCCGGTAGGTGTATAGAGGAAGGTGTCGGCAACAAGACGAACCTTACCGAGAAAACCCTTATATGCTTCGTTCTTCTGTGTTTTCGACATGTTAACAAAGCGCTCCTGGGTATCAAGATCAACGTTCATGTCGGCGTGAAGACACAGCCTGTATTCGGTGCCGTTGTTTTCGATGTGGAAATCGCCCTTTGTAAAACCGAGCAGACCTTTTTCCATTCCGATAAGCTCTTCCGCAAGAAGCTGAAGCTTCTTTAAATCCTTGTCGGGAAGGTCGTTGAATTGTGCCACCTTTTCGATCACTTTATGGATCTCGGTTATGTCCGAGCTGTCGCCGGTAATAGTATAAATATCTGTTTTCATTTAGCATTTCTCCTTGTGCGGTATATTTGGATTGACACATAAATTATACTTAAGAATTGCTTTATTGGCAATGATAAATTGTTTTAAATGTGATATACTTTATTCTGTGTAAGTGGTTAGGATTAGATCAGAAGGTAAGCTGAGTGCTTTTGGCAGAATATGTGACGTATCGTATCTTTGACTGACTTTCAAAGTAATAAGGATGGGAAATGCATAGGAAAGAGTCCGGATATCTTATAACCGAATATTTAAAGAAGGCTTTGGCCGGGATCCTGACATTGATAGTTACGGTATCCATGACCGTGCCGGCTTACAGGACGTATGCCGCGCCCCTGACTGAAACCGAAGCAGCAAAGCTGCCTGCACAGAAGACCGTGAGGGTCGGCTATTACGAGAATGAAGTGTTCGAGGAAGGTGCGGCGGAAGGAGCGGTCAAGAAGGGGTATGCGTATGAGTACTATCTCAAGCTGTCCGAATACACCGGCTGGAGATATGAGTATGTGTACGGCTCTTTTTCCGAAATGTATGAGAAGCTTCTTAACGGTGAAGTGGATCTTCTTGCGGGGATAGCTTATAAATCCGAAAGAGAAGGGCTTATGGGGTTCCCCGATCTTGCAATGGGAAACGAAAACTACAATCTGGTGAAGCATGACGGGGATACCGGGATCACTGCGGATACGCATACTCTGAACGGTTGTAAGATAGGTGTTCTTAACAGTGTTGTTCATGATGTTCTGTTGAAATATCTGGAAGAACATGATGTGGAAGCACAGGTTATGGTTTACGATGACTATGACGATCTGTATGCCTCGTTTGAGGCTGATGAAATAGATTTAATGGCAGCGGAGGGCGACGGAGCATACGTTAAGGAGAATATGCATGTGCTCAGTACCTTCGGGTCATCTGATTATTATCTTTGCGTGAATATCAACCGTCCCGATATCCTTGAGGAGCTTAATAAAGCCCAAAGTGAGCTTGCTGCGGAAGAGAGCAGCTATATTATCTCATTGAAGATCAAATATTATAAGTATGGGCTGTCGGGAAGGTCAACATCCGCTTCGGAGCGGAAATGGATAGAAACACACGATAAGCTCAGGGTGGGTTATCTTAACAACTATCTTCCTTACAGCGACACCGACCCCGACGGGAGCGTTAACGGAATAATAAAAGATCTTATGCCAAGGCTTCTTGAGAGTGTGGGTGTGTCAAAGGAGATCGTCTTTTCGGGATACGAGAACTATGATGATATGATAGCCGATATGGGAAGCGGTATTGTTGACGTGGCATTTCCTGTAGGCGGCGGAATGTATTATTCCGAGGAAAGCGGAATATACCAGAGCGTGCCGGTGGCATCTTCTTCTACCGAGCTTATCTTTTCCGGGGATTATACCGAGTCAACCATATCGAAATTCGCCGTAAACGAAAATAACAGGATGCAGTTTTACTACGTGAAAAGTAATTTCCCGGATTCCCAGATCGTGCTGTGCTCTTCGATAGAGGACTGTCTTAAATCTGTACTTGACGGAAAGGCCAACTGTACCACACTAAACGGGCTTCGCGCAGGCGATATACTCAAGAACCGCGAATACAGAGGACTTTCCATGCGTCAGCTCAGCAGTAATGACGACAGATGCTTTGGGGTAGAGATAGGAAACGAGGGACTGATCAAGCTGCTTAACAGGGGACTTAATGTTCTTGGTGACGATTATGCGCGAAATCTTGCGTTCAGATACACGGGAGGGCTGTATTCCTATGGTTTTGCAGATGTCATGAAAGACCATATGGCAGTGTTCGTAAGTATCGTACTTGTACTTGCGATACTGATCATAGCGTTCCTGGTACGGGATGCAATGAGAAGCAAAAAGGAAGTAGAGAATAAAGAGAATGCCCGACGTATGCTTGAACAGAAGAATGAGGAGCTTGCAAAGAGCCGTGAGGCACTTGCAAGAGCGCTGGATCTTGCCGAGAATGCGAACAAGGCCAAGACTACTTTTCTGAACAATATGTCTCATGACATACGCACTCCCATGAATGCCATAGTCGGTTTCACATCCCTTGCACAATCGAATATAGACGATAAAGAGCAGGTGGATGACTATCTTGCCAAGATAGCACTGTCATCCAACTATCTTATGTCCCTTATAAATGACGTGCTGGATATGAGCACCATAGAGAGCGGGCAGGTAAGTATTGAGGAGGAGGAAGTATTTCTTCCGGACGTGATAAGGGATTTAAAGGAGATCATACAGCCCAATATAAGGCAAAAGGATCAGGAGTTTAGCGTAGATCTTGACGGGATAGTGAATGAGAATATCATTACGGATAAACTCAGGCTGAATCAGATACTGCTCAACATCCTGACCAATGCGGTCAAATTCACACAGGCAAAGGGCTCAATAAGTCTTAAGGTGAGTGAATTTCCTGTTGATGAAGAAATGAGCAGATATGAATTCAGGATAAAGGACAACGGGATAGGCATAAGCGAAGAGTTCAAGCAGAGTATTTTCGAGGCTTTTACAAGGGAGAGGAGCAGTACGGTCAGCGGTATTCAGGGAACGGGTCTGGGAATGGCGATAACCAAGAATATCGTGGATATGATGGAAGGAACCATAACTCTCGACAGTAAGGAAGGAGAGGGTTCTGAGTTCATAGTGACCATTCCCTGCGTGATAAACAAAAATGACAGAAAGATCAGGCAGCAAAAAGGCTCTGCACTCTCATTTGAAGGTAAGAGGCTTCTTCTTGCCGAGGACAATGAGCTTAACCGGGAGATAGCTATAGCCATCCTGGAGGAGGCCGGACTTAGTATCGAAGTGGCAAATGACGGATTGGAAGCCGTAAAGCTGGTGCGGGATAAGCCTTCAGGGTATTATGATGCGATACTCATGGACATTCAGATGCCCATTATGGACGGGTATGAGGCGGCTAAGCTTATCAGGGGCATGGAGGATGCCGGGAAGGCTTCGATACCGATAATCGCAGTCACTGCCAATGCATTTGAGGATGACAGGAAGGAAGCTATCAATTACGGAATGAACGGTCATCTGGCAAAGCCTTATGATGTTCCGAAGATGCTGGAAATGCTGGCTGATATCCTTGGTGAAGACGGTGAAAAGGCAGTGTAAAGCAGATTATGAGGAGTATACGGAATGAAAACAAAGAAAAGGAAAAAGATGCTGTTTGTGTATAATCCATATTCGGGTAAGGGTGAGATAGGGATGGCACTTTCGGATATCCTGTGGCGTTTTACGGTTTCCGGATATGATGTTACCGTGCATCCCACGTCTGCTGCAAAGGACGGAGAATCGTTCATTTCCGGCCATGCAGGTGAGTATGATACGGTTGTTACAAGCGGCGGAGACGGAATGCTTCACGAGCTTTTTGCCGGTGTGATCGAGTCTGATAAGGATGTCGTCTGCGGTTACATACCGACCGGCACAGTAAATGATTTCGCTTCCTCGCTGATGATATCCACTAATCCGATAGAAGCCTGCGAGACCATAGTTAACGGCAAGCTCAAACAGATAGATGCAGGTATCTTCAACGGAAGTGTGTTTTCCTATGTTGCGGCATTCGGGCTTTTTACGGATGTAAGCTACAGTACGGATCAGGGCATGAAGAATATCCTCGGGGTAGCTGCATATTTTATTGAGATATTAAAGAGTATGGAGCCAAAGAGGATTGCCGAGGCATCCGTGCATGCGGTCGTGCGGATGGATGATATGGAATATGAGGATGACTTTATCTTCGGATTTGCGGGCAACACGCTGTCTGTTGGAGGGATGACCAATATAGTTCCGGACGGCGCGCTTATGAACGACGGTCTGCTGGACTGTCTGTTTGTCAGGACGCCTTCGTCATTCATAGAACTTGACAGGATAAGACAGGCGATACTTATGGGAAAGCAGGACGTTCCGGATATAGTGTCTTCGAAAGTCAGAACCGTCGAAGTGATAAGTGAAAAGGAAATTGCATGGACATTGGATGGTGAGTATGGCGGAAGTACAGACCATGCGATCATCGGGATACGTGATAAGGCAATAAAGATAGCCGTACCGTAGATGTAATGATCGTACAGGGAGAAGTACATAAATTATCTGTGGATTGTGATATTGTTAAGGCAGGCAAGCCACTTGCGTTCGTTGCCCTGATATGTGAGCATTCCCTGTTTGTAGGCGTGCCTCAGTGTATATTTCCCATCGCAGATATCCATGAGTACATGTGAGTCGATCACAACAAGACCATCCCTGTCGTAGTAATCATACGGCTCAACCGAGACCTGACGTTGTGCAACCTCGACGTACATGACACCGGAGCCCTCGCCTGTGATATTTATCTGGATGGCTATATGTTCAAATATATTCCTGGCGTCGGCATCTTCAAATACATCCCTCATCCTGTCAACTAAATCCCTGTATGTCATGACCTTCACCTCCGTGGATATTTATACCCGCAAACGCAATCTGCTGATGTTTAATGTTTTGGCAATCCCTGCGTTTGCTCGTTATATAATTAAATTTTATAAAATATGTGCTGTTCTGAATAGTTACATTATACCACATAATCATATTTACACACAATACAATACATAGCGAAAAGAACAACAGAATCGTAAAAAGGAGTTGTAAAAATGACTGTTGATGTATATCTTAATCCGGATTTTACCTGGGATAAGAAGCTTATATTTTTTCTCATGGCTTTTGTCATGGTGATAATGTGCATATCCATGATCCTCGGAGGCGTCGGACTGTCGGTTTCCGGGATGCGGGGCAGGAAACGTAAACGGGAGCTGTATGACCGTGCCAATAACAGGGTACAGCGTTTCTACGAAATGGTCATATCCGCAACGTCGGTCATGTCCTTCTCGTGCGCCTACATAATATGCAATCATATATACTCTCTGATACAGGCAGGCGTGAGCAGCGAAGAATACGCCCGATTCGGCGCTTTTGTCAATGTATGGGAGAATGGTAAGGATTTCGTGCTTCTCCTGCTTATTTGCCTCTCCTGCGTGCTTAACAGCATACTTGACAGGCTGATCATACCGCTTAAGAGAATAAACGGAGAGGAAAAGGCAACCGTAAGGATGCTTGCGATGTTCTATGTGATCTTTATCCTGTTGTGGCTCAATGTGATCGGCGATGAGAGTGAGTACAGTCCGGTTATGCTGTATTATCTGGGTCTTATGGTCGGAAGGTTTGTGTATTTTGATGCATCCTTTCTTGATTTTATAAAGGCGCTCCAAAATGTTTTCAAAAATATCTACCTTCTGATCCTTGGACTGCTGATAACGGGTATGCTGTGCTATTTCGGCTTCTCTAACGGTTATCTGCTTGAACGCAATTATTATCTTATCGGTGCTTTTTACACACACCTTTTCATGCTTGCCGCAGTCTTTGTCCTTCATCACAGCCGTCTTTTGCGCCTGATCATCCGTAAGCCTTCGGGATATGCCGAAGAACAGGAGAAAAGGGACGCTGATAACGAAACGGATCTTGAAAACGATCTGAACGGGTATGATGAATATGAGGGTTATGAAGAGTATGAAGAATACGAAGAGGGCGAATATGAAGAAGACGGATATGAAGGATACGGGGATTATGGTGAATACGAAGATGAGGAAGGATAAATCATTGTTGAGTATGCATCCTGAAAGTGATATCATGAAAATAATTTATCCAATAGCTTGTTGTAATCTGTCCGGGAGGAACCTTAATGTCGGGAGAACGAAGAGTATATTCAAGGCTTAAATCGGGAATGTCCTGCCTTATATACGTCGAAAATAGGGAGATTGTCGGGATTGTTGACAATATCAGTGAAAACGGTATCGGGATCACTGTTAACAGGGACGGTATCGCATACGAGCCGCAGATCGGTGACAGGATCGATGTGACCGGGCTTGACTCTGAAGTTGTGGTTCAGTTTGAGGCAAAGACAGTCAGGGTCACAGAAAAAGGAGATAAGCTTGAAATAGGTGCTTTGATCCTCAATCAGAAGCAGATAGAGCCCTATATCAACAGGAAGAGAGTTGAAATGTTCCTTAAGAGTATAGAAAAGTAACCCCAAGATAGGAAACCTGTTTATGAACAAGATCAGAAGACATCGCTTTATCATTTCCGTGATCACCATCGCAACGCTGGGATTGATGATCGAGAGCTATTTCGAGGGCTGGGAGTTCTGGGTACTGCCGTTGCTCGCCATCGGTATAATATCGATATGGACTGTGTACTTAAGGCAGAGCATGGAAGAGTCAAACAGCGAAATGCTCTATCTTATTTTCGGTATGCTGGCTGCCTTTTTTCACGGGGTTCATGAAACCAGCTTCTTTGACGTTTCGATCATCATCATGCTCATGCTTGTTACATATTCGCTTGTTGACCGGATGTTCATACTCAACTGTCTCATTGCGGAATATGCTTTTATCATGATGATACAGTTTATCCTTGTGACAAAGAGCGGAAGCATTGTATTTGATGCGCTTAACATATCAAGGACAGCCCTTCATATCGCAGTGGTCCTGTGCGTGTATTTCCACTGCAGATACTCAATTGAAAACAGAAAACTCGGCGTTCGTAAGGTTGAAGAGAACAGACGCAATATAGAAGCTTATGACAACGATATGGAGGATTTCCTTTCCAACATATCGCATGAGCTCCGTACGCCCGTTAATGTCGTTAACGGTATGTCGGCTCTGCTTCTTAAAAAGGGAGTGGGGAAGGAAGTTGACGAGATAAGAAATGCCGGTGTAAGGCTTTCATATCAGATAGAGGACATTCAGGATTACACCGAGGTAAAGCGCGGGAAGGTGGTTCTGGAGGAGGAAAATTATATAAGTACCTCGCTTATAAATGATGTCGTATCGGGGGTTAAGCTGCAGGAGAAGATGAGAGAGCTTGAGTTCGTGGTGGATTTCGATCCCCTGATCCCGATGGTAATGAGAGGCGATATAAGAAAGCTTGAGAAGATATTCAGACACCTGATAGACAATGCCTGCAAGTTCACAAGACGCGGAGGAGTGTGCCTGAGAGTGTATTCCACCCCGAAAGAATACGGAGTAAATCTGTGCATAGAGATAGCGGATACCGGGATCGGAATGGAGAGGAAGGATATTTCCTCGGCTGTCAAGGGTCTGTATCAGGCCAACAAGAAAAGAAACCGGAGTACGGGAGGCATCGGTCTGGGCCTGTTTGTAGTTTACGGTCTGGTACACAGGATGGGCGGTTTTGTTAAGATCGAGAGTGAAAAGGGGATCGGTACGACCGTGCGTGCCACGATCCCGCAGGCCGTCATAGATCCCACACCCAGTCTTTCGCTTGATTCAAAGTTCAGCGGAAATGTAGTGTTCCATGTACGGTCGGATAAATATGATGTGCCGCAGGTCCGTGAATTCTATAAGACCATGGCGGTGAATGCGGCGGCGGGGCTTAAATGTCCCCTGTATTCTGCCGAAACGGTGGAAGAAGTGAAACGCCTTATGCGCAGACTGAGCGTGACGCATATATTCATGGGCAGGGAGGAATATGAGCTTGCCCGGAACTTCTTTGATGATCTTGCCGGACAGGGAATAACGGTTGCGGTTGCCGCCTTTGATGATTTCATAAAGCCGGAGGGAAGCCGTATAGTAGTCCTGCCCAAGCCGCTGTACGGGTTTACCATTACCAGGCTGCTGAACGGAACGGTCAATACGGATGAAGATCTGACAAATGCGCGCGGTAAGGTAATGTTTGAAGGTCTTAAGGTACTTATTGTCGATGATGAGCCCATGAACCTTGTGGTTGCTGCGGGTCTGTTCGGCGATTACAGGATGATAACCGAGGTTGCCGGAAGCGGTATGGAGGCTGTGAAGAAATTTCAGGACAGGGATTATGATGTTATATTCATGGATCATATGATGCCCGAGATGGATGGTGTTGAAGCCATGAAACGACTCAGGGAAGTGGCAGGAAACAAGGGCAGAAATCCCCTTATCGTGGCACTTACAGCCAATGCGGTCAGCGGCGCCCGTGAAATGTTTATAAACGAGGGGTTTGACGGCTTTATTGCCAAGCCTATCGAGCTGAGTGATTTCGAAAGGGTCATGAAAAACATACTGCCGGAATCGGCGGTAAGCTATGAAGGAGGTGGACAGTGATGAAGTTGTTCAACAGACTGAAGGCCTACCTTCTTGATACCGAGAAAAGCTTCGAGGAACGCATATTCGTGCTCCTTACCATCATTGCCATATCCTCCGTGTTTATCGCGCTTGCGGGTGATATCCTGACAGGTGAGAATGTCCTTGAAATAGTGTTCCTTACAGGAGTGATAATAATTGTTCCGATGATAACCTATATGTCCGTGACGAAAGGCAGGGTAAAGCTGGGAGTGCGCCTTATTGTTGCGGGTCTTGTGTTTGTTATCAATCCGGCCATCTTTTTCTTCGGCGGAGGCGTTGAGGGAGGCGGAGTGGTATGGGTGATGTTCAGCTATCTGTATATAGGTCTTGTACTGACTGGGAAATGGCGTACCATAATGCTCATACTACTGACGGGAATGGCAGTATTTGAGAATGTGATCGATTACTATTTCCCGAATACCGTACACAATCACTCGGAATTCATGTTTCATGTGGATCAGTTGATGTCGATCGTGCTTGTCGGAGTGGTATGTTTCGTAATGGTGACTTTCCAGAACCGGCTGTTCAAGGAGGAGAACAGACATGCAAAAGAGGAGGCTGCCAGGGCAGAGGAGCTTAACCGTTCCCAGAACAGGTTCTTCTCGAGTATGAGCCATGAGATACGTACACCCATAAATACGATACTCGGACTTAATGAGATCATATTAAGGCAGCCCGACGCATCAGAGGAGATAATGAGGGATGCCGGAAATATAGAGGGTGCGGGCAAGATGCTGCTGTCCCTTATAAATGACATACTTGATTTCTCCAAAATAGAAGCGGGAAGCATGGAGATCGTTCCCGTTGATTACCGTGTCGGGGATATGCTCTCGGAAATAGTGAACATGATATGGCTGCGGGCAAATGAAAAAGGTCTTGAGTTCTCCGTGGATGTCGATCCTGAAGTTCCTTCCGTACTGTACGGAGATGAGGTAAGGATTAAACAGATACTCATAAACCTCCTGAATAATGCCGTAAAGTATACGCGTGAAGGTTCTGTCGGTCTGCACATAGAGAGTGATGAAACCGGCGAGAACAAGGTAATGCTCAAGATCGCCGTTTCGGATACGGGTATTGGTATCAAACAGGATGCCATACCACATCTGTTTGATGCATTCCAGAGAATGGATATGGAAAAGAACCGGTATATCGAGGGTACCGGACTGGGGCTGTCGATCGTTAAGCAGCTTGTGGAACTGATGGGCGGAAAGGTAACGGTCAACAGTGTTTACACTGAAGGGTCCACCTTTACGGTAAGCATTGAGCAGACCGTTTCGGATTCCAAGGCGGTCGGAGATATAAATATCGCGAATTACGGAAAAGGAAGGGCTTATAAGAAGTACAAGGCCGGCTTCAGTGCTCCGGGAGCCGCAGTTCTCATAGTGGATGACAACAAGTTAAACCTTGAGGTTGAGAGTAAGCTCCTTGACGGAACGGATGTGGTTGTTGATACCGCCGTATCCGGAGCTGAGGCACTGAGGAAGACACTGTTAAGACACTATGATGTGATCCTTATGGATCATTTCATGCCGGAAATGGACGGTATCGAAGCGCTTAAGGCAATGAGAGCGCAGACCGGAGGTCTTAACAGGGATGTTCCGGTAGTGGTCCTCACGGCAAATGCGGGTAGTGAGAACAGGGAACTGTACAATGCAGCGGGCTTTGACGGATATTTGATAAAGCCTGTGTCGGGAAGCCGCCTTCAGGAAATGCTCCTTAAGCATATACCGGCTGAAAAGCTTGCCTACGGAGCGGATAACAGGGACATACAGGATGAGATAAGTACCGCAAAGGGATACATAAGAAAGATACCGGTGCTCATAACGGCCGGCAGCACGATCGATATTCCCGAAGCGGTCATCAAACAGCTTCGACTTGATATCATTCCGTTTTCGATAAAGACTGAGAGCGGTACCTTCAGGGATTACTTTGAGATGGGTGCCGATGAAATCATCTATTACATGCAGAATGGCGGAGAGGCGGAATCAATGCCGCCGGAGGTAGCCGATTACACGGAATTCTTCGGAAGGATGTTAAGAAAGGCACATCAGGTGATCCATATAGCCATATCCCCCTGTATGAGCGATGAATACGAGAGAGCCACAGAAGCGGCCAGATCCTTTGAAAATGTTTCGGTCGTTAACTCGGAGGGACTGTCAAGTGCCACCGGACTGCTGGTTATGATCGCCTACAGACTGGCTCAGCAGAATCAGTCGGCTGACAGGATCGTTGAGGAGCTTAACGAGGTTAAGAAGCATATCCATTGTACCTTTATAATCAATTCAACGGAGAATATGGCAAGCAGGGGATTTATAAGCGAAAGGGTTCACAATATTACGAAAATGCTTGAATTAAGGCCTGCGATCCGTGTTAAGGACGATAAGATGTCAATCATGGGATTTTGGATGGGATCGAGGAAACGGGCCTTTGAGAGGTATATCCTCAAGGCACTTCCTCCTGCAGCCGATCCTAACAGGGATGTTCTTTTTGTTGCCTATGCCGACCTTACGGAAGACGAGATAGGAATGATAGAGCACACTATACGCAGACGGTTCGATTTCGATCATATAGTGTTTAAGCAGACTTCAGCCGCGGTAACGGCGAACTGCGGACCGGGAAGCTTCGGGCTCCTGTATATGGACAATTGCGGAAAGGATTATAAGCTCCAGGCTCTCCTTCCGAAGGAAAAGGATGAGACGGCCGGGATACAGTATGCAGCCGTGGAAACGGAAGCGGTTCCGGACGCCTTAAACGTTGACGTAAGCGGAGAAAGCAGATGGTGTGACGGTATAGAAGGCATAGATGCGGATACCGGCATACACAACAGCGGATCTGAGGATACATATAAGACGGTTCTTTCAATATTCCGTGAAACGATAGATGATTATGCTTCGGAAATTGACGGATACTATAATTCGGAGGACTGGGAGAATTACACCATAAAGGTGCATGCGCTGAAGAGCTCGGCAAAGCTTGCGGGCGCACTTTCGCTGGCGGATGAAGCAATGAGGCTTGAAAATGCCGGCAAGGACGGCGACATTGACTACATAAAAGCGCACAATGAAGCATTTGTAAGTGAGTACAGAGGCTTTAAAGAAAAATTGGATCCTGTTATTTTAAAAACGTCCGGTGCTGAAGAGGAAGATGCCAAAGAAGGCGGAACTGTTGCAGACAGGGAGGTAATAAAGCTGGTATATGAGGCTGTGAAGCAGGGGGCGCAGGATATGGATTATGATGCGATAGAGAGTGCGTTTGCCGAGCTTGAAGGATACGTAATACCAAAAGAAGAGGAGGAAAAGTTCGGCCTGATAAAAGATAAGTCTGAACGTTTTGACTATGAAGGAATCCTTGAAATCCTTGACGAAAAAGATATTTAATTTCAGGTGTCTTAGCGGAAGTACACTTAAGATAATAGCCTGTGTCAGCATGGTTACAGATCATTTCTTTCACATGCACAGGCTGAGGTTTATGGATTATATTCTTGATAATTGGGAATTGGACGCGATAGAGCGATATCAACAGATATACATGATGGGACGAGGCATCGGAAGGCTGGCCTTTCCCATATACTGTTTCCTTCTGGTGGAGGGCTTCTTCCACACGAAGAACCTTAAGAAATATCTTCTCAGGCTTCTTGTCATGGCGATATTGTCGGAGCATGCGTTTAACCTGCTTGCAACGGGAAATGTTATAGATCTTGATTTCCAGAATGTTTTTCTCACCCTGTTCATTGCCCTGCTGACCATCTGCGGTATGAATAAGGTGAGGATGAGGGCAAAGATACCCGCCTTTGCAAGGGGTGTATTTATGACGATCATTGCGGCTGCGGGCTGTTTCGCCGCATATTTTCTTAAGACTGATTATGATTATAACGGTGTATTGTCGATAGTTATAATCTATCTGCTGCATTTTAACAGACCGCTGACCTGCATTGGAGGAGCACTTAGCTTTTCCTGGGAAAGAGTCGCGCCGCTTTCGTTCATACCGATATTCCTGTATGACGGAAGACGCGGACTTAAGGCAAAATACTTCTTCTATTTTTTCTATCCGGCGCACATATATCTGCTTTATATCATCGTTTATCATATAATGCCCCGGATGTACGGAGCGTGAAATGAGTAATTACACACAGGATGATACTTCAAGAGGACGTACGATCGTAAGAACAAGCATTGTCGGAATATGCGCCAATGTATTTCTGGCAGCATTCAAGGCATCCGTAGGTCTTTTAACCAATTCGATAGCAGTTGTTCTTGATGCGGTAAACAATATTTCGGATGCGGCAAGTTCGCTGATAACGATAATCGGCACTAAGCTGGCACAACGGGCACCCGATAAGAAGCACCCCTTTGGGTACGGCAGAATAGAATATCTGAGTGCAATGATAATATCGGTGATCGTGCTGTATGCCGGTATAACCTCGTTTGTTGAGTCGGTTAAGAAGATCATAACCCCGGATGTGCCCGAATACAATATCGTGGCACTTGTAATAATAGCAGTCGGTGTTGTTGTTAAGATAGTGCTCGGAAGATATGTCAAGGCCGTCGGCGTGAAGGTTAATTCCGATTCGCTTGTTAATTCGGGAGAGGATGCCACTCTTGATTCGATCATTTCGGCATCAACATTTGTTGCCGCCATAATATACATGGTATCCGGAGTTTCCCTTGAGGCATGGCTCGGCACGATAATATCGCTTGTTATTATAAAAGCGGGTTTCGAAATGATCAGGGAGACGATATCCCGGCTCCTTGGTGAGAATACCGCTTCCGAGCTATCTGAAGCCATAAGGGAGAATGTTCTGGCATTTGAAGAGGTCCGCGGAGTGTATGATCTTGTCCTTCATAACTACGGACCCGATACCTATACAGGTTCGCTGCATATCGAAGTGGACGATACCTGTCCTGCCACACGTATAGACCAGTTGACAAGGGAGATCACGGAATCGGTATATCTTAAGAATAATATACTGCTGACGGCAATAGGCATATATACAAAGAACACTCTTGATGCCGGAGTGAACGGGATACGCGACAGGGTAAGTGAGATCGTGCTGGCATATGACAATGTCAGCCAGATACACGGCTTCTATGCAGACCTTAAAGAAAAATACATGCGCTTCGATACTGTCATAAGCTTCGATGAGGAGGACAGGGCAGCCCTTTTCAACAGGGTTGTAGACGAAGTCAGGAAGGAATACCCGGATTACCGCATAGTTGCGAGCCTTGATACGGAATTCTGAGAAGGGATAACGGTTCATATTTTTAAATTCATATGGTTTTCTGAACAGTTAGCGTAATATTTATATAAAATGTCTTGAAATCCATTACAATATGTGGTACTATACTAGTGTCTTGTTACAAAATCTTGTGGTTTCACCTCCTTGTCAGAACCTCAAGATTTCCCCACTATATGGCAAGCAATACTTTTCCCCCAAAAGATACTTGCTATAAGAGGACTATCACGAAAGTGGTAGTTCTTTTTATTTCACGGAAAGTTCGGCATACAAAGGTTTAACGTACAATAACGGTGTTATTGACTGTTTTTCTACGTTAAAAGAATTCACTTGACACAGATGTTTGGGAAATAGTATATTTTTTTGTGAAGCAAGGGCGCTTTGGTTTATCCAAGGTGCCCTTTTTTAAGTTTTTGCACTTGGAGGTTACGGGAAATGAAAACAGCAAAAGAGATACTGGATATTATAAGAGCAGAGGGTGTTGAATTTATCCGCTTACAGTTTACGGATATATTCGGACATCTTAAGAATGTAGCGGTTACGGCAGGACAGTTGAGCAAGGTGCTTGTTGATAAATACAGGATAGACGGTGCGGTGCTGTTCGACGGTGCATGCGCCTGCGGATACGAAGGAGAGCTCATCCTTGAGCCTGATTACGATACATTTATGATCCTCCCGTGGAGGCCGCAGCAGGGTAAGGTTGCCAAGTTCATGTGTGATGCATGCTACCCCGACGGGACACTGTTTGAGATGAGTCCGAGGACAATACTTAAGAACGTCATCGATAAGGCCGGGTCAAAGGGCTATACCTTCATGATAAGACCCGAGTGCGAGTTCTTCCTTTTTCATCTGGATGAGGCGGGGCTGCCCACTACAATTACCCATGAGCAGGCAGGAATGATGGATGTGGGACCGGTGGATCTTGGTGAGAATGCAAGAAGGGAAATAGTTCTTCTGCTGGAACAGATGGGCTTTGAGATAGAGTCATCATATCATGAGAAGGCGGCTGCCCAGCATGAGATCGACTTTAAGGAGGCGGATACCCTTCAGGCGGCTGATGCGATAATGACCTTCAGGTTTGCGGTCCGTTCGATCGCCAGAAGGTTCGGACTGCATGCGACCTTTATGCCCAAACCCAAGGCAGGGGAAGCGGGTTCAGGCATGCATCTTAATTTCACCGTTTACAAGGATGAGCAGAATATCATGGATGGCACCAAGGGAGTCGTAAATGCCCTGACGCGTGACTTTATAAACGGGATCCTTAAGCATTCCACGGCGCTGTGCGCATACACCAATCCGACGGTGAATTCGTACAAGAGGATACTGCTTGCGCTTGATGATTCAAAGGTGAAATCGGACTACGATATCAGTACGACATATATCCGGATCAGGGAGGGACTGTTTGAGCCTGCTATCGAGCTCAGATTTCCCGATTCGGCAGCTAACCCGTACCTGGCCCTGGCTCTTTGCATTTCGGCCGGATTAGAGGGCATAGAACGCGGAGAGGGGGCAAACATTCCCATGCGTCTCCCCATTGCAAATGTGAACGGTATGCCACAGAACCTTAAAGAGGCCGTCAGTTGTGCAGGAAACGATCCGTTTATCGGAGAAGTGGTGGGAGATGATTTTGCAAGGATATACACTGAAAGCAAGCTCGCCGAATGGAACAGATATATAAGGGATATAAGTGACTGGGAGATCGAGAATTATCTGTATAAGTATTAAGTACAATAATCAGGACACTTATTGAAGAGATATCAGGAAAGTTATTAAGGACTTGCGTTATGAGCAGCATCATTGTTGTTATGCCCAAAATTGAAGACGCACGTAAAATAGGCGGGTTGCTGCAAAAACACGGTTACAGGCCAGATCTTGTATGCCAGTCTGCGGCTGAAGCGCTGAGTGAAAGCTGCAGGCTTGATGACGGTGTAATCATATGCGGAAGCAGGCTTGCCGATATGAGCTTTGTGGAGCTTAATGACTGCATTCCAAGGTATTTTAAGCTTATCATTCTGACACATAACGTGATGAGCGACGAATATCCCGGGGAAGCGATAAAGCTTGAGCTCCCGCTTAAGATGTCCGAGCTTGTGAATGTGATCGAGCGTGAAGCGTCCAGATACTTCAGAAGGCCCTCCGACAATAAGGTGGTGAAGCATTCGCGGGAGGGGGAGGACCGCAAGTATATAGACAAAGCCAAGGGAATGCTGATGAAGAAGAAGGGAATGACGGAGCCGGAGGCCTACCGTTACATCCAAAAGACCAGTATGGACACGGGAACCTCCATGGTCGAAACCGCGAGGATGATAATACTGCTGGGGTGATATAAATATTTTTTTTTCACTGCTGTTTTCAAACACTCATTTATGGCAGAATTATTAAAATAGTGTTATAATCTACATGGAAAATACGGACAGAGGTAATCTGAAGGTGGAATATTTCCGATAGGAGGACGTGTTGTTATGGCAGTGAGTGAACAGAACTTTATGGCTAAAAGAAAGGCGGAGCGTTTACTGGCTGATTACAGCCTTGATGATGTGATCGACCGCAGGAAATATAATATGATCATGGGCGGAGTTGTGGTGTACGGACTGGTGTTCAACCTGATCCTGTGCAAGGCAGTTCCGAATATCTATGAAATTGTCAGTCCGATCGTGTTTATGCTCATGTATCTGGTTCTTGCGATCGGAGGTACCGTTATATCGGCCAGGTCAAGCAATCCGATAATCAGCTTCATCGGTTACAACATGGTGGTGGTGCCGAGCGGTCTGGTAGTGTCGACGGCAGTACAGGCGTACGGTGGCCTTGAGAGCGATATTGTAAGCCAGGCCTTTATGTATACGACCTGTATTACCGGAATAATGATAGCGGCAAGCATACTTCTTCCTGACACTTTCGCCAGTATCGGCAAGTATCTGTTCGTGGGTTTGATAGCGGTTGTTATTGGTTCGTTTCTGGGTATTTTCTTTGCCGGAGTACTGAATGTAATGTCATGGCTCGGAGCTCTTATTTTCAGCCTGTATATAGGCTATGATTTCTATAAGGCGCAACAGTATACACCTACTATAGACAATGCGGTTGACTGCGCGTTGGACATTTATCTTGATATAATCAATCTGTTCCTGCGTATCCTCCAGATACTCGGAAGAGGCAACAGAAGAAGATAGCCGATCAAACAGATGTTTTTTGACTGTTCAGAACAGGCAGTATCATAAGGACACCATTATTTTATTGTTATGGAATTGGTTTTTGAGCCATTTTCAATTATCGTTCCGCCGTTGTATACTGCCCTGCCATCGCAATCAAAGGTATGAGGACCTGTTATGTTAAGGGTGCCTCCGTTCATGATTATATCGCCGTTTGAATCAAGGCCGTCGGTATTCCCGTCCGGCATCCTGATGGTTACGGTTCCGCCGTTCTGTTCATAAACAGGGTTCATATTATCCGACTTGTGTGCGGCATTGATACCGTCATCTTTAGCGGCGATATCTATAATGCCGTCATTTATCGTAATGACGGTTCCTTCAATCCCTTCGGCGCCTTTCAGAAGGATCTCTCCGCCGTCTATCCGTACCTCGGTAGTGGCGTGTATCGCATCATCCACGGCAGAAATGAGTATCTGTCCACCGTTTATATATATGTGTCCTATGGTTTCGTCTTTCTCTTTATCGGCGTGCAGGCCGTCGTAGCATTCGGCGATATCAATGATACCGTCATCTATCTCTATTGCATCGTGTGCTTCGAACGCACATCCTTTGCAGGTTATGCGGATGGTTCCGTCCGTTACATGTATTCCGTCCTTGCTTGTTATACCGTGATCCGTAGATGAGATAAGAAGCTCTCCGGGGCCGCTAAATGTAAGATCTGACTTTGAAAAGATAACGGCATCCGTATTTGTCTTATCATCTTTTACGAAATCACCCGTTACCGAAAGTTCGCAGCCTTCCTCAGCTATTGTAATAAATGCTCTGTCAGCCTTTTTGATATAGATGCAGGGGCTGTTCTTATTGGTTATGTTCAGGCCGTCCAGTACCAGATGTATCTCGTCTTTTTTGGACGCATCGACAATTATTGATGAATCCTTCGCCGTACCTGAGATAATGTATGTGCCTGCGGAATTAAGGTTTATGTCTTCACCGTCCGCGACGGTAACCTTAACAGCATCTTCGGAAGTGGCAATATCGGATGTGATTATATTGCCCGTTGAGTAATAAGTTGATTTGGGCGTGGAGCTGTCATTTGTGTTATCATCTATTTGGTTGGTGACGCTATTTTTACCGGTATCTTCCGGGGTACACCCGACGATCATTAACGAAGCGGCAGCTGCTGCTATAATTGCTATCTTTGATATGTTCATTTGCATAAATTCCTTTATGATTTTGGAACCATCCACTGTTCTGAATAGTTACCATAATTTTATCATAATTGAAATTAATAGTCATCATATTGTCAATGTGCTGATTGGGTCGATCGGAGATCCGTGATAAATATGCGGGTAAGGAAAATCTGAAATCTGAGATTTGATATCTGGTATGTGCTGTTCTGAATATTACTCTGTTTTAAGGTTATGTTAAGGTTTTAAGTATTGTACGGTAAGGTTAGAGACATATAATTCCATATGTAAAGAGGAAAAAGGACGTCAGGAAAAATACCGCGTCCCGAACAGTTGGAATAGATTAAAGAAAGAGAGGAAAAGATCATGTGGAGCAGGGGTGAACTTAAAGAGAGAGGTATGGCCGCATTTAAGGCCAATTACTGGAAATGTGTACTGGTTGCGCTGATCCTGGCGCTGGTAACAGGTGGTGGCGGTGGCGGCGGCGGAAAAGCCAGTACAGGCGGCTTTTCCAACTCAAATAATAATAATCAGATCGAGTCTGATTACGATGCGGACAGTGGTTCGGCGATCGATGAATTCAGGCATGACCTGGAAGAATTCAAGGATGATCCTAAAAATGTTGCAGGTGTTATCGCAGTGCTTGCAGCAGTCGGAGTAGTAGTCATCATCGTGATGGTAATTGTATTTGCGATCA
>CAMORO010000041.1 GCA_946623875.1 uncultured Lachnospiraceae bacterium | reverse complement strand
CAGCAGATCCCTTCCCGAGCCGGTCGATCTCTCTTCCCTGCATCGCGAGCCGAACCTCTGCATCTCCAAACATTCCTCTGATCCTGACTCTGAGGCTTTGCCCCGGATCGGCATGCTCCAAAAGCAATGCAACAGATTCCTCGGCTGCAAGCATTGTTTTGGCTATCAGCTTTTTGCTGCAGCCGTATTCCGTAAGGACACTCTCTATGTAACTGACAGCCTCGCTGATGGTAGTATTACCATCAGCAGGAAAGCTCTTTTTTCTGTTTTCGAATCGAATAAACATTTCGCTACTCCCCGTGTCTTCCCTTTGTTTTATTATATCAATTCCATAAAGAAACTGCATTCATCATCATTACATCTTGCTGCGCTCTTAAGTCTTAGGTCGCAGTGAAATACATGCTTAAGATCTTCATCCGCGGACGAATAAAAGCGGAATACAAAGGGAACGTTTTTCTCAACCAATACCCTTGCCATAAGCGGTGCCTGATCTTTGAGGAAATCGCCCGCACAGGTCATAAGGAATACCGGCGGAAATGCTTCTGTAACAAATCTTAAGGGACTAACGGACGTGATTTCTTTATCCGTTCCGCCTTCGGGCATAAGATCACTGAAAAGTTCCTTCATTTCCAGCTCATTGTCCGTCCGGGTGAGGTCATATTTTCCGCAGTTTAGGGCTATTGCCTTAAGCCTCATCGAATTTCCTGTTTCCGTATCTTCAATCCCGAAGCAGGAACCGCCGTATGTTGACCGTAACAGCTCCCTGTATTCTTTGTTTGTCAGAAAAGAAGCAAATAACGCCAGAAGATGTCCTCCGGCGCTGTCACCTGCAGCAAATACGTTGTTAAGGTCAAGACCGTATTTCCTGTGCTCTCCGGCCATCCATCTGCATACGGAACATATGTCTTCTATGGGAGCGGGGAACTTAACCTCGGGAGCAAGCCTGTATGAGAAATTGACTACTGCAAAGCCTCTTTGTGCAAGGCTCATTGCGTAGAACTGATATACATCCTTATCACCGTACACCCATGCTCCTCCGTGAACGATCATTATGACCGGAAGTACCCTGTCCGCAGCATTCTTCGGTCTGTAGACATCAAGCAGATTAAATACGGTATCGCCTCCGTAACGTATGTTATCATAACGGATGACATCATCGGGTGTTTTAAGACCGGCATCCCTTATCATATCGCCTGCCGCAAATTCCTTACGTATCCTGTTACTGTATTCCGACATTGGACTTTCCTCCATTTGAATCGTGGTTGAGTCAGGGAATGTGTCTGCGTGACTCACCATGAAGCACCTGTGACACTTCCTCACTTCACGGAAAAAACATAATCATAACTGTAAGTTCTTACCCACAGTTCGTTGTTTACCACGGCGAAATAATCCGGACTCTTTTTGACTTTTATACCGTCTGTCGTTCTTCCGTTGTAACGGTTTAATATGTATATAAGATCATTTTCCGCCGTAAACCCGTATCCCGTGATAATGTTGTCCCCCCATATGATGAAATTGTCAGAGTTGGAAACAAGAGGATCCGAGATCCATACCACACTGCCGTCGGTAATGTCAATACAGATAAGGTATGCGTTTTCGGGACAGTCCTCAGCATAGGTTCTGTGATATATATTAAGATATAGATATTCATCCTTTATGATCGCGTAATGTATTCCTCTTTCAACGAAATCAACATCCTCGTATCCGGGTTCCTTGTAGAAATCAGACAGATCAAAGGTATACAGCAGATCACCTGTATCGTTGTCATACACGTTTAATACTGACATGGTCTGATAGCCCATATCTCCCGTAAGCTCATATCTGAATATATCATCCGAATAGGTTGTGCCGTGTTCCTGTGTACCTGCTTTCTCAAACCATTTATCCGTATCGATCACATCATTTTCAACACAACTGACCTGCTTAAGAGTAACGGGATTATATTCACGGTCTTTCTGAATACGCGGGCTCTGATAAGGCTTCGGATTGTTATTGGAAATATAATACGTGGGGCCTGAGTTTCCGTAACCGGTGTAACCTTCTCCCTGATCTTCTTCGTAGCCTTCATAATAGGCTCCGCTCTCGTCGCTTATCACCGGGAATTCCATGATCCCGAGCTCTACTATGCTCTCCCAGTTTACCGGATCCGCATCCCTTATATCACCCGTAGCACCAAGCTCTTCCTCATGCTCTTTGACAAGCTTCTCGATCTCGGCTTTTTTGTACCATTTTATGCCCTCTTTTTTGTACAATTCTACAAATCTGCTGTCCGGCTCAACGTCTCTTTCCTTTTCATCAAGGAAGCAGTACATATTTTTGCTGTAGTATTTATCATATATTTCGTCCGGTGTTTCATTCTCGTCATATACATACTCGTTGAAATTGTAAGTATACACCATATATCCGCCGAGCATAAACTCATCATCGGGATAATCGGTCCTTTCGAAGCCATTACGCATGTAATACCTCGGAACCCTGGCGTACTTTAAGCCCATGTCCTGCTCTAAGTTGTACAGGAATATCCTCTTGCCTTCCCCGTTGTAATAATAGTGATCGTTTACCCACAGTGTTGCTCCGCCGGAGCCTCCGTTAATGACATAGCCTGCCTCGTTTATGTCCATAATGCTGCGGTATCCCCATTCATCGCTGCCGAGCACGTGTACTCCGCCATCCCTGTAACCTAAGAAATATACACGGTTTACTTCCCCGTACAACTGATATGTAAGCTGTACCACCATCTCTGTGCTTCCGTCGTTCCCACAGTCTATGTATGCGTACTGTGCATCCATCAGTCCGATCTCATAGTCATCAGCATATGCTGACTCATTTTTGATATACTCGTTGATGATCTCGGAGAATGAGTACCTGTTCCCTTCCCTGAAATAGCCTTCCTCTGTTATGTCCGCTACAGCCAGTTCCTCATCTGCGAGGAATTTCATATAGGCTTCCTTTATTTGTTCATTGTCGGGCTTGCCGGCACCGATATTTGAAAGAAGGCCACCGGTGATCTTCCTTTCGGATGAGCTGTTATCGTTGCCGTTTTCCGCTTCGGCAGACCATGAAATCGTGTTCTTATCCTCTTCCGTCGTCTCAGCTTCTTTTTCCTGAACGGCGTCGGCGATCGACACCTTATCCTCTTTATTCTTATTGCAGCCGGTTACACCAAGACAAAGTACAAGACCGGTCAATATGAGCGTATTTCTTAAGATTTTCTTCTTCATGTTTGTATCCTTCTCGTTTATATCCTTCTCGTTTATCTTCTTCATGTCAGTATTTGATACCGATTACGATTTTAAACGGAATAAGCAGCACCTTTCGTTGGCAGAACCTTTACAAAAGCGCGCCATATCATCTTTATTACTTAGTTTACCACAAATCTGTTTACAGTACAAAGGGAGCGCTTGTCTAAGATATGAATAAATGTTAATATTTTGGTAACTATTCAGAACAGCACATAATTTTTAAAATATCCGACGTCAAGCTTGCTTGTACCTGCTCCAAAGGAGTTCATGTATATGAAAACATTGAGATCCGTTCAAACATTTATTTTTGATATAGTGGTGATTGTTGCCGTTGTAATAGCGGGTAACACTTATCTTATTACACACGAGGCTACTCCGGTCCGTACGATTTTTTTACCGATCGCATGGGTGATCATCGTAGGGTCGATACTCTCTCCTTACCAGCCGGTACCGGGAGTCATGTCCACAAGGCTTCGTATATTAAGAAACGGCCTTAATATGCTGTATATATTCTGCTTAAGCTTTGTCGTGTCATTGATTTTAAGCATCGTTATGTGGACCGGTAGAACTGCATTGCCATCACTCAGACAGGAGCCGCTTTTGTGGGTTTTTAATACACTGATACTTGCTCTTGTTCTTACACTTGTCTTCTTTGCCGGAATGATACGCGTATATCTGTCTTCGGAACAGCTTGCGCTCAAATGGCGCATCATAGGTCTTGCCGTGGGCTTCGTTCCTTTAGTTAATCTGATAATGATGTTTAAGCTCATGTCCGTTGTTTCTGAGGAACTTGATTATGAAAACAGACGGCTTATAGTTAATTCACAGAGAAAATCAGAGAGGCTGTGTGAGACAAAGTACCCTCTTCTGCTGGTTCACGGCGTGTTCTTTCGTGACTTTAAGCATCTTAATTACTGGGGAAGAATCCCGGATGCACTTATTGAAAACGGTGCAACCATATACTACGGTGAGCATCAGTCGGCAGCGTCTGTTGCTGACTGTGGCGCAGAGCTTGCAAAGCGTATTGAAGCTATTGTCAGGGAAACAGGATGCGGGAAGCTGAATGTGATCGCTCATTCCAAGGGTGGTCTTGATACAAGATATGCGCTTTCAAAGTGTGGAGCGGATAAGTATGTTGCGTCACTTACCACTATAAACACCCCTCACAGGGGCTGTGAATTCGCGGATTATCTTCTGAACAGGATACCAAAGAAAGAACAGCAGATGGTTGCCGATAAGTATAACGGCGCATTCAAAAGGCTGGGCGATGAGAATCCCGACTTTATAAAGGCTGTCAACGATCTGACACACAGCGCATGTGAAAAGTTCAACGAAGAGATAAAGGATGTACCCGGAGTTCTGTACAAGAGTGTCGGTTCCAAGCTCAACAGAGGCACAGGTGGGAGATTTCCTCTTAATATGTCCTATCTTCTGGTCAAATATTTTGATGGTGACAATGACGGACTTGTCGGTAAGGAAGCCTTCCCGTGGGGAAGTGATTTCACTTATCTGACTGTTAAGGGACTGCGTGGTATTTCGCATGGCGATATGATCGATCTGAACCGTGAAAACATTCCCGAGTTTGATGTGCGTGAATTCTACATAAACCTTGTACATGACCTGAAGGAAGCAGGGTTGTAGGAATGCTTCGTATGTCAAATCCGGCGTATCCGGTCATATGACAGGGAGAAACGCCCCCGCTCACTTCAACAGTTTCACCACTTTAACATAATTTTCCGGAATATGCGGGAAGACACAGTCGATACAGCTCTTTACCATTCGACCGTCTTTTTCCTTCATCTTATAGTTGCCGGGGCATTGTCTGTCATACAAAGGACAGTAACAGAACAGGCAGTTAAGCTCATCAATTCCCTTATGGCACGGATAGTATTTACACTCTTTATTGGCAAAGAACTTATTTGAATTGTCCACTGGCATACTCCTCCATAGCCTGCACAAAGGCATCGATAAAGTCGGGATCGGATCTGTAATGGAAATGAGGAAATCCCCACAGGCCGTTGTTTCCGGCTACCATACAGTTCCATCTGTACCTGTTGCCGTTATATTCCGATAATGGTGATCTGTCCTGCAGGTTATCACACTGGGATTTCTCACCGGCACCGTCCGGACTTTTGCCACTGTTATTCGGTTTGACCGCAACGGCACTGCTCCCATTGGAAGTACTGTCATAGTAATGAAATTCATGTCCCTTCATCCCCGAAAGATGTTTAATGTATTCAGGAGCATTATCGTAGCCTGTAATTTCCGGGTTTACACTTTCTATACACAAATAGCCGAACCTTACGAGATGTCCCGTATAGTTACACTCACCGTCTATTACTCCCGCAAGCGGATATTCATCCCCGCACTCATCCCTTACCAGTCGGTGAAGATACATGAAACCACCGCATTCCGCAAGTGAGGGCATACCTGAATTAACTGCTTCACGTATTGCTGCAAGCATGCTTTCGTTGGCGCTTAATTCCTTTAAGTATAGCTCCGGATATCCGCCCGGCAATAGCAGTGCCGAAACCCCGTCCGGTATTTTTGTATCATGAAGGGGTGAGAAGAATCTTACATCAATTCCCCTCTCTTCAAACATCTCAACATTGTCTTTGTATAAAAAACAGAATGCTTCATCACGGGCGATTGCGATGGCCAAATTTATGTCAACCGATTTCCTGTATCCCTGAACATTAGTAAAAGACGAGATCATACATTTCGACGGCGGGGAAATAATATTGGATGCGGTTGACATAATATCAAGCACAGCCGACACATCTATGTATTTATCCACCAACGCGGCAACCCTGTCAACCTGTTCATTTATATCTTTGATCTCATCCGGCATTTTAAGCCCAAGATGCCTTGAGTCAAGCTCAATACCTTTTATTGCAGGGATACCTCCAAGGCAGGAAACATGAGGAAACCCTGCTTCGACCAGTTCCTTAATAAGTACCGGCTTAAGCTTTTCGTAGAACTGCTCTGAAATCCTGTTAAGGATAAGACCCCGTATCAGCCTGTTCTTATCATCAAGAAGAACTCCCTTTATCTGTGAGATCACTGTACGGCCGACCTTGGATGCATCGGCAATAAGGATGACAGGGGTCCCTGTTTGTACTGCAACTTCGTATGAGGAACCGGCTGTAGTGTCGGCGGAAATACCGTCATACAGCCCCATCACGCCTTCAATAAGTGCATAACCGGATTTCTGTCTGTTCAGTATCATGTTAAGCTCCGCCTTATCACTGAAATAGGGATCAAGGTTCCGGCTCTCTATCCCAAGTACCTTTTTATGAAACATGGGGTCAATATAATCAGGGCCGCATTTATAAGCATGCAGCCCCTGTACTCTTCCATTCAGCAGCCTGAGAAGCCCACAGGTAATAAGCGTCTTACCGCTTCCGCTTCTCATTGCTGTTAGCATAACGCGTGGTATCCACGGTTTATTTGATTGATCAGCCGTATCCCGCTCATTCATTTTGTTCAATAAAGATTACTTTCTCTCCGTTATTCATTAAGAGTCATAAATCCGGAAATTGTTCCGTCACGCCCGTCACCTCTACAGAGCATTTCAACAAGCTTCGGAATATCCTCTTCCTTTAATACCTCATCATAAAATGTATGACTTTCCTATAGTAAAACCATACGTTTAGTGAAACGCGGAATTGTTTCCTGTTTTATTCATGCGTTACTTCTTCAGTCCCCTTCAAAAAGCGGCGTTGAAAAGTATCTCTCGGCAGTGTCCGGCAGTACCGTTACAACTGTCTTGCCCTTACCGAGCTTCTTCGCCATCTTAAGGGCTGCAGCCACATTGGTTCCCGAGCTTATGCCGCACATAAGGCCTTCCTTGCGTGCGAGATCCTTAGCTGTACGTATAGCCTCTTCATCCGTAACGATATAGATATCATCATATATCTTCTGATTGAGATTTGCGGGAATTATACCGTCGCCTATTCCCATCTGAAGATGGGTTCCTATATTTCCTCCTGCCAGGATTGCCGCATTCTCAGGCTCAACCGCCCATATTTCTATATCGGGATACTGCGCCTTGAGTGTTTCACCTATTCCGCTTATTGTTCCGCCTGTACCTATCCCCGAACAGAAGCCGTGTATCGGTCCTGCCACCTGCTCAAGGATCTCAAGGCCTGTATGGTGCTTATGTACCTTTGGATTTGCAGGATTTTCAAACTGCTGTGGTATATATACCCGTGGATCCTCTTTGGACATCCTTATCGCAGTGTTCAGGCATTCCTCCATGCAGGCTCCTATATCGCCCGCGTCATGTATCAGAATCACTTCGGCTCCGTAATGGTTAACCAGCAGCCTGCGTTCCTCACTGACGCTGTCAGGCATGATTATTTTTGTTTCATACCCCATTACGGCTCCGATAAGCGCAAGTCCAATTCCCTGGTTACCGCTCGTAGGCTCTACAATGATCGTATCATCATTGATAATACCGTCCTTTATTGCCTGTTTGATCATATTGTAAGCGGTACGTGTCTTAATTGACCCGCCCACATTCAGTCCCTCGTACTTTACGAGCACCTCAGCAGCCTCCGGATCATCATTCATCCTGTTAAGCCTGATCATCGGAGTATGACCGATGTATTCAAGTACGTTATTGCATATCATATATATATCCTCTGCTTTCTGTCATGACACAAATATCTCCCTCTTATAAATAATGGGTCAATCATTTTTTCTATATGATTCCTCAACCGCTGACCCGGCGGCCTCAGGCACACATACCCATGCTGATTTCCGTAAACGATTCCGCTGATCCCTTTCTTAATCCGAAAAAGCCCTTGATCCATAAATAAAGAATAGCATGGATCAAGAGCTTTTACAAACGAAATATTCCTTTAAGTACATGGCATGAATATGGCATGAAATAATATCCTTTACATAAGAATGATAATCATATACGATTAAATAATAGTGAATGTATTAAGTTGCCCTATCCGGCGCAATCATGTATGTCAATAACGCAGGAGGTATTTATGAGACTGGGGACTTCTTCACCACTTGCCCACGGGACACCGCAGGAGTGGGCTAAACAGCAGGCGGAACTTGGATGCGGTGCCGTCGTATTTCCGGTTCAGAGCAATGAACCGGAGGAAAAGACCGAGGCTTACAAAAAGGCGGCGGATGAGCATGGGCTTATCATTGCCGAGGTTGGCATCTGGCGAAACGCGCTGTCCGCTGATCCGGATGAAAGGAAGCGGAACATGGATTACTGCGTGGAACAGTTAAGGCTTGCAGACAGGGTGGGCGCAAGATGTGCCGTTAATGTGGCAGGCGCCTTCGGTCCGCGTTGGGACGGACATTACAGGGCCAACTTCACAGATGATGCATGGAAAAAGACTGCCTCAATGGTGCGGGAAATAATCGACAGGTCCGGAGTGAAAAACACTTATTTCACCATCGAACCAATGCCATGGATGATACCGACGGGGCCGCGGGAATATCTCAAGCTTATTGAGATGGTCGACAGAGACAGGTTTGCGGTACATCTTGATGCGATCAACATGATCAATTCGGCTGAGCGCTACTTTAACACGGAGGAATTCCTTGACGAATGCTTCGAACTGTTTGGAGACAGGATAAAGAGCTGCCACATAAAGGATGTTCATCTTAGGGAGGAATACACCTTCAGGTTGGAGGAATGTGCACCGGGCAGGGGTGAATTCCCGTTAAGATATTATGCTGAAAAGATAAATGAACTTGACTCCGACATGCCGGTAATACTCGAGCATCTTAATACTGATGAGGAATACATTAAATATCTTGATTATCTTAAGGAGGTACTGAATGGGTTATACAAGACTGTCTGATGCAAATACAATAAATGAGGAATTTCTTGATTCCATCCTTTTTGAGGAGAGGCTTATAGACTCGGTGGAGGCCGATACCAAATGTACATTTCTCGGTACTGAATTCGATATGCCGGTTATGACACCCGCATTTTCGCATCTTGGGAACTACAACGGACGGGAGCTTACAGGGCTTGAGGAGTACTCTCTTGCCGCGGCAGATCTTAACATCCTTAACTTCTGCGGAATGATGGAAAACGATCTGTTCAAGAAAATAGCGGATACGGGAGCCAAAACCGTCCGTATTGTCAAGCCTTATGCCGATAACGGCAAGGTCAGGGATCAGATGCAGTTCGCCGAAGCTGTCGGCGCATTCGGAATAGGTATGGATATCGACCATATCTTCGGCGGGAACGGATATGATGTCTGCGTGGGTGAAAAGATGGCACCGCAGACCATGGAAATGCTTGCATCCTACATTGAAGCATCATCCCTTCCGTTTGTTGTAAAGGGTGTACTGAGCGTACAGGATGCGGTTAAAAGTGCGGATGCCGGCGCCAAAGCGATCATAGTGAGTCATCATCACGGACGCCTGCCCTATGCTGTTCCGCCTATCATGATCCTGCCCGATATCAAGGATGCGCTTAAGGACAGGGATGTAGAAATAATCGTTGACTGCGGTATCGCAAGCGGATCTGATGTATACAAGGTTCTTGCACTTGGCGCAAATGCCGCCGCTATCGGCCGCGCAATGCTGTCCTCTCTTGAAAAGGACGGCGTGGAAGGTGTTAAAAGTTACTTTACCGGGGTTAAGAATGAACTTAAATACGTAATGGGCTTTACGGGCTTTGCCAAGGTGTCGGATATAGATGATTCGGCACTGTGGACACGCTGAGGGACTGTTTCTAAAGCTGAGCCAGTCTTGTTTCGAAATCCTCAACCGGCATGGGTTTGTCAAAATAATAGCCCTGAACATAATAACATCCGTTTTCTTTTAATAGGATCACCTGTTCCGCAGTTTCCACTCCCTCGGCAATGCTCTTAAGGTCGAGGGAGTTAACCATTTCGATTATGGATTTGAGCAGTACCTTCCGCTTCTCATCCTCGGTACTGCCGTCTCCTACGGGTATGAAGCTGCGGTCTATCTTGATTATCGACCACGGCAGTTCATGCAGCAGATTCATCGAGGAATATCCGACCCCGAAATCATCTACGGATGTAGCGAAGCCGCGTTCACGAAGTCCGGTAACAAGGTTTTTCAATTCCTGATAATCAACATCGGTTGTTGTTTCGGTCAGTTCTATTTCGATCAGTTCGTGCGGTACTCCGTAACCGTCGACTATTTCCGTGATATGCGACAGCAGATCCGGATCACCCAGATGACATCTTGACAGATTGACGGATACGGGCACAGCCTTAAGCCCTTCTTCTATCCATCGCTTCAGATCACGGCAGACATGCCCCAACATATAGAAATCCAGCCTGACTATATCCCCGTTGTTTTCAAGCACGGGGATAAACCTGTACGGAAGTATCATTTTCCCTTCGTGTTTCCAGCGGCACAGTGCTTCAGCCCCATTCAGGCGGTATTTCTTCAATTCCACCTTGGGCTGGTAAAATACAAGGAACTCTTCTTTTTCAAGAGCATCCTGAAAGATATCGGCAATATATTTTTCATCCCTGTCGGCCTGCTGAAGCTTCTCATCATAAATGATAAAAGGATGAATGGGATTTCTCAGAGCATTGTGCAGTGCGGCAACAACAGTCTCATTTAATTCTTTCGCAGACGTACAGTTCTCCGATACCGGATAGAAGCCTACGCATGCGCTCATAACCTTTCCCTCGGAGTCCCCTTCGAGAGTTACTACCTTTCCCGAGAGATAGACGGCTATTTCTTCGAACCGGCCCTTGGGAAAGATCGCGCTGAAATTGATACCGCCTGTTCTTGCAACAAGTCCGCCATCTCCGATAAGAGTCTGCAGCCCGCTTACATAGGCAGCCATCAGCTTATTTCCTTTATCATTGCCAACCTGACGGTTAAGTTCAGCCATACCCCTCAGGCTGAAGCCGCAGGCAGTATAATTCATGATAATACCTTTAGCGAATAATTCCTCAATATATTCCTTAAAAACAGTCTTCGTACTGACTCCCGTTACGGAATCGGTCATTCTTATCGCCTCTTCCGCACGCCGTTTGAGTTCACGGATGACAAGAAGCCTTAAGATTTCGTATATTGTATTAAAGCCTGACAGAAGCTCCGGCGGATAATCCTCTTTAGGAAGCTTCGTATACATCAGGCAGCGTATCTTCCTGCCATCATGCTCAAAGTTATACTCTGCCTTTCCTGCCCCGTCCTTTTTCACATCATAAAGTGTCAGTACTTCAACAGGATCGTCTTCAATGCGTACCTCTGTCTTCAGGATCCCAAGCACCTTATTGAGCCTGTCAAGAATGTTAAGAAATTCCTCGTCAAGGAGCCATGCCTGTTCTGTGATCCTGAGTATAGACTCGATAGTCTGCATATATTCAAGAACATTAAATGCTGCCATCAGAATTCACCTCCTGTTACCGTAAGCTGAGGGAGCCTGATAACGAACTCAATTCCCTTTCCTTCTTCACTGTTTACCTCAAGAGTTCCCGACATTGCATTTATATGATAGCCTACAAGAGAGAGTCCGGACATGTCGAGTTCCTCATCTCTCAGATCCGAATAGCCCCTGCTTGTCAGATAACCATGTATGTAATCTGTAAATTTTTTATCAGCAACTGTCCCGCCGTCCGATACTATGATGTGTAGCTGCGTTGCATATGACTGTACTTTTGTATCTATTTCAACACTGATCACGGTGCCCTGAGAACGTTTATTACAATATTCGATCAGCTTACCGATGACGCTTCCTATACGGGCAGGATCACCTACCACCTTCCCGGGAACATCGTCGGCTATATTAAATTCAATACGATTACCTGCCTTCTCCGCCTGATCGCCGTATTCCAATACCTTCATCTCAGCAACGGAACGGATATTGTAGATAGTTTCCTGAAGCTTGAAATCGCCGTTCATTATATTTGTAAGGTCCACTTTATCCTCGGCAATAGATCCAAGTTCAAGGGTACGTGCCATGAGACCGCTTACTTTCTTCTGGAGCAGGATGTTCTTATCGTCCTTATTCTTTGCAAAAAAGGTATACAATTCCCCAATACTGGCCTTCAGCTCGTTGGAGAACAGCATCATGAAATCCGACTGGTTTCTGGCGTTTTCCTTCATTTCATCATTCTGGGAAAATGCCTGATGCGCCTGAAATGCCACCTTCGAAAGAACTCCCGCAAGCTTCTGTAAAAAATATGCGGCCTTGTCGATCTCCTCTCTTTTCAGCTCATTGGTCATTTGAGCAGCCGCAACGTATTCATCAGGGTCTATATTATATTCCACGGCCCTTTTTCGCATCATTTCCTCGTTTACAGGTTCGGTCCTGACCTGTCCGCCGATAAAGCTGCCGATAAAACCGCCGTTTAAAAGGATGGGAGCTGCGTAATCCGTAAGACCTGCATGACATGAATAGACAGCCGGTTTCCCGCTCTGCATTGTAAGAAATGCACCCTGCCGGTCGCAGGCTTCACATTTCCTGCATCCTTCTTCGGATTTCCTGGTCATTTCCATGCAGAATTTCGTAAAGCCACTGCCTTTTGTAACGGGACTGCCTTTTGAATCGGTGATCAGCGCAGCCATTCCGCTATATTCCGAAAATGCATCCTGAATTTCCTGAAGTATTTCTGCAGGAATCAGATCAGTCAATAAAGCATTACTCATAACTGCTCCTTTCTCACGAGTTCCCATTACTCATAAAAGATATGTTATTAAATATTATACTTTTTTTCGTGGTAAAGTGCAAGAAACGAAAGAAGATGACCCGATCACAAATGAAAAGATCGTAACGGGATTCTGTGCTTTGAACAGATGATGACTGCCGACCGTTTCAATATTGCTTACCGATATCTGGATCATGCTTACTTCCGTTGCATGGTGCCTGTCGATCACATGACGGATTTCTTCGATGGTTTCAAGGCTGACGGCATTTGCCACATAACGGATACCGGATTTTTTATCCGACAGATAACCGATGATCTCATCAAGTCTTCCCGCGCTTCCGCCGATAAACACGCAGTCCGGCGCTTCTATATCCTTAAATGCCTCCGGGGCTTCACCCTTTATCAGCTTAACATTCAAAGCACCGTGCAGGTTTAAGTTCTTTTCTACCAGCTTTGCGGCTTCTTCTTTGCGTTCAAATGTATAAACCCGGATCGACGGATCCTGCGCTGCAATTTCGATCGCTACGGATCCGGTTCCTCCTCCTATGTCATATACCACATCGCCGGATTTAAGAGAAAGCCTCAATATGCTCTCATGTCTTATGCATTCTTTGGTCATGGGAACCTTATCACGGACAAAATCATCATCCTTAAATGTCCGGTAGACAGGTTTTCTTTCACATTCTTCATTGATGATAAGAGCCGTGATCATGCCTTCCGCATTGTAATCCACCGCTTCTTTTGGTTTCAGGATATCTATCCTCTCATAAGCATAAGAGAGATTACTTCCCGCATAAATGACACAGTCAATATCAAAAACATCAAACCATTCTTCCAATATATTTATGTCCCTGCTTCCTGACAGAAGCAGGAAGGTCTTGCGGTTGTATCTGACGGTTTCAAGAAGCTTAGGCATACTGTCTTCCAAAGACCTTCCGTGAAGGCTTAAAAGCACTGCATCTTCATAGGTTTCCCCAAGCTTTGATGCCAGATATGAAACGGAGGAAATTCCCGGAAGCATTGTTATTTGTGCATTTCCATCCCATTTGGAAAGCTCCCCGCAGGCTGCCCCGGCACCGCTGTAGAAACCACTGTCCCCGCTGAAGAGGATCACTGCCGTTCTTATATCTGCATTGGATTCAAGTATGGGGATTATATCCCTGGCAAGATATTTCTCATAAAATATATTTTTTTTATTATCAATTTCGTTTATATCATAAATTGTGTTTTTTTCATTTATCTTCTTATCAGTTGCATCTGTAATTTCCGTGGGTCTATCATCTGTCTTCCTGACAGAATTCCTGCAATCCAAAGCAAGCTCAAGCATCCGCTTCGAACCGAATACCGCATCCGCGTTTATGATTGCTTCCTTTACATCCCCTGTCATACATGATACTGTACCCATTCCGCAGCCGCAGAGTATGATATTCCGGCAGGGATGGTCAGGCACTTTGGATGCGGGATCATCACCATCCGTTTTACTTGTTTTTACCGCTAATGCCGGATCTTTATCATTTGATTTCCCCTGCAGTGTTTTACTTCCGGCATTATAGACAGGTTTCAAACCTTCGTTTTGTACAGCAGTAACTATTATCTCATATGCCTCATCCACGCTTACACCCTGCACGTCAGCAGGCCGCCTGATAACATGAACATCTATTCCCAGATCAAGCGCGGCCCGTACCTTTTCCCTGAAGCCACCGTTCGTGCCGCTGTCCTTGGTGACAAGTATGCCTATATTGTACTGTTCCATTATCGCCCTGTTGAGCTCATAGGAAAAAGGTCCCTGCATAGCGATTATATGAGACAAAGGCACCCCGTTAAGTTTACATAACTCGATACCGTCAACAGATGGAAGAACCCTTACATATGTATGGGCAAGTACCTCCTCACTTACTCCGGCGCAATAATCATGCAGCTCCTTCGAACCCGTGGTAAGAAGGATGTTTGAATTACCGTTTACAGCCGAATTGATCTCATACGCGCATGAAGCAGGTGTATCATGCCAATGTACCCCGGCAGTGACATCGGCATCAGTACCGGTACCGCCGTCTCTGCCTATCCTTACATAATTACAGCCGGCTGCAGCTACCGCATCCCGGATATTTCTGCTGACTTCCTCAGCATAGGGGTGGGTTGCATCCACTACAGTATCATCTTTCGTAAAGCCACGTTGCACAAGCATATCTTCCATTTCGCCGGCATCCATACGCCCTGTCAGTATCTCGGTATACAGATTTTTGCTTATAAGATCGCTGCCGTATTCACTGACTACGCTTACCGTGTGTGCTATATGCCGCTCATCAAGCATTTCGGAAAGCTGCCGCCCTTCTGTTGTTCCTGCAAAGATCAATATCTTCATTGCTTCAAATATCCTCTCGGTGTGATAAGCCGGCCGTTTTCGATACGTGTGGCTGAATTGCCGATAAACACTGTCACGAACATATCCAATTCTTTTTCTGCCAGATCCTTAAGAGTACAAAGTACCTTCTCCTGCCCTTCCCGTCCGATATTCCGGACATATCCGCAGCAGGTTTCAGGATACTTTTCGGTTAACATAATATCGCATGCCCGTTTAAGATAACCGGTCCTCGTGTGGCTTGCCGGATTGTACAGGACAATACAGAAATCACCGGCCGCAGCCAGCCGCAGTCTTTTTTCGATAAGCTCCCACGGTGTGAGGAGGTCGCTTAAGCTGATCACACAAAGATCATGATTTACAGGTGCCCCAAGGACAGCAGCTCCGCTTAACATTGCGGATACACCGGGTATGATCTCAATATCATCAAAGCCTTCTTTAGCTGCAAGTTCCAGCATTGGTGATGCCATCCCGTATATACCCGGATCCCCGCTGCAGACCAGCGCAACAATCTTCCCTTCTTTCGATGCAAGATCAAGGCATTCCCTGCACCGCTGTATTTCCATACGCATGCCGCTTACTCGGATATCCTTATCAGGGTAAGCATCCTTTATAAGTTCGATATAGGTTTTATATCCTACTATGACATCACTGTTCTTCAGAGCATCCGCGGCCTGCCCCGTCATCATCGAGGCATCGCCCGGACCTATCCCCACTACGTATATTCTTCCCATTTTCAATTTCCTTATTATACTCAATAATGTAAATCACTGCTTTTAATAAATCGTATGACAGTTTTATTTTTGATCTCTGTACCGCAGTCCGGGCAGGCTTTCATATGTAATGTTATGAATACTTACCGTATGAGTTACACTTTCCTGTATTACACCATACGTTCATAGATAGCCAACGCTATGCCCTCTCCTGCCTGTTTGGGCAGTACCTTCCTTGAGCCGGGACCTGCTCCGAGCATTGCTGCGCGCTCGCATACATTATCGACTCCTACAGTCTGTCTGACGAAATCGGAGGATGCGAAATCACCCTCTGCCCTCTTTAGAACAGAAGCCTCAAAGGTAATAAGCGGGAGCCTGTATTTATCACAAAAATCACGTATTGCAGGTTCATCCTGCTTTATATCGATAGTACAGACCGCGTATATATCATCTGTTACTATATTGTTATCTCCAAGGATCCCAAGTATGTATCCTTCTGCCTTGGCCGGATCTATATCCCTGCGTGTTCCTATCCCTATGGTATATTTGCGGGGGGATAACAACAGTGAATACTCAAGGTCTGTTTCATCCGCAACTATAACATCAACCGGTTCTTTGGGCGGGTAATCCTTTATGGATATTGTTACCGGCTTACCTTCTATAGCCTTGGCCGAGACCTTCCCGATGCCGTTTCTGTTACGTATGTTAAGGTGATTTTCCTTAGCGAAGACATCTGTGCTGAAGACCCCGTGAACATCAGTTGATGTCGTAATTACCGCTTCGGCACCTATCAGCTCGGCGATTGTTACGGCGAGCTTGTTTGCGCCGCCCGCGTGCCCGGAAAGGAGCGGTATCACATATCTTCCCATATCATCTATAACGATGACAGGCGGGTCGGTAAGCTTGTCCTTAACACAGCCTGCTATCGCTCTTACCGCGATGCCTGCGGCGCCCACAAAAATAAGGGCATGACCCTTTTCAAACATTTCCCTGCTCCAGTCGGATAACGGGATATCAAGCCCGGCGGATATATATTCTTCCGCAGGTCTTATGCCATGCTCCATGCAGGCTTTATTCAGTTTATTTATCACCTCTTTACCGTAAGAAGTAAAGCATATCGCAGCCTTTTTCATTTTTTTTGATTTTCTTCTCTGTTAATGCCGTTCTTATGTGTTCAACAGCTTTCTGAATATACGCTTTTTCATTAACGGGTATGGATAGTTGGGTCATTTACGCTTTCCTTTTAGTCTGATGAATTATTCTTTTGTGCTGCGGCTGTGTTATCATCGGTCAGCAGCCGGTCTGCTCCTTCAGAACTGCCGAGGAGCCCGAATTCGTTTGAATAAACGATACACTTAACATCAAGCTTATCACCGGCGCGTTTATTAAGATAGTATTCGATACGTTTGATCATATACTCCATGCACTGCTGTTCTATTCCGGCTTCTTTGAGATATCCGAAGGCTTCTTCGGTGGATACACTTGCAAGCACCTTGGTCAGCGTGCCGGCATCTGCATCGGCGCGGATCGCAGCCGCTGCCATGAGCTCCATCCTGCTGTCGGCTTCCCTTGAATGAGTGTTCATGATACCGCCCGAACATTTGATGAGCTTGCCTATGTGTCCGACAAGCAGAAGCTGTTTATACCCAAGCTCCGCTGCCATATCGATCGTGTCTCCTATGTAATTGGAGCATTTGACTGCCTTGTCAAGATCATAGCCGTAGCGCTCCTTCATGAAAGTCATTCCGTAATTTCCCGGTGATATGACTATCGTATCCTCACCCTCCTGTCTGTGCTGGTTAAGCTCCAAACGGATAGTCTCAAGCAGCGCGCGCGTGCTCATGGGTTCAACTATACCCGAAGTTCCGATAATGGAAATCCCGCCTTCTATCCCAAGCCTTGGATTGAAAGTTTTCGCGGCAAGTCTTACGCCTTCTGGAACCGATATTACCACTCTTATGGGATCATGATAATCGAACAGCTCCATAACCTCGGATACTTCCTTGGTGATCATGGCTCTTGGCACCGAATTGATGGCAGCATTCCCTACGGGCTGGTCAAGCCCTGTGCGTGTGACAGTACCTACTCCCTCCCCGCCTTCGATATATATAAGTGAGCGGGTTTCGCCTGTGGATATGTCAGCCACTCTGTCAAGCCCCATGTATTCAACACTTGCGTAGACAAGGATATCATTTGTGATATCCGGATCATCTCCCGAATACTTCCTGACTGCACAGCTCACCCTGCCCTCAACCACTGAAATATCCTCGATATCAGTATTATATGTAATTCCGGCGGGTGTATCAATACTAATACTGTCCTTTCTTATTCCGCTTAAAAGAATATAAGCCGCTGCCTTGGCCGCAGCCGCCGCGCAGCTTCCGGTCGTGAAACCAAGACGGGTGGACGGTTCTGCTGTTTTGGATTTACAAGACAGCAGAACCCTCTCCCTGTCTTGCCTTTCGTTCATATCATAAAGCACAGCATTTACAATAGCCGCAGCCACATTCGATCCGCCCTTGCGTCCTCTGTTTACAATAAAAGGAACATCAGAAGCTGTAATAAGCTCCTTGGCAGCTTCAACATTGACGAAGCCGACAGGAACACCGATAACAAAAGCAGGTCTGTACCCCTTCAGCATATGCTCATGAAGTGTTATAAGGGCCGTCGGCGCATTCCCGACCACAAATACAACAGGCTTCTCAAGCTTCATGGCACGTTCCATACTCACTGTGGCACGTGTTATACCTCTCGCCCCTGCCTCTGCCGCCACATCCTCATCAGCCATGAAAAATATTGCTTCACAGTTATATTCCTTAAGCAGTCTTTTGTTTATACCGGCCAGTGCCATGTTTGTATCAGTAACGATACATGAACCGCCACGGATACATTCCTTCAGTCTTTCGACAGCATTTTCCGAAAAGGTCATGGTATCCGCGTAATCAAAGTCAGCCGTTGTATGTATGCATCTTTTGATGACGGGTGCAGTATCTCCATTAAGGATAATACCGCGTCTTTCAAGCTCTCCGGTTAATATTTCGAAGCTTCTTTTTTCTATTTCCGCTGGTTTTATATACTCTGATTCCATTTCCGGATCCCAATCTTAAGTCCTATAAATAGCTCTTTCGTTCTCTGTCTTCCATTATTCGGTCTTCCTCTCCCGGCGTTTGATAAACCACGGAAAAACAAAAGTCACATAGAACGTCTGTATAAAGGTAGTAAGTATCGTGGCACTCACAGTGGGAAGGTAGTTATTAAGTATTGCCTTAAGGATCAGGGTTACAGCATAATAACTTAAAAGACCCGTTACTAAGCGTGTCATCCTTCTTATAATGGGAATATCCGTAGAGAAAACAACATATCGTCTTTCCAGAACCCACCCTGCAAAAAAGCCAATGCACCAACCTACACCCTTGTAGGTATCCTTTGCCATTTTCGCGCCGTCTACCAGCAGCTTTCCTGCTGTGTCATAGTCTTCCGGATATGACTTGAATGCGGCAAATATTGCCACCGCAATAGCAATTGCGATACCCACGCACATTACCGGTATATCCTTTTTGGAGTCAGCATCAATCCGCTCTGTCAGTTTCATCGTCAGCCACATCATAAACAGTCCGGCTGCCGAACCTATTAAGATATCCTGTGGCGTATGTACTCCCAGGAAGATCCTGCTAAAGGCAATAAGTACAAAAATAATGGCCAAAGAAACTCTTAATATCCGTGGGAGTTCCTTACGTATTGCTCCTCCACCGTACAGGGAGGCTGCGTTCATGGAATGACCGCTGGGAAAGGAATATCCGGTAGCCGCTGCCATAGCGGCGCTATCGGGAACTACACGCGGATCTCTGATCCACGGACGGTAAACACAAGCCGTTACCTTAAGCAGGCCATTGACCACCCTGTTTCCACTCCAACCCATCAGGAAATACGTTCCGTAGCTTTTGCTGACACACCAGTAGATGAGCGCTATGATGATCAGCACGACTTCCATTTCTCCGATAAGACTCATCTTTGACAGAAAGCCGGTAAAAACCGAGCCGATACCGTTTCTGAAATCCTGCAGGCTCAGAAGAATGTTAATATCCACCTATAATACCTCCCTAAAAGTAAAAATCTTCATTACTTGTTTCATCAGGGTACATACTTTCCATCACCATACATATCCTGTCGTGGCAGTTACAGCATGTTTATGGCATACTCGCAAGACACCTTATCAAAACTTCATTCGATGCGTGTTCCCTGACCGCTATCCTGTAGAAGTTCTGTTCCAAACCTCTGTAATCACTGCAATCCCTTATAAGTATACCATTTTCCAGCAATTTATAATACAGATCCTGCTCTGTTTCCAGCAGGATAAAAGATGTATCACTGTCATATACCGTATATCCCAATTGTCTTAGTGCTCCGGTCAGATATTCCCGCTCCCTGCGTATCAGCGAAACGGAATCACACACATGACCAGTATTCTTTATAACATCCGCACAAGCGATCATTGTCTCAGCCGCAACCGAGGAAAGGTTCCATTCCGGGAGCAGGCATATGATATCCGTAATGTTTGATGGGGAAGATATTACGTACCCCATTCTTAATCCGGGTAACGCAAAAAGCTTGGTGAATGATTTAATGATAAACAGATTGTCATATTTATTTATAAGCTCAGCCTCATAAAAAGGCGGCAGACCGATGACCTTGTCGGACATTGGCAGAAAGCTTAAATCCAATATAACACAGATATGACAGGCAAGTGCTCTATCAAGTATTTCGGAAAGCAGTGTGTCTTCTATATTGGTGCCTGTGGGGTTCCATGGGTCGGTCAGGAACATGAGGTCAATGTCCTCTGTCATGTGATCAAGTATATCACGGTCTATACGGAAGCCGTTCGCTTTATTCAGCCTGTACTCACGGATATCAATACCATGGCTGACCCTGCAGCCCTGTTGTTTTGAAAGTCCTGTGGCTTCTACACTTCTCAGTGCATGCAGGTATCCGGAATAACACGGTACGCACAACAATACCTTCCCCGGAGCAACCGCTCTCACACAGGCCATTATATGTTCAGAAGCACCGGAGCCTGAGTATACACACCCGCTTGTAACACCTTCCAAAGCTGCAAGCGCATTCCGTACCCTGTCCTGCTTAATATCGGGATACAATGACGCCTTTTCAAGTCCTGCGATCGCAGCTTCCCTGACAGCCCCGGGAACAGGCAACGGATTAAGATTTACCGAGAAATCAATGTTAACTTTATTTCTGTAAATATCACCGCCGTGAGCCACCGCTTGCTCCTTTTTAATGCTGAATGGTTATGAGAATATTATAATTTGAGTGTCAGACTTTTAGCAAGCATATCTTGAAATTGCGGGAGACTTCCTCTAAACTCTGAAGTAAGGAAAGAGTCGCAAATAATTCTGTGAATCACAGTACGGAGGTACCCATGAAATTCAAATACTGCAGGATACAGGGGAAAAAGCTGGCAGCAAATACAAGGACAGGTAAGGGCATCTTCAGCATGCTCAATCAGATGGTAACGGATAATATCATGGATGAAGAGGATGTCGGACTTTTCAGGGAGATAGATTCCTGGTTCGCAGAGGAGCTTCCCTGGCCGCCTCAGTGTAAGCGCCAGGAAAAGGTCATCTGTTATTTCAAGGTAGAGAATTCCGAAATGATGATGAAGATGATAAATCCTCTTATGTGGCTGCTCGAAAGATACGAACAGCCATATTACATGATCTATACGAACTTCCCCGGGGAAATCGTATACGAGGACGAATATCAGATAGTGGTCAAGGTTGATGAAAACATTGTGGTCGAGGATTTACAGGCGAGCTGGTCACCGGAATAAGCTGCTATTTATTACTTCCTTAAGCGCAGTCACATATACATCCGACCGGAAATCTCTAATCATCTGAAAAATAGTTCTTTCTCCCAGATGGCTTAAATACAACATCAGAGGATAAGGAGCTACTGAGTTGTGCATACTGATATTCACTATGTTTTCTGAAATCTCATCAGATATGCTCTGACCCATATCACTTGTAAAAATCTGTGTATGACCCTTATACCAAGTCAAATCCTCCCTGATAACATCTTCTCCGGCTCCTCTGACTCTGTTTGCCATTCGATTCGTAAACTGTGCCATATTATCATACCGGTATTGTTCTTCAAACTCTGTTCTGAGTTTGTTTGTAAGAGAACTGTACTCTCTGTTTTTCAGTTCTTCCGGATCAATATTTAAGAAAATATGCGGTACGCTTGCATTTTGAAAGGTATTTGGAATCCCAAAAATATTTCTGGTATTGATCGGACTTCTTACAACAATGGTATTCTTATTTTCCGGATGTACACGACTGATAGCTTCGGAAATCAGTATCGACATTGCAATCTGCGAGGAAATGCTGTTCCTCCTGCAAAAATTGTCATATAACCTTCTTGAAATCGAAAACGTTTCTGATATACAACATTTGTCGTTTTCATCCCGTTCCGGTATAATAAACCTGTCTGTCACATAATAATCCTTTGGAACATAATTCTCGGAAACAGGCAGATTGCGTTCCATAAGATCGGCAAAATAATCCGGTTGAGTCGTGATATCAACTTCATTTACGGCATCGTAACCAAAATATTGGGAAATCAATGCACTTATAAATATATTGATCCCATATCCATCGGTCAAAACATGATTACAATAAATGAAAAGATCGTTTCCTTTATATTTGACCATTATTTGATGTCCGTTATTTTCTTCAGATCCAAATGCAACCTCTTTGTCATAAGAAAATACAGGAATATTTTTCTCATTCTTATGAAATGTACAAAGAAATTCCCCTTTTTTGTTTTCTACGGACATTTTCATATACGGAAACTTGTTGGCGGCCTTATTTACTGCCTCATATAACCTGTTCGGCTGTATGGGTTCTTTAAAAGTATATTGTTGACACGGTGATAAAAGCGGATCAACTAGTACCGCTTTATTTAGTGAAAAATAGCTGTTACTGTATAAATAAGCTTTTTCGTTTTTATCAAATTCCTTCTTTAAATTTTGTGCTCTTTCAACGAGTTCATTTTTGCATCTGTTACTGATTTCAGACGTATCGTTTAAAGAAGATACTGTTATACCGGAATAATTATCTGCAAGAAGCCTTGGACTCGGATATCTGTACAGCATATCTACGGTAATGGGATATTTCTTGC
>CAMORO010000040.1 GCA_946623875.1 uncultured Lachnospiraceae bacterium | reverse complement strand
GGTGAAACATTTCCTGCATTATCCTTAGGTGCGATCCAGTCCTTCTTACCTATTATAACAGTGGTACCTTCTCTGTAGTCATACATCGACTCTTCACGGATCACACCGCTGTCACTCTTCACGCAGGAATCATCGATCTTAAATGTTATATCCTCTGCAATCGCATAACCTTCAGGTGCCTTGGCCTCATGCAGCCTGTATGTACCCTTGGCCAGCTTGACTGCTATAACCTTGGCGTACTTTGCAGCTTCCTCTTCATCTATATTCCTTGTCGAGAGAAGTACCGGCTTGTCACCGCTCTCCCACTCGGCAACCTTCTCATTTGCTTCATTGTAAAACTCAAGTGAAGCTCCTGCAAGGTATCCGCCGGTTGCTATATCCTTCTTGGAAAGCTGTATCTCAAGAGGCTTGTCGTGCATCACTACGGGATTGGGAACCGTTGTTCCATTATCGTCTATACTGAAGGTTACATCCTCAGCAAGCGCATATCCGTAAGGAGCTGTTATCTCTCTTAAGATGTAAGACTTTCCGGCTTCAAATCTGGTACCGAAAAGAATGTTGTAATTCGAGAATGCCTTCTTCTCATCATCCGAAAGCTTCTTCTCATCTTCAACAGGCACGATGACCGTCTGCTTCTCTCCGGACTTGAACTCTATAACCACCTTGCCGCTATCATCGATTATCTGCAGTGTAGCACCCGGTAATTCGGCTCCGCCTGTTACTGCCTGCTTGGAGATGACTGCCTTGATCATCGTATCAAACACATTTACAGACTGGGTTACAAGACCGTTCTCATCTGTCTTCTCGAATTCTGAGTAATCCTTAACGGTGAAGTACAGATCCGATGCCTTAATATAACCTGCCGGCGCCTTGGTCTCAACTACCTTGTAGCTTCCGCCAACCTTAAGCAGACCGTAATCTATGAGTACTGCTCCACTCTCGGGAGATACCCACGAGAATATCTGCTTGAACTCATCTCCGTCCTTTTCATACAGAGCAAGCTCTGCTCCCTGAACATAATCACCGGCTTTACCGCTTAATCTCTTCTTGCTGATCTCAACCCTTATCGGGCGGTCAAACATTGTAAGAGTTGCTGCTTTGCCCGAAGCTGTGGGAACTGTGCTTACTGTAGCGGATGCCGATGCATCCTTAACAATACTTATTGTTCCGTCACCCTTCACAGTGAAGGTAATAGGCTCTGCCGTATAGTAACCCTTAGGAGGATCCGTTTCCTCAAGTGTGTAACTCTTACCTGCCGTAAGTGCAGCCTTAACCGTATGAGGCTTACCTGTACTGTTCCAGGTTTCGATGGCCTTATCACCATCCATGATCCTGAGTGCCGCTCCGCTGAGCTCTGTGTCTGTACCCATTTCCTTCTTGGATATGGATATGTTAAGCGGCGCATCCTTCATGATCACGGTCATTCCGTTACCGCTTCCTTCAACCGCTGCATTGGCGGATGCCTTAACGCTTCCGTTTGCATTTACGCTGAAGACGATATCTTCACTCAGGCCATAGCCTACAGGTGACATATCTTCATGTATTACATATGACTTTCCGGCCTGAATACCATCCTTGATCTCTTCACCTATCTCAATAAGCCTGGATGTGGTTCCGCTGGTCCATGAGATCAGTGCTTCACCGGTCTTTGCGCCCTTATCATCCGCAGCATACAGGGACATCCTTGCGCCTGCAAGCTCTTCACTTCCGCCTACGGTCCTCTTTGAAATAAATACTCTTATGCTCTCATCACTTATCTGGCAGATAAGCGGTGTTGTAAGCGAAGCACTTACTGTAGAAGCATCAAGTACAACCTTATTGCTCTTAGCCGCCTCGCCCTCGGGAAGTGCATATCCCTTAGGTGCCTTTGTTTCCTTGAAATAGTAGCTTCCCCATTCAAGATCCTTAACAACCAGCTCCTTGCCTTCAATAAGTCCTGCCAGCTTCTCGCTGTCCATAAACAGCTCTCCGTTCTTATACAGTTCGAATGCCGCATCGCTTATATCAAGCCTTTCTATCGATCCGTCAATGGTCTTTCCAAACTTCTGCAGGCAGATGCTTCCCTTTGCCTTCGAATTGGGAACCTCTGTTGCCTCAATTGTCTCTCCGTTCTTGTATATGGGAACGAACTTCTCTTCCTCACCTTCGGGAACCATGTAATCCTCGGTAACCTCGAAGTTGTATCTGTCTGTTGTTGCCACATATCCTGCGGCTGCTGCAGACTCTGCATTCTCAAGGAAGTAGTAGCTTCCCATCGGAAGTCCTGTAACCTTTACGATACCCTGTGCATCAGATACCGCACTTGTTACGAACTCATCATTCTCAGCATTGAAAAGATCAAATCTTATATCCGAAATCCTGTCATTGCTGAAAGGATCGATCTTTATGAACTTAACCGATGCCCTCACCTGTGAGTTAACAAAGGTGAACTGTATGGGCTCCTCAATGCTGTTACTCTCATCAATCGTAAATCTTAACTTAAGACTGCTTACAACATAGCTGCTTCCTGCAGGTATAGACACTTCCTCAAAGTGATAGTCGCCATACTCAAGCCTTCCTATCACATCCGCAGTTATGATTCCGTCCTCGTCAGTCTTATAGGTTCCGAGCTTAACCTGTTTGCTGTCATTAATAAGTGCGAACTCAACACCGGCAAGTGACTCGGGCTGTTTGCCGAAGAATACCTTCTTAAGGCTCACATAACCGTAACCCTTATCATTGTATACCCTGGTCTTCTGCGGCTGCATTATCTTAGCGGTAGCATTCCAGTTACCTGCACTGACAGTAAGACGGCTGCTCTCAACCTTATTTGTTTCGCTTATTGCCTCATATCCATCCGGAGCCTTGGTCTCTCTGAAGAAGTATGTTCCCCAGTCAACATTATTAACCGTGATCTTACCGTCTGCACCGGTGACAAATACTCCGCCCTGTGCTCCGTACTGCGATGATACATCCGTCTCACCGTCGGCATCGATCCTGATAAGCTTGAACTCAGCTCCCACAAGAGGAGTACCCTTTTCCCTGTCAAGCTTCTCAAGTTCCAGGCTTCCGGGAAGCTTCTTATTCTTGATGGTACCTATGCTTATGGTCTGGGATACCGTATCCCCGTCAATCGTAAATGTATATCTCTTGCCCGGCTCAATTATCTCATAACCGTCGGGAGCCTTGGTCTCTACAAAGAAGTAATTGTCCCACTTAAGACCGGTAACCCTTAACTCACCGTTTGAGTTGGTGTAGTACTTATCGAACTCATAAGCGTCCTTGAAGCCCTTCGCAAACGTCTGGCCCATCGTCCTCGGCGTCTCGGCATACAGAGTGAATTCCGCATTTGCCAAAGGCTTACCGTTCTCATCGGTCTTTCTTAAGATGACTCCGCCCTCGAAAGGTGTATTGTAAACGGTTCTGTCATCAACGAAGCTTATGGTCTGTCCGTCCGTATCGATCCTGAATGAAAGATCCATATCAAGCGGCTCATATCCTTCGGGTGTAACCTCTTCGAAATAATACGTACCGTAATCAAGAGGTCCGATCTTCTCACTTCCCTTTTCATCCGTAAGCTTACCGTTTGCATTTGTGATGTAGGTACCTACATGCTCACTCTTTACCTTCGTACCCTTGTACAGATCGAACTGTACCGATTCCATGGGCTTCTTGGTCTCTCCATCCTTCTTGAGAAGTTCCACATAACCCTGTATCCTGTCGTTCAGGATGGCATCAACACCGGTAAATGACTTGGTAAGGTTATCTCCGTTGATCACGAAGTTATGTGCAGTAGTATTGATCACGTGACCCTCTGATGTTTTGGTCTCAATGATCGTGTAGTTACCCCACAGCAGCCCGTCTTTACCTGCCTTACCGCTCTTATCCGTAATGAGCCCGGCTATTGTCGACTGCTCCTTTGTTCCGTAATCCTTATAGAGATCGAAGGTAACATTTTCCAGCCCCTTCTTGTCAACACTGTCAAGCTTCTCGATTTCTACGGAACCTGTAAGCTGATCATTGTCAACTTCAATAAGCTGAACCTTCTTAATGTTCTCACCGGATATCCTGAATGTATATTCCTTATCCGGATCAAAGTAATATCCGTTAGGTGCATAGATTTCCTTAAAGTAGTATGATCCCCACTTAAGATCGCCTACCGTAAGCTTGCCGTTTGCGGGTACCGTGTACTCTCCAAGCTTAGAGCTGTTACCCTTGTCATCAACTTTATACAGCTCGAATATTGCTCCTGCAAGAGTGCCCTTCCTGTTTCCGTTTACACGGTAATACTTGGTCAGTTCCACTTTACCGCTCTTCGGTGTGTTTATAACAGTATTGTCCTTTACATGAAGGAGCTTAACTGTCTTTCCGTTATCGGCTGCAGTTATTTCAAAATCAAGCTCATCATCACTTGTCATATATGCGTCGTAAGGAGTACTGATCTCCTCGAAGTGATACTTACCGACTCCGAGATTGGTGTATCCCACAACGCCGTTTGCATCCGATGTCACATCAGATATCTCAAGATCCGCACCGTTTTCTCCCGCGCCATCCTTGTACAGTCTGAATACAACACCCTCAAGAGGCTTGTCTGCAGATGTGTCTGCCTTGATGAAGCTTACATGTGCCTGAACCTTGGAGTTAATGCAGGTCTTGGTGACCTGTGCCTCAGCCTTCGCGGGCTGATTGCTTACTATACTGAAGTTAATATGTGCGGGATTAAGGTTGTATCCCGGAGGAGGTGCGATCTCCTTGAAGTAATATGAACCGTACGGAAGCTGCTTAACCGCTATCCTGCCGTTTGCAGGTGTTGTAAGCGAGGTAACCTTACCTTCCTCGTCATATGTGTATATTCCGTCGCTGCCCTTAACTCCGAGCTTCTTACCATCTGCGGTATACAGTTCAAATACTGCTCCCGCAAGCACATTTCCGTCATCATCAACCTTGAGGAGCTCAGCATTGCCGTATATCTTCTCATTGGTGATCTCAGCCGTAAGCGGAGTCTTGATGCTGTCTTCCACATTCTCTGCATTTATCACAAGTAATCCCGACTTGGTCTCTTCAGGCATTGCAAAGCCTTCAAGTGTGGAAATCTCCTCGAAGTAGTATGTTCCCCAATCAAGATCACCGATCGTTATTTCACCGTTCTTATCTGTGAAATACAGCCCATCATTATCTGCATTCTTTATTTCCGTGCTTTCAGATCCGTTAAGCTTATAGAACCTGAACGAAGCACCTTCAAGTGTACCCTTTCTCTGTCCGTCAACAGCGTAATACTTAATGAGCTTAACCTTACCCTTTACAGGCTTATTCTCATGTGAGAGCCTGTATTCGCCGGTATAATCAAGCCTGTTCTCATCAATGACGAATTCGATCTCGGCGTTATCATTCTCATAACCTGCGGGAGCCTTGGTCTCCTTAAATACATAGGTAGCCCACGGAAGACCGGATACACTTATTATACCCTTTCCGTCTGTAGTGTATGCTTCCTCTCTGTATTTCGAATCCACATTAAGTCCAAGAACTGTTTTCCTTGTATAGAGCTCGAATTCAGCTCCCGAAAGGTCAATAGTCTTGTCATCATCATCCTTGGCATACTTGTACAGTTCAACCTTTCCGTAGATCGGCGTATTTACAGCCACTCCGTACTCGCCTGCATGTACCAGAGTACCCATGTTGCTCTGATCTATGGTGAAGTCGTACTTCTCATCACTCTTAATGAAGCCTGTAGGAGCCTCAAGTTCCTTGAAGTAGTAACTTCCTGCCTTAAGATCCTGCCTGGTGGTGATCATACCCTTGGCATCCGTGATCATCTTCTCATAACCCGCTACCACCTTGCCATCAGCATGGTAGAGTGCAAACACTGCGCCTGCAAGCGGCTTATCGGTTACGCTGTTCACCTTCTTAAGATCAGCCTGACCTATAATGGGCGTATTGTCTGCACGAAGCTCATTACCCTTAAGATCAACAGCAACCTCTTCAAATACATTGTCTGCATTTATCTCAAATGAATATCTGGTCTTATCATCAAGTGCAAATCCTTCGGGTGCCTTGGTCTCCCTGAAGTAGTATACGCCCCAGTCCAGTCCGCCTGCACGAACATATCCGTCCGCATCCGATTTAAGATCCTTGATGACCGGTGCCGAATCACCGTTCTTATACAGATCAAATACAGCTCCTTCAAGTCCGTCGTTTGTACCCTCGATTGCCTTGAACAGCCTAACCTTTCCTTTACCCTCTTCATTTATGACAATACCCTTGCCGTCGGCTTCACTTCTGTCCGCATTGTCAAGTGTAACTGTCTTGCCCTGGTCATTGTCGGTTATCTCAAAGGTATAAAGCTTGTTTGAGAGCACATGACCCTTTGCAGCTTTGATCTCCTTGAAGTAGTATAAACCCGTACCGAGATTCATCCTCTTCACGATACCGTCACTGTCAGATGTAGCAGTTCCGAGATCTGCTGTAGTCTTCTTTTCGGGATCCGTATACTTATACAGCTTAAATACAGCTCCTTCAAGCTTCTGACCGTCTACATTCTCCTTGATGAACTCAACTCCCGCACTTACGGGAAGGTTCACAAATCTGTATTCTATATGCTGTCCCTGCTCATTTATCGAGAACTCGTAATATCCCTCAGCCTTATTGAAAGTCTTGGGAGCCTTCTCCTCGTATACACGGTATTTCCCGCAAGGAAGGCCGGTCACCGACAGTCTTGCTCCGTTCGTAACAAGGTTCTGCCTTGTCAGTGAAGCTCCCAGGGATGAGGTCTTGTTGTATGTGTAACTGCCGTTGTCTCCGTCAAGAACCACATTCTTCTCAACACCGTCAACCACCTGTACGAGACTGAACTCCGCACCTTCAAGCTCATTGTCATTGCCGTCAACCTTAATTACATCAAGCTCACCGTAAATCTTCTTATTACTTACCTCGATAACATGGAACTTAACATCCTGAACCGTTGAATTCCTGTCGATGACAACACTTTCGGTCTTAGCCTCATCACCCTCGGGCATCTCAAAACCTTCGGGAACCTCTGTCTCTATGAAGTAATAGGTACCCCACTCAAGGTTCTCGACAAATATCTCGCCCTTGTCATCTGTGGTATAATCCTTGGTTTCATCGGGATAACGTACACCGTCCTTATAAAGCTCGAACTTCGCTCCCGCGAGCTTGTTTCCCTCACCGTCATCCTTGATAAGCTTGATGGCACCGGTATCCTCCGTGTTCGGAACACCTCTGTCATAGGTAAGCGATTCATCGAGATGACTGTCATCTATTGTAAATACATACTTCTCGTCACTCTTGATAAAGCCCTTGGGAGCCTTGGTCTCCTCAAAGTAATATGTACCCCACTCAAGGCCTTCAACCGTAATGACTCCGCCGTTTGCGGTCACATACGAACCAACCTTGTTGAAGTTGAGGAGAGCGCCCAGTGACTGAACCCAGTTCTCGGGACTCTTATACAGATCAAACTCTGCTCCGTCAAGCTTCTCACTCCTGTTGGAATTATACTTCTCAAGCGTTACCCTGCCCTTTAATCTTTCATTCACGGCAGAAATCTTTATATGCTGATCCTGCTCGCTTATCGTAAACGGATAAGGCTCTTCGCTTAATATGTAGCCCTTGATCGTCTCCCTCTCACGGAAGAAATAGCTGCCGTACTCAAGTGTGCCAACGGTACTCTCACTTATTTCACCGTTAGCTGTCATGTAAGTTCCTATAAGACTGCCGGGTGCATCGGGTGTTCCTGCGTAGAGGTCGAACGTTACATCACTCAGCTTCTTCTTATTATCCTCTTTGTCAACCTTCTCAAGGCTTACATAACCCTTGATCGGAGTATTCTCAACCTCTACACGTGCTGCCTTATTTGCAGCGCTGTCTTCCTTGGTTATCTCAAAGTAAACAGGATCGGTAACGGGGTTGAATCCCTCGGGTGCCTTGGTCTCTGTAAAGTAATATGTTCCCCAGTCAAGACCGCCGACCTCGATAATACCCTTATCATTTGTTGTATAGGTCTTGCCTATCTGCTGCTTACTGTCTCCCTTATAGCTGTAAAGTTCGAACTCAGCGCCGTCAAGGCCGAGCTTCTTTCCGCTCCTCAATTCATACTTGAACAGTTCAACCCTGCCCTTAAGAGGAGTGTTAACAACTGCTGCAAAACCGTCTATCTTCTTCCTGATATTGGGAAGTGTTATGGTCTTTCCGTCATCCGCTTCCGTGATCTCGAAGTAGAAATCGGTCTGTTCTGCTTCATATCCTTCCGGAACAGTCTCTTTGAAGTAGTATTCACCCTTTCCGAGACCTTCTACACGTACATGTCCGTCAAATCCGGAAACCGAGCTGGTAATCTCCTTATACTCACCGTCTATCTTACGGCTGAGTACAAATGTAACACCCTTAAGAGGCTTATCATCAGCATCTACCTTGATAAACTCAACATTTGCCTTAATAGGAGTGTTGACAAACCACAACTCCACTACAGCTTTGTTTTTGCCTATCTCAAAGGCCTGGTCACCATCTGCCTTGTTATATCCTTCCGGAGCAGCTTCCTCGGTTATCCTGTATGTTCCGAAAGGAAGTCCTGTAACATTAAGTACACCCTCGGAATTAACCGTAAGAGTCTGAACTTCTCCCTTCTCATCATACTTATAATTTCCGTTTGAGCCGGATGTTCTGACTGCTGCCTTCGTATCCTTGAGCTCATCCGAGCTGTAAAGGGTAAAGGTTGCACCGGCAAGCCTGTTGTCCTTGTCATCAACCTTGTACAGTATAAGGTCGCCCTTTATCTTATCATCATTCATCTCGATAACGATGAGCTCGTTAACGGTCGATGCATCGATAGTCTTCGATTCGGTCTTTGCAGCATCACCCTCGGGAAGTGTATAGCCATTGGGAGCCTTGGTCTCTACAAAGTAATAGGTTCCCCACGGAAGGTCTTCCACAAGGATCGAGCCCTCATCATCCGTTGTATAAACAGTATTGTCATCGGGATAGCGCTCTCCGTCCTTAAACAATGCGAACTCGGCACCTGCAAGCTTATCCCGGTTCTCGCCGTCATACTTGATAAGCTTGATCTTTCCGTTCTGTCTCTTATTGGTGATGACAACTTCCTTGTTCCTGCATTTGGCCTTTAATGAAACACTGTTTCCTGCTTCAAGTCCGTTATATGTAACAATGTATTCGGTACCGTCACCCGTGATCTCGGTGCCGTATTCATCTGTCTCAAAAACATAGTAAGTAAATCCTACCGGAAGAGGATCGAAGCTTATCTCGCTGTTACCCTTGACCGTCTCCGTATGCACATTGGGATAAGCGGTTCCGTCCGTTCCGTAATATACTTTGGTGCCCGATGCAGTCTTTCTGTATACTACAACATTGAAATCCTCACTGTTATCAACAACAGCGCCGCTGTTATCGGTAACAACCTTCTTGATCTTAAGAGATCCCGGATAATATGCATTCACAAATTCAAGATCGGCATCACCTATAGGGAAACATTCCTGTCCCTTAATACTGTTGTCATTTACGTATGATGCTCTTCCGTTAATACGTACCTTTGCGCTGTTATCAGAGTTGTCCCAATATGATTCCACAAACAGCTTGATGTATACGGGTCTGTCGGTATACTGAACCCCGGGTACCCTGTCCGCTTCATCGGGTATTTCTTCGGTCACCTTATACATATATGTCTTGGAATATACCCACGATCTGAGCCCGTTATCGTAATATTTCTCCCAGTTTCCGTAATTACGCTCATTGAAATCAGCCTCGAAATATACTCTTCCGAAGGTATCTGTTCTCTTATCCTTTGTAAGAGTCACTCTTCTCTTCTGAGGCATGGGCGGATCAAGCCTAATGCCGGAGTTGGTACTTCCTCCGTCAAAGCTTACAATATCAAAATTAAATATTGCTCCGTCCGGCCAGTCGGCACCATAGCCGTTAAAATTGTCAAGAAGCCTCTTGGCATCCCAATCCGTACCATCATTCTGATAGAACAGCTTGGTAATCGAGAAATCAAAAGGTATCTTGGCCTTTGTCTGGTTGTTGAAACTTATGGATGCGTTGGAACACTTCGTTGTAACCGCATCTTCACCGTCATGCATGCGGTTCTTCTTTGTTACGGTCTTATTAACGACTACATACTGGTTGGCTCTCTGATCAAGCCTAACCTCATAGGTAATATAGTAATCATACGGATCGTGAACAAAGCTGTCTTCCGCCTCACGCTCGGAAAGCTTGTATTCGTATATGCCTTCCTCTCCGAAATACAGCTTATCGAATACTATACTGCTTCCGTTGTTCTGCTTTGACTGGATGAGTGTAGCCTTGCCCGTCTTCGAATCGTATGTATAAAGATCGAACCAGAACTTCTGGTCGGAGTTCGGTGTCTTGTAATCAACCGTCTTCTGAGCCTCGATAACAACATTACTTCCTGTAGCGGGAGGCATATCATGCCATACACAGTGCCACTCAGCACCACCTATATTGGATATCGTATCGGCAATTACCCATCCTGCGGAAACACTCTGTGTTGCGAAATCCGCATTGGGAACTACGAAGGTACCGGCAACAGGAGACACGGTCCTTGCCTTCGTGGCATTCGGACAATTGAAAATAACCGTCTGGCAGATCTGATCCTCATCTGAATTACCCGATGTTGTCCATGTCTTATTTCCGATGGTTATCCTGTACTGCTGGAAGTTAACCTCACTGTCGGGAATATTAAATACGATATTCTGCCCTTCATCAAGTATGAGCTCGAGCATCCTTGCATTTGCGTACTCACCCTCTCCGAAATTAATATAGTAGGTTCCTTTACCGCTTCCGTTCTTTTTAAGATCTATAACGCTTGTTGCATTGCCTATCTTGGCAGCACTCGAAAATGAATATGCATTTTCATCCGCAAGCTGTGATGACTTGCTCGAAGCCTGGCTCACCATGCCGGAAACCAGACCCTTGATATCGTCGGCCGTATAGGATGCAGTGTCAATATTTATACCATTTGCCGAATTCCCGCTCTCACTGAGCATGTTGAATCCGAATTTATTCTTTGCATCTTCGGTTGTGTAAATAAGCACAGTAGACTGGTTACCGTTCTTATTCATCTTGAAATTACTTCCGGTATACTCACCGATATAGGTAACGCCGGGGTTACCGCCATCATTCTTACATGCCTGAACATCGGCATTTCCGTTAAGCTTACCGGTAGCGAAATTGGACTCAAGATGTCCTCCCAGAGTCATTTCATTGGCAACTATACCGTACATACTTGCATTGCCGAGCACGCTCTTGAACGTTTCCGTCGATCCGGGCTTCATCTTTCCGTCCGCCGTCAGACCGATGACCGAGAAATCCGAAAGTGTGAAATCGGTACTCTCGTTTGATACCGAAGTTGAGTCACTGACTACTTCGACCTTAATATCCGATGCGGAAATATCGGTAGCATCTGCTGTTGTGTCAGCGCCTTCTTTTGCACCATCGGTTAACGGAAGGTGGATTACCTTTACATCCGCATCTTCCTGTGCCGCAAGCTCTTCCTTCAGCTGATCCTTTTTAAATCTTATGCTGATACGTACCGTACCCTCTTCCGGCTGAAGCTCTACTCTGTTACCGTCTTCATCCGTTACGTAGAATGCAATATCGTAAAGTAACACATCCGAGTCATCAAATGATGCCTCGTCATCGCCCGTGATCCTGCCGGCATTGTTGTTAAGTGCCTGCATATACGCATCATAATTGTATCCCTGCGTATCGGAAGTTACCTTCGTGACCACGAAATCTGCATCATCGGGGATTGCTTCCGGATACTGAAGCGTTGCAACAACCGAAACATCGGCATCGGAATAGCTGTATTCACGCTTTGTTGCCTCCTCTTCTTCCTCTGTATCTTCAGATTCGACACCTTCCACATCAACATCCTCATCGCTGAGCGAAAGAACCACACCGACTGCACCGTTCTCTTTGGATTCTATCGAATACTCCGCTTTTACCTTTGCTGTATTCTGTCCCTTGATATATATCGTAAATGCTTCATTGTTCAGGTTGGAGAGTCTTATTTCCGATGTCGTCTTCGAAATGGCCGTAATCACTCCGTCACTGACCCTGTCACCGTTATATCTGACATCTGCTTTCGTATCAACGTAAATGTTGAATCTGGTATTGTCTTTTAGAGCAAAAGAATCAAGCGTCAGAGTTATATCATCATAACCCGAACCCTTGATCCCGTATCCGCTGTCAGAAACAGCCAGTTTCTTTTCAATTGCAGGTGCATCTGCCGAAATAAGCGTGATCTGTATATTACCGTCACTCCTCTGCTTATATTCCGCAGTCATCCCTTCAAACAGACCTGCAGCCTTTATTGTAAGCCTGTCACCGTTCATTCCGCTGATGCGATAAACACCGCTGCTGCTCTTGTACAGCGTTCCGTCAAGCACACCGTCATAAACGGCCGAAGCAGTTCCTTCTATATTTATGGCAAAGGAATCCCTGCTGTTCATCCGGTCGGTATTGACATACAGAGCTATCTCATCCATACCCTCCACGGTAAAGCCGTCACTCCGGACGCTGACCTGTGAAACCGCAGGATCGATAAGATCTCCCGACCTGTCCTCGATAACAGTATCATCAGAGGCGTTGGAAATATCCTCATAAATCACATCGGTTCCGCCTCCTGCATCACCTTCCGTGATCACCTCGGTATCATTGTCATTGACGGTAATGACCGCATCCTCTTCCTGTGTATCGGAGGTGGTCAGTACCTCATCAGACAATACCTGCGGTTCCCCGATAACCGAAGCCGTAACGCTGTATGTGTTCTCAAACAGCATGGCAACCAGGGCTATCATTGCTACGATTGATTTTACCTGTCTTCTTCCTCTCATTTTTCTCTCCTTATGAAAGCAAACAACGATTACACTATATACTGTTGTATCGGGATAAAGAAAATATTCCTCCACTTGTATAAGACTTGCGAAAGGACCAAAAAGGTCCACATATCTTATAAATTTTACTTAAAAAATAAAAAAGAGTCAAGAGAAATGTCCCCTGACTCTGTAATAAAGCATATTTTTTATTCCGCCATCTCAAAATCAATCCGACACAGTGTGACTTTTTCATCCTTGTTGATATATACACCGACGCAACACGGTTGCCCGGGATCGGCAGTTACCAAAGCCGTTTCACTTCCGCTCCTTAAATCTTCCGACTTTATTTCCCGGTTTTCTGCATCAAGCAGTACCAGCCTGCCGATAACACGATCGCCTTCGTCATCCTCTGTCCCTTCTTCTGCCATTTTATGTCCTGTCTCATATGTCAGTGTAACCGTGCATGTATCATACGGAGCATCCAGATAAGGACTTAGCAGTGCATAATCGTCATTCCCCGTAGTTTCAAGATAACCGTACAGATCAATGTTGCCTGTTGCCTGATATCCCGGAGAATAACAGAAATCCGTGGTTTTGTAAATGTGATGATCATCTATCGGAAAGCCCGACATATCATCGAACTTATTGCTTCCCGCCCGGTAAAGATGGTAGTCCTTGACATCTCCCACATACTGATAGGAGCTCAACTGATAATCACTGAAAACATCCTCGGGCTGCTCGTACCAGGTCATTGCAAGGATATTTTCATCCGAATAGCTGCCTCTGTCATGAGCACTGGCATAATCCTCTCTTGTGTTGATAATAATGGTTCCGTCAGGCATTTTATCAAGGGGAGCCACATGAAGCGACGGATCCAGGCTTCGCGAAATAAGCGCCGCATTGAAATCGTTAACAAAGAACACGGTATCGATCCCGTTTTCCCTCGCATACGAAAGGACCTCTTTTATCCCCTGCAGGTCAACCGCAGTCTGCCATATCTTCTCCATGGCATTGATATTTGCGACACAGAGTGTGAGAAACGTAAGAACGGATACGACAAGATATGCGCACTGCCGCAGAAGATCCCGCCTGATCTTCTCCATATACGTAAGCATAATGGGTGCCGAGATCAGCAGCGGTACAAATCCGGGGAGCAGATATCTTTCGGGAAAGCCCCACTCACTGTTGGAACAGTCAGTAAGACCGCATATGGCGCAGTTCCACAGATATATTATTGTAAGATATCTCAGTGCATTGGAATAAGGCTCATCCCTGAATGCGTGCTTTAGATTGAAGATCAGCAATATGATGACCAGGATCGCGAATGCAAGAAGGATCAGTTGGAAAATACCATCCTTAGTAAATACCTCCGGATTCGTCAACCCGATAAAGATACAGAAATGTCCCCATATAACATCAATAAAGTTATCGACAAGATCTCTGACATATACAAGCTCGTACCCTGTTTTATTAGGCTCAAAGCCCTTGTATCCCGCGTAACCCATTCCTATGGCATACGACACAAAGGTAATAACGATCACACCGATCTTCGATCTCTCTATATGACGCAATCCTTCGGGTGACAGGATAACCTCAAGCGCATAACAAAACATCGCCGGAAGCAGCGCAACAAGCATCGTGTACGTTCCTCTCGAGAAGGCGGTAAGTACCGTGAGCAGTGTATAGATAACAAGCATCGAATAATAACGGACACTTTCTTTCTTATCCGCATCCACGGGACGCTTATAAAGAAACAGATCTATGGCCAGCATCGTCACCATTATGCAGACGTTGTAGAAGCTGCATTCGAAAAACAGCATATTGAGATACTGAGCCAGGCCAAGACGATAAGGTATTATATATAGAAGCAATCCGGCATAACGGTATACGTCCCTGACCCTCAGACGCTTCAGCAGATCGTTCATTACAATAAGAGTCAGGAACAGGAAAATGACATTGCTTATTCCGTAAGACAGGAAAATATCGTGTGTCAGCCCGTAAATGGGAAGAGCCAGGATACAGGAGGTATCAAGATGAAAGAAAGTCTCTTCCTGATAATGGGGTATGACCAGCTTCTTCTGCTCCCACATATGTATTGTGTGGCTGTACAGCATGGAAGCATCATGCTCAACAAAATCATAGCATTTGAACAGGTTGATCCAGATAATAAAGACAAGCTGGACTGCAAGAACCGCCAACATCATATATTTCACATTTTCAGCCGAAAAGATCTTTTTCTTATTCATTGTAAACTCCTAACATCTTTGATCGTCTGAATAGAAATATACCATTTTTAAATGTAGCCTTCAAGAGGTATAATCATGGTCGATCCACCGTCTTCCGTTTGGAATACCCGCTATCCTGTTGCCGTACTTGAGCATGCTCTTTTTCAGATCTTCAGGTATCTCAGGCATCTTAAAACCCTCGCCGGATTTCCTTTGCGGCATAAACATCTTCCATGGTCTGAAGGGGTCGAAGCCTTCAAAGGGATCATCAGCATTGAACAGATCAAAAACGTTGAAGGCAGGATCATCAGAGGGTTCCGCAAACGAAGGACCTGCGAACTCACTGATGTTTAACGGATCAAATGATTCCTTTATAAGGTCTTTGAAACCGTGCATTTTAAGAAATTCGTTATAGATATCCATCTTTTCGGAAGAGACATTTCCCCCGGTCATTCCCGCAATCTTTAAGGATGAGAAATCAATGCTGTCCATGTCCGTTATGTCAAGCCATTTATCCAACATAAATCCGTTCATCATAAGAACAGAGACATTGTAGTATCCGACAGCCCTTACGAACTTGGGGTGAATGAAACCAAAATAAGTCGTAACAACAGTGTCACCCGCGCAAAGGGCAAGACACAGCCCGGCACTTAATGACATGACAGAGCTAAAGTCAAAAGGCAGAAGTATCCTCAATGGTCTTCCGTCATCAGAGCCTTTAATGAAGCTGTGCATTCCCTTGGGAACTGCATTCAGCAGATCATTGAAATCCTTATCCGTAAATTGAAGCGGCTTTTCTGTTCTGTCGGACGTTCCTTTGGCATGAAGGATAAATGCAGGCCGGTCTCCTGTCGATTCATCGCGTTTTACAGGAGTATACCTGTAGGCAGCCAGAAGTTCATCCATGAAAACAACCCCCGGTGTCCGCTTCAGCATATGATAGTTGATCTCATTGTAGGTCAGCTCTGCCGGACCGACTGCAGGGCCTCCCATAAGCGAATGTATATAAATGACATTACGGAGTCCCGATTTATCCCTGATATTCTCGATCTCCTGCCTTATTTCAGGCGTCACCATAATATCCGCAATGATCAGATCCGTGATCTTCTCATCCTCTATCATGGTCTTCCACCTTCCTCCCGGAAGGAAATCCTGATAGGAAAACAGGGACACCTCTGCTCCCGTCATATTAAGTCCGAACAAGGCAAAAATGCTCTCAGCCGAAATAACACCGCAAAGGGCAACTCTCGAATTGTTGTCACAGCATATATCAAGAGCGGAGAACGCTCTCGCATAGTGCTCCCATTCACTGTACATCTGCTCATAAGTGTATTCCGTCGTACAGTCTATGATGGCTGTGCGGTCAAGTGCGCCTTCATAACAGCACATCTTATCCCTGACACTTCTCCATACCTTCATATTACTGAATTCCCCGGCGGAAATACTCTCCGCCTGCCTGTCACGTTTCTTTGATATTTCAGCCTCTTTTTTGTATTCCTCCTGCCTTAACACCGCCCGCTCCTCAAACCACTCAAGCATTTTGTCAGTAACCTCGATGCTTCTCGGATGCTCCGGAACCGTGATGGGGAATATATGCTGCAGCTCTTCGTTTCCAAGATAAATAAGCCTTGATATCCTCCCGTTCTTTTTCAAAGCCCTGTTAAATCTTATTGAGAAATTATTGAAGGTATCGCCGCAGCTTGTTATAAGAAAGGCCGGAGGAATATTATTAATTATCTCGGGATGTTCGATATTCATAAACTTTAAGAAGCTCTTATCATACCTCTTATTACCGTATATCTGCTCCTGCAGCTTCTTTTTGGTATAGAACATTCCGCTGATAAAGCCCACAGCCGCAAATACCATTCTGGAAGGCTTATGTCCGATGGCATTTTGAAGCTTTACCGATTCGTGCATAGCAGTGACATAGGCGGCCAGATAAGCTCCCGCGCTGTCAGCCACCAGAAATATCCTGCCATAGTCAACATCATAGTCAACAAGCATCTTACCGACATGATCAAGTCCCGCACACACATCATCCAGTTGCTCACAAAGATTTGCCTTGGGGGCAAGTCTGTATTCAAGCGAAAAAACCAGATAACCCTTGTGAGCCAGCATTCGGCAATAAGACCTTTCCAACCCTCTGTCTCCCATGAACAACCCGCCGCCGTGGATAGCCATTATGACCGGAAGCTCTGTTCCTTCCTCTGCCTTTGGTTCAAAGATATCCATTGCAAGTGCGACTTCATCCCTGTTCACATAAGCCACATTAAGATTTTCTTTTACATCACTGTAGGTAACAGGCTCCTTTGCACCGAACATGGCCATGGACTTCTTAATATCCATACTCTGGATCCGCTCAAGCATAGCCCTCACGATTTCCCGTTTTATTGTTTTCCCCAATCCATCTTGTATGTCCATATTTACCTCCAACCCGGGATCAATCTTCTTTTTGTCCCGGGATCGAACTAAGTACCACATCCAGAACCTTCCGGAGCTTTTCCAGGTTTTCAGGTGACATATCCATCCGAAGAAGCTTCTTCAGCAATTCGGGCGGTACGGTAAGATTGCCCAGTTTAAAGCCTTCCTCCGGTGCTGTCGGAGCTTTTACCGCATCTGCTGCAGGCATGTCATAATTCATATCTCCGTCAATAGGGCATGAGGTTGCTCCGAAGGAGCCAGAGTCCATATGACTATTCTCTGGTTTCATAAGATTACCCATACTCCGCATAAACTGCATCTGCATCTCTGTCATATCATGCATGAACTGCAGTTGCATTAAGAAAGCCTGCTGCATAAATTCCATTGGTTTCATCATGTTCATGGGATTTATCATATTCATGGGATTCATTATATTCATAGGATCCGGCATGTTCATTTTATCCATCATACCCATGGGATTACCGTTTTCTTCCCGATCGGGTACCTCCTTGAAATAATCTTTATCATTAACGGGATCATCAAACATATTTTCATACTCTCCTGACTGTATTTTTGCAGGCATTTAAAAGACTTAGGAATTAAAGAGATCATAGAGATTGAAGGCAGACCTTCCCTCCATTCCCTCCGGCAGAGTACCTGCTGTTATACTGCCGTTCTTATTATTGTGATTTACCTCAATATCTGTCAGAATGCCGGATTCCTTCACGGGAACTATATCGTAGGCCTCACCCTTAAGCCGGTCTCTGGTAATCCTGAATACATCAATCTTGCCGTTTGAATTGCAGGGAATATCCTTCACAAGGATCAACTGTGTCGGCAGAACGCTGTTCTTTACGATATCCATGTCGATGTAAGCATGGAGCAAGGCCTTTCTTGCCAATTGTGCACCATCGCTTATACTGCTGTCCGGAACCAGATAGAGCGCCGGTACAGTATCGTGGATCCTCTTGTCCAGAACAGGCACGATCGCACACTTTTCAACACCCTCATACTTTGATACGGCAGCCTCAACTCTTCCCGCATCGAAGCTTACACCCTCATTGTTTACAAAGAACCTGTCCGCCCTGCCGGCGTAGGAAAAGCTTCCGTCCTCATTTACCCGTACAAGATCGTTGGAACACAGATAATTCCTTCCGTTTATCACGGTATACTCAAACAGCACTTCTCCGTCCAACTCGTTCGTGCACAGTGAGTCCGACGCTACATACATTGTTCCGGTTCTCACCCCATCATCTGCAGTATAGTAATTATCGTCTTCCATATCCCTGACAAGGAAGTTCTCTTTAGGTGTCGGAAAGCCCAGAATATCATCCATGCAGCCCATGGGAACCGTCAGTTCGGCTCCTCCGGTTTCCGACATTCCGTAACCGCGCATGATGTCACCATCATAACCATGCTTTCTGACAAATTCGTAGTATCTCTTAAGCCTGTCCACCGAAATGTATGAGCCTCCGCATGAGAATATCTTAACGGATGAAAGATCAATATCCTCGTCGTCTTCCTTTTTGATCCAGTTATCCACCATAAAGCCCGATACAAGCATCACATCAATGTTATAGTATTTAACAGCCCTTATGAACTTGGGATGCATGAAGCCGAAGAAGGTAAGAACCACGCATTCGGAAGCTGCCAGACCGGAATTTACCACCCCGCACATACAGAGAAAGGAACTGAAATCAAAGCTTGGGATATACCTGTACTGCATCTTTCCTTCTTTATCACCGCCCAGAGCATGAATATTGGGCCCCATGTTGTATGCAGTCACATTTACAGACCGTTCCGCATACGGAAGAGGTTTTCTGATCCCCTTGGTGGAGCCCGAGGTGTGGGTTATCACAGCAATCTTATCCGGGTTACCCGAACCGTATTGTACAGGGAAATGATCATACCTTCGCAACAGATCATCCATATAGACAACCCCGGAAAGACCTTTTAGCCGGTGATAATTGACTTCGTTGTAGATAAGCTCAGCAGGACCCGCACACGGTCCGCCGAGTTTCGAATGAAGCAGTATGATATTCCTTATCCCGAATTTCTCTTTGGCGGCCAGGATATCCGGCCACATTTCGGGAGATATCATGATATCCGACAGCAACAGATCTGTGAGCTTTTCTCTTTCCACCATTTTCTTCCACTGTCCTGAGGGCAGAAAATCAGGATATGATAGCATGGATACACATACCCCTGTCATGTTGAGACCATAAAAAGCAAACAGCGGCTCCGCGGATATGGTTCCGGCAATTCCCACCCGGGAACCGTTTTCTTCTGTCATTCCCAAGGCCGAGAATACCCCGGCATATTTATCCCACAGGGCAAACATCTGCCGGTAGGTATACTCCCTTGTGCAATCGATCAGGGCAGTCCGCAGGAGACTGTCGACACTGTATGAGTTTCTCTCTTTTACACAGCTCCAGATACTCTGTTCATTTATACTGCCGTCTTTTATTCTGTTTTCTGTTTTAATGTATTCGTCGTTATTCATTCTTCTGTCTGTTTTGTCTCAGACTTTTTTACCGGTTTCTTTGCCGCCGTTCTTGTATTGCTCTTTCTTGCAGCCGCAGTCTTGTTCCCGGGTCCCGGTGTACTATCCTGCTCTGCATTAGCTGCTGCCTCTTTGTTATCCTCCTGCGCTTCCCGGCTGTCTTTGGAATTATCAATATCCATGCAGTCCGACATCATCTGCATTGACGTAAAGAACCGGTTCATCATCTTACACTGCTGGTCATACATCTTCTGCATGGTATCCATGGCAATCTGATTCATCTCCATCATGTTCTCCATCATAAAACTCATCTGCTTCTGCATAACGGGACCCATATTGTTAGCCGTGTTACCCGCATTCTCCTTAAAACCCTGCATCACATTACGGCAGTCCGGCATCATATTCTGAAATAAAGGCATCATATTCTGAGCTCCCTGCATCATATTTTGGAAACCGGGCATACTGCACTGCATGTTGCCCATCTTTCCCATCATATTGTTCATCATCTGCATTCCCATACGGTTCATGCTGTTAAAGCCTTCAAACACCTTCTTTGCTGAATTCAAGTTGTTCATATTGCTACTATCCCACCTTTCATTATTATAATTATTTTTATTAAATTGAAGATTGCTCTTCATTTCTTTTGAAATATCGTCAAACACTTCCTTTATCATGTCAGCCCGTCCTTCCTTATAGGGCTTGAGCTTAAAGCCTTTAAGATGGTTTATGGTCCTCACATTTTCAACAGTAAATATCTCTCCTTCCACCTCTCCGCGTTCGATCTTATACAGATCTGTTTTGCCGTTTCCGTTTCTCGGAAGCTCCTGTGCGATCATGACCCGGAGCGGAATATAATCTTCAGGAAGAGTCCTCTCCACCACAAAAACCTGTTTCAAAGCCTTTATTACCGTTTCCTGCGGCTTTCCCTCTGTCTTTAGCGGCTGAACACACAGCATTGGAATATTGTCATGGGTTGTCTTGACATAAACGGGAACCACACAGCAGCTGCAGATCCCTTCCTGTCTTGCAATCTCTGTCTCAACCCTGCCCGATTCATATTTTCTGCCTTCTTCATTTATAAAGTATCGGTTGGCCCTTCCGAGAAACACTATCCTTCCGTCCGTCTCAACCTTCACTATATCGTTACTGCATATGTAGGGTTCATCATCAATATACTCTGCCTTCAGTATCTCTTTTCCATCAAGCTCAGTAGTTGCAATAAATGGGGAATTCAGATACATTACACCCTCAGCGGGCTTTTGAGAGGCTGGAATAAAGCTTTCCGACTCTTCGTCGTAGAGCCTTACATTTACTCCCGGTAATGGATAACCTATCGATCCATCATCAAGATCCGGAGATGACAGACAGCAGGCTCCTGCAAGTTCCGATACTCCATAGCCGTTTAAGATGGTCACTTCGCCTCCGCCGTGTTCCTTAAGAAACTCCGAATACCTTCTCTTGTCCGCCACAGAGACCGCGGAGCCGCCTATCGCAACAAACTTAAGGCTTGAGAAATCAATCTCCTTACACTCCGGCATCCTGATCCATCTCTCAAACATGGCACTTATGGTGAACAGAAATGATATCCTGTAATGGGATACCGCCTTGTAGAACCATGGATTCAACACTCCCATAGGAGCCATTACCACCGATGCTCCCATGGCAAAGGGCAGATGTACCTGATCGACTATCCCGTAGGCATTACTCAGATCCACTATCACCGCAGTCACCAGATCATCGAGCGGCAGGTTTAAGTCCTTCATCTCATAGAAGCACGCCACCGCAGCATTGAAAGCCTTGTCGGAAAGAACAACAGGCTTTCCTGCCCCACCGGTTGTACCGGATGTATGTACAATAAATGCGGAAGGATCGTTGTTCCCGGACGAATAGCTCACCGGCCAATTGCCGTAGACCTTCAGCAGCTCATCCATACAGAACGGACCGTAGCAGCCCTTTATCTGCAGATACTTCATCTCACAAGCTGCAGTCACGGCGGGATTTACCGTTACACCGCCCACGGTTATATGGAGAATGATTATGTTATTGAGTCCGAGCTCATTTCTGCGGAGCATGAGCTCATTTATCAGATTTGCCTGAGCACAGTCGTCAGTCACAATGAAATCAGTGAGTTTTTCACTGCGCACTGTTTCTAAGATCTTGTATGGAAAGAAAGCACTGTAAGTCGGAACAATTGATACAGTTGCTCCCGTCATGTTAAGTCCGTATATGGCAAACAACGCCTCTGCACCGGTCGCCCCAAATATTCCGACCCGCGAGCCCTTCTCTTTGGTCATTCCCATAGCCGAAAACACCGAGGCATAGCGTTCCCATTCCCTAAACATCTGACCATACGTCCATCTGCGGTCTCCATCGCAGATCGCAACCGTGTTGAGACTATTAAGTGAAATCCCGTTTACATCACGGATATACTTCCATGCCTTCTGTTCCTGTGATATCGCCAGCCTCTGTTCAATCTGCGGATAAATCTTTGAATTGTTCACTTTTATGCATCTCCCGGTCTCAAATTATCGTAACTTCTCAGAGCAGGTTTATAACACGATTCCGAACTGCTTTTACAAACAATTCACTTCTGATCAGAAACCCCCTCTATTATAACAGTTCTCTTACGGAATGAGATAAAGGAATTGAAGTTTAAGTACATCTTCTTCGGAGAGTTTCAGACCATCCCGTATAAAGCAGTCAAAACTGCCGTACTTACCGTCAATTGTATGATAGTATTCTTCGATATAATCCTGTTTGGCTCCAAACAGATACCCGAGAGCTTCGTCTGACACGAAACTGTCTGTTCCTGCCTGTCTCTTTACAAACTCCGTTAAAAATGCTATTTCTTCATGTAAGTATTCATTAGTCATCAGGTAATCATTTATAATATCATCTCTTGGCACACCAAGGATTTCTTCAATGATTACCGAACCTACACCCGCCCGGTCCTTACCCGCGGTACAATGCCACACGAAAGCTTTCTTGCTCTGCTGCATCAACAGCCGTATAAATACTCCATATTGGGCGGTGGCCATATCACTATTTGCAAAGACATGGTACATATCGCACATATACTGTCTTGCCTTGTCCGGCTCCGCTCCAAATCTCACAAATACCTCCCTGTCTGCAGCCGCTTCACGTGTGATCCCCGCAGTAAGAGAATCAACGATCGGAACGTGAAGATACCTGATACCGGGAATCTCCAGATCCGGTTTTTCCCTCCGCTCGCCGTCAGACCGAAAGTCGATCACCGTATCTGTCATCGCGGCAAACATATCCCTGTCGTTTTCAGATAACTCCGAAAGATTGCCGCAACGCACAAGCCTGCCGTTTACGATGCTTCGTCCGTCAGCAGCCTTCATCCCTCCAAGATCCCTTATATTATGAAGTTTTTCAAAAGATAATAGCTTACTTGTATTCATTTAGTCCGATCCTGTCTTTTTAATATTGATATTTTCTGCGCAGAGCGACCATAAATATGCTTCCGGTGACTGCCGCCATAAGCTCAGCCAAAACACCCGAATACCATATTCCATCCACTCCCAGCAGCAACGGAAGAAGGAGTACAGCTCCAAGTTCGAAAACAAAGGTCCTCAGGAAAGATATAAGCGCCGATACCTGTCCATCATTCAGGGCAGTAAAGAAAGCAGAGCTGAAAACAGCCATTCCGTCAAAAAGATACACGATAGAAAAAATCCTGAACGCATGAACGGCATCCTGCAAAAGCTGCCCTTCATCCTTCAGAAACAAAACAGAAAACGGAAGCGCCAGTGTTTCGGAAAGGATAAACATCACGACGGATGTAAGCAATATGATCACAAGGCTCTTTTTTCGCAGGTTCTTAAGCTCCTCATGATGCCGTGCGCCGTAATGATAGCCAAACGCAGGTCCCACCCCATTGGAATATCCGATAAAAACAGCGCAGAAGATAAGGCTGACGTACATTAACAGACCGTAAATGACAACTCCGGACTCACCTGTGTACCTTAGCAACTGTACATTGTAGACGATCCCGATGAGGGACGCTG
>CAMORO010000039.1 GCA_946623875.1 uncultured Lachnospiraceae bacterium | reverse complement strand
GTTTTCTTATGATAGTGATAATCAGGCTGCCAACTATATTAAGTTAATGACATTGACATTTTTCAGTATCTTTCTCTCATTGTCATAAGAGAAATCCACGTTCCTGAATTCCACTTCACCGGTAACCGAAGGCAGTATAAACGGCTGTTTTGGATCGTCAATCTCAACCTCCATGTCATAATAGGCAAAGATCCTTGAAAACATTGCCATTGCCCGCATCCAGTCAACCTGCATGTTTAACAGGCTGTTCACGGGCATATAGGTCTTTCCGAGCAGAGCAACGAGTACCGTAATATCACCTACGGAAAGGCTGCTGTCATACTTCATCATCAGGATACCGCCAACAAGATACAGGAGCATGGGGCCTATATTGGTGACGGTCTGAAGAACCATAAAGAACCAGCGTCCCGCCATGCGTTCCCTGATATTTAACTGTATCATCCTGTTATTTACGGATCTGTATCTTTCATATTCCTCATTCTCCTTGCTGAACAGCTTGACAAGGAGCTGACCGCTTACCGAAAGGGTTTCATTCAGTATGCCGTTAACCTCATCATTACACTGCTGGGCTTCATTGGTAAGAGTCCATCTTGTCTTGCCCGCACGTCTTGTCGGAACTACAAACAGAGGTATCACCAGGATCCCGAGTATTGCCAGGATCCAATTTTTCTGAAACATGGCAACAAGCGCAAATATGAGAGTGATGGTATTGGACAGAATACTCTTGAAAGTGTTAGTGATAACCGATTCCACTCCGTCTATATCACTGGTCATTCGGGTGATTATGTCTCCCTGGTTGTTGGACGTGAAGAATCTCTGTGACATGCGCTGAAGATGTCTGTACATCATGTTGCGCATATCAAAGGTTATATGCTGGGCTATCCAGTTGTTTATATAGCTCTCTATAACACCGATAAGACTCGCCAGTACGGTTACACCAAAGGAAGCAGCTATATATATTATAAGAAGCCGCATGTTCTGTCCGATCAGCCCCTCATCTATGATCTTACCGGTAAGGATCGACGGCAACAGGCCGGCAATCGAAGACATGGCAATACACAGAAGCACAAGAATGAGCTGCTTCCAATACGGTGTTAAATACGAGAATACCCTGAGTATCAGTTCTTTGGTGATCTTGGGAGCTCTTGCAAGCTCCTCTTCAGTCATGTAGTGGCCACCCGGTCCACCGTTTCTTCCCCCTCCCGGCGGCATAAACACACCTCCTGTCGAATATCAAATATCAAAGATCGTAGTATTCGGCAAATTCAGCAGGATGCGGAAGCCTTGAAATACGGCTGCTTGCCTTACGATATCTTCCTATGAGCTGATCAAGCAGTCTTTCGGGGAATACACCGCCTGCCGTCAGATAATCATGATCCTCCTTGAGAGCATCAAGAGCTTCATCCAGTGAAGCGGGAAGTCCCGAAAGCTTAGCCTTCTCTTCCTCAGGTAATTCATAAAGGTTACAGTCATACGGTCCCCAGCCATTGGCATGCGGATCTGTCTTATTCTTAATTCCGTCAAGTCCTGCCATCAGGATTGCCGCATATGCATAATACGGATTGCAGGTCGCATCCGGATTACGAAGCTCAAAACGCTTGGTTTCGGGAGTCTTGGCGTAAGCAGGGATCCTTATTACCGCGCTTCTGTTTGACATAGCATATCCTATGGTCACCGGAGCTTCAAATCCGGGAACAAGTCTCTTATATGAATTGGTTGACGGATTGGTGATAGCACACAGGGAACGGGCATGTGTAAGCAGTCCGCCCATAAACCAGTGCGCCTCTTTACTTAACTGCGCATATCCCTTCTCATCATAGAATACGGGCTTACCCTTTTTAAACAGAAGCATATGTACATGCATTCCGTTTCCTGCCTCCCCTGCAAGAGGCTTCGGCATGAAGGTCGCCGTACAGCCGCCCTTTACCGCTTCATTCTTGATCACGTATTTGGCACTCATGGTGTCATCCGCAAGCTTAAGCATATCGCCAAGCTCAACCTCTATCTCCATCTGACCGCTTCCGCCAACCTCTGGATGGTGGTATTTCACCGCAATTCCCCACTCATCCATGGCAAGGCACATCCGGCTTCTCATATCATTCCTTATATCTGTCGGAAGGCTGTTGTGATATCCCGCACCGGGGGCTACCTGATAGCCGTTGTTGTTATCATCATAGCCTGAAGCATAGCCTGCCTGAGCAGTAAATATCTCGGTATACATATTGTAGTAATCGGTATTGTATTTAACACTGTCAAAGATATAGAATTCATACTCCGGACCAATGACCATCTTATCTGCTACGCCCTGCTCCTCCATATATTCAAGAGCGCGTATCGCAACATTCCTCGGGTACTGGTCAAACGGTCTGTTGTTCGGAAGATCGATGATCCGTACATCCCCGATCATCGACAGTGTCGGAACCTCTGAATAACGGTCCACAACAGCGGAATCCAATACGGGAATGAATACCATGTCACTGTTTTCAACGGGCGCATATCCGTAATTGGATCCGTCAAATCCTATCCCGTGCTCCATTGTACCTTCATTAAGCCTCTGCGCCGGAATACTTAAGTGACGCCATCTTCCGTCAATATCAGTCAGCTTAAAGTCAACCATCCTGATCCCCTCATCCTTGATAAGCTTCTGAATATCCTTAAGTGACTTAGCCATAAATACCTCCTTTAGTACATTTCCATTACTCTGCCTGCATATTTTAGTTTATTTGGCAGCCTATCCTTTGTCTGTTTTATTGTACTAAATATTTGCCTTAATTCCAACATCACAGGCTTAATTTATTTATAATTCAATCTTCCCAAAACAGTTCATCCAGTGTTTTGTCAAGTGCCTTGCAGATTGCGATGCAGAGGTTTATCGTAGGGTTGTAATCTCCCTTTTCTATCGCGCTTATGGTCTGTCTTGACACGCCGCACTTTTTCGCAAGATCTTCCTGTGACAGATCCATTCCGGCTCTTGCCGCTTTCAGTCTTAAATTCTTCATGGCCTAGTCCTCGCTTTCTTCCGATGCTTCCCTCTTCTTATCCGCTGCATCTTTCATGATAAGCTCTGCCGCCACAAAAAGGAAAAGGATCACGCACATAAGGTTCACTGCCGAATCCGACATAACTCCGTTCACAATAAATGTCCCCTCTCTAACCTGAGCTGCAACCACGAGCAGATTAATGATACCTGCTGCCAGAGATATCAGATAGAATCTCTTCTTGTTTGTGTTGATACCGTAATACCCGTCGTGCCATATACTGTAGGTGACCTGTACAAGGATCCCGACAAATATGATGAAGAAATCCATTGCAAACCTGTTTGCGATAACTATTCCGGCACAATCGGTGCAGATAACTATTGCGGCCCCTATCATTGAAGCCCAGAAACCGTACATATATGCCTTACCTCTTACCGCTTCCTGTCTTTCATCATACTTGGTCTTGATGCTTTTGTCCCTGTTGATATACCTGAACAGTATCAGGCAGATGAGTAATCCCGCCAGTATACCGACTGCAGCTCCCGAACCTCTGTAAATATTTGCTCCTTCCATAATTCATTTCTCCTCTCTTTCTTTGTCTGTTATAATGTCGATAGCATAATGTAAAATATATTTTACATGTCTGATAACTGTACTATACTCCCTTGATAGAATATTGTCAAGTATATTTTACATTTTTCTATAAAAAAATACGGCACATAATTATCACTCAAAAAAAGGGGTTACTTCAATAACCTTTAGCAGGCCATCTTTTACTCTGAATCTTATGTTGAAACCCGCATAGCTGAGCCCGTATATCCTGTCTTCTTCCCCTTTATTATGATATGAAGGTCTTGCATCACTTTGAAGCACCGCGATCAGGCCATCCTGCTTGTCATAAGGAAGCCTGTTCAGAAGATCCTTGGGGAAATCAACCATCAGCTCATGAGGCATTACCTGATCCGTGAATCCGTTTCTTGTATTTTCATGTGAATCTGTATAGGAAAGATATGGTTTTATATCATATATGGGTGTATTATCCCTCATGTCGATACCGGAAACATATAATAACGGACCCCTGTCATCAGTTATCGTCACACCCGTAAGCCTAACGGATGAAAGACCTATATGATTGGGGCGGAAAGGTGATCTTGTTGCAAATACACCCATCCTCTCATTCCCGCCAAGCCGGGGAGGACGCACCGTTGCCCTGAAATCCTCATCTTTCTTTACTTCAAAGCCCCATAATAACCATATGTAATCATAACCTTCCATTCCCCTGACAGCTTCGGGATTCCTGTATTCCTTTTCAAATTCAATATACCCCGTGAGCTCCTCTATAAGCCCGCTCTGTCTCGGAAGCCCGAACTTCTGCGGGAAATCGGTATGAATATGTGCTATCGTCTTAAGTTCCATGATATCCTTAACTATATGTATTGTTTTATCCCGATTACCCTTTGATCATTTCCTGAGCATCCTTGTTCTTTTGGCCGTAAATTCCGCAATCTGCTTCCACAATCTGTTAAGCTGCTTTTTATGTGTACACAGCTTCTCTGTACAATTGGCACATTTAAGATAGGCGTTGGTCTCTTCCGAAAATCTCTCCGGATGTAAATAGAAGGTTATTTCCCAACGTACCATCAGTAATACGGCCATTGCCAGCAGGCTCCATGTATACGGATCCCTTACAAAAAACAGGGGCGTGAACATCATGGCATAATCCCAGTTGTATATCCTGCATGCGCTGCAGCATTTGTTTTTCAGAAACCAGCTCTGAAAGGGACAGAAGAACAGGATACAGATCATATCACACACAGAATAGGCACAGCAAAGAAGTACCATAATACCGTCATCAAATAAGCCTGACATATAAAAGGCACCGAATATGGCATTTATACATATCCATATGAGCGCTACCAGCATGGTGGCATTATTGTCGGAAACCTTTATCTGAGTACTTCCGGTTTTGATATAATTCCTCTTAAACTGCTTCTGACATCCCGGACTCTCGAGTCTTGTCGGAAAGAAACGCATAAGCATCTCGATAACAAACAATCCCCAGAGGATACGTACTATCAGCAACCGGTTAAAATCAAACAGTGTTCCGTGCATCACTCTCTCATAAATATATACGATCAGGGTCGTGAGAAACATGACCGATCTGTACATAAGCCTGATATAATGGAACAGACTTACCGCCGTAAGTCTGTTCCTCTCTTTTTTCTTAATAGAAGCATCCATTATATAATACCTTTATAAACCGATACCATGTCCAATATATTTCCTACTCAGTAATTATCAGGAAGATCATTTTCCAGCAGGATATATTTATGACCCTGACCCTTTATCTCATAAGCACACGACAGTGCCTCCTCAAGCCTGTCAAAAGCCTTGAGCCTGTCTGCAGGAAAGCCCTTGCTCAGAACTCCGTCATAAATAGGTTTTGTACGTTTCTTTCCTACAAGCAGTATATGGTCGCAGCAGTCAGCCGCATAAGTCCCGAATTTATAGTTGTATTCCTCTTCCTTATCCCCGAGCTCAACCATTCCCGGTGTGATAAGTATCCTGATACCGTCAAACATCTTAAGTGTCTCAACCGCTGCCCTGCTTCCCACGGGATTTGAATTGTAGGCATCATCTATTATGGTAACAAGACCATGCTCCCTCAACTGCATGCGGTGCTCCACACTCTGCAGACGTCTTACGGGAATCTTAAGATCCGACAGTTTAACACCCAATCTGTTTGCAACAGCAATGGCTCCTACAACATTTATCACATTATGTGCTCCGATAAGGCGCATCTGGAAGTTTTCACTGCTTCCGTCAGGAGCCGTTACCGTGAAATCGGTACCGGTCTGTGAAACACTTATATTGCCTGCCTTGTATGCCTTGTCTTTTAAACTGTCCTCCCTGCCCGCAGCTACGCTCTTATCCGATCCCTCAGCCGATCCGTTATCTGTACAATAGAATACAATATTATCATATCCCTTTGACTGATCGACCACGTACTCATTATCTCCGTTTAAGAAGAGCATACCATCCTTTGGAAGGGCATCCGCCAGCTCGAACTTGGTCTTCTTTATATTCTCCATATTGAAGAAGGTTTCAAGATGCTGCGGCCCTATCGATGTGATCATGCCATGATGCGGATGAACTATATCACAGATTTCCTTTATATCACCCACGTGTCTTGCTCCCATCTCGCAGACGAATATCTCATGAGTCCTTTTGAGAGACTCCCTTACAGTCCTTACCACTCCCATCGGTGTATTGAAGCTCTCCGGAGTTACAAGAACATTGAAGCTGTCCTTAAGAAGAGTCTGCAAATAGAACTTAACACTGGTCTTACCGTAGCTGCCGGTTACTCCGATCACAGTAAGGTTTTCCGACTCCCTGAGCATACGCTTTGCATCATTTATGTAGTACTGTCTGACTCCCCATTCAATCGGATGATTGACAGAGTTGGCCACAACATTCATGATAAGCTGGATCCCGACAAGTATAAGAAGTACTCCGTTTATACGGTTCGTATCAAGAAATATAACAGAGCATACTATAATAACGCAACCGATAAGGATCAGGGTTACTGTCATTCTCTTGACCCTTGCGGTATAAACAAGCTTCTTCTTGGTATTAAGCCTCTTCATTGCATTATATACAAGGATCACAAGAAGCAGGGTCAGATATCCTAAAATATCCAGGACGGTAAACGGAACAAACAGCCTTATAAGACCCAGAACAAAGGTAAAGATAAGCAGCCACTGCTGCCTTAAATTTTTCTTAAGCCTGTTTAAATGCTCACCGTTCTTGTATCCGTTAAGCTGGAACATATGCATGTTGTAACGCATCGCCAGAAAGAAAGCAGGTATAAACAGTATTGCCATTAGTATTGTTCTTAACATCCGTAGTAGCTCCTCATGATACTTTTAAATACTGCCGGACTTTCAAGAAATGAGAAATGTCCGCAGCCCTGAAGAAGAGCAAGTCCCGAATTCGGTATCTTCTCCTCCATAAGCCTTGCATCATTTATGGGAGTGGCCGTATCCTTATCACCCCAGATAAGCAATGTATCCTGTTTGATACGTGGAAGTAAATCCGTAAGGTCTTCGTTCACCGCCATGACCATGCATTTCCTCATCATCTCAGACGCATTCCTGTAATCAGCCGAACCCTGTCTGCTCCTCCAGTCATCAATAAGCTCCGGAAACAGTGCATAAATTAGATTAACATTTACTATCTTCTTAATAAGCTTGTATTTCTTTATGTTAAATTTCTGTTTAAATGATCTCTTCGGCATGATTCCAGCACTGTCAATAAGGACTATGTTCTTTATCTCAAAAGGGATCTCCTCTCTTGCCGCCAGCTTTATTATTATCCTTCCGCCGTATGAATGACCGATGAGAGAAGCCTTCTTAATATCAAGTGCTTTCATGAATTTACAGAAGAAATCCGTATATGCATCCACATTCCAGGGTTCCCTGGGTTCATCGGAACCGCCAAAGCCCGGAAGATCGAACTGGATGAAACGGTACTTATCATTTATGGATGCCGCAACCGGATCATACACCCCAAGATCCGTTCCCCAGCCCTGCAGCATCACTACCGTTTCAACACCCGTATCCTCCACCGGTCCTGTTATCTTATAGCTTATATTGTATCCGTCTACTTCTATATTCATATCTTTTCTTTCTCTTTTTCAAAATAAACTATTGCGGTGACAGGTTTTCATCCTCTGAGCCATAAATATAACTGTCGATCAGTCCGGATAAAATAAATTCCTGCGGTTCGTTATGATACTCTGAATCCGCACCGTAAGCATGATCCGTACCCGAAAGATTTCTTCCGTACAGCCATGCGATGTGATTCTCACATGTTTCCACATACTTGATATTCTTGGTTATATAATTTCCCAGTACCATAAGCCTTGCAGTCTCAAATACCCTGTCAACCTGATCAGCTCTTCCGGTATTTACACTGATCAGCTCATCATTTGATGATGCGGCTTTTACGGCACTGTTTATATCATCCATAAGCGCTGTGATAAGCTTCTCACCGATATCCAGATCTATCTTATTGTAACATGTAAGATATGCTACCGTTCCGAGATAACCGCTCATATCCTCACGGAAGCCTTCAGGAGGATCATCCTGATAATCTTCAGCAGTCTGCCTGTACTCTTTCTTCCCGGTAAGCTTATATAGCTGGGCAGCAGCCCAGTAACGCTTATCTTCGGCTGATCTTTTATCGGCAGCCGCACTCCCGTCATACTGCTCCTGCGTATGCCTGTAAGCAAGCTCCGAGAGTTTTGTACATTCCTTTGAATATTCTTTATCATACGGATCGTATTCATAGGCAAACATAGCCATAACTGCCGCGTATTGATAACAGGTTCCCATATCAGCATTAAGCGTGGCTGTCAGGACTCCATTCTTGTTAATACAATTTTTAAGAACATCTGTATAAGCCCTGGCCTCCGATATCTGTTTTGGGACCGTATCGGATCCTTCCTCCTCAATCGGATCATAAAATAATTCATAAGCCAGCAAAAGATCCGTTATTCTTAAAAAACTCTCACGAATGGTATCAGCGCCAAGCTTAGCCGGAATATCCTTTCCGCCGGCTGTCGGTCCATCCATTATATCCTTATACAAACCTTCTTTTATGACAAATTCATCAGACACAATTCCCGAATCTGTCTCTATTTTGTAAGTACCATCCGTATTAAATGAAGAAAGATCGCATATTCCGATCATATTTTCATTGGCAGTACCGGTATTTCTGTAGAGGATCCTGTCACTGTATACCACCTTCCGTGAACCTGTATCCGTAACACTGAATGTCTTTTCCTTTCCATCGCATATAATAAGCGCTCTCTTCGATCCGTTCTTCTCAAAACCCGCCATTCCCGCATATATCGTACCGCTTACCTGCACTTCATTATCACTGACCAAAGCCGGTTTATTCTCACTTACCGTCTGTTCTTTATTATGTTCTGCTTTATCTGAACTGCCGCATCCGGATAAGAGAAAAACAAAAAAGGTACAAATAAACAGACCAGTATAAATCCTTTTATTCATGTCCTACTTTCCTGTGGTCCTTTCTTTTAAATATCATGAACACGATCAAAACCGTCATAGTCATTATACTGACAAATGAAGATATATGTGTAACGGTCGTGCCTTTATAACCTACCCATAAGACACCTTTCCCTATCCCATCCGTATTTACACGGCACATACCGTTATAGCCGTCCCCGGAAACGGCAAGCTCCGTTACTGTGCCTGACACATCAGTAAACAAAGCCTTATAACCTTTATAAAATATAAACGGCACATCCACATATTCACAACTTTCGTCTATATCCGCAACTATAGTGTTTTTTATCCGGGTGTACTTTATACTCTCTCCGCCGGATGTGATCATCCTCTCGCTGTCTGCAATAAGGCTGTCTCTGTTGACTACCGTGTCAGGCAGCCATTCTCCGGCTATTACGTTGGATGTATACGGTTTATATGAATAATAGTCATCCGAATAATCATAATATCCCAAAGATCCGGTCCCAAAACCGTTGAATGCACTGATACCGCTGATTACAAGTATCAGTGTAAGTATCACGGCGCCTGTATTTATTACGGTCGAATCGGCTTCTTTATCAAATACCCATATTTCGGAAATATCCTCATCCTTACCAGTTATCCTGCTGTATATAAGCCCTGCTGCCATTGAAAAAAGAACAGATCCCATTATGAAAAAACGCCAGGGGAACTGTATAAAGCTTAAATACTTACCTATTTTCTCCCAGGGAATAATATTGCAGGACATTAATGTAAACATCGCTCCCGCTGCTATCAGAATATCTGCATACGTAATAAGACCGGTTACCATATCGGAATGTCTCTGAACGGATGTCTCTTCATCCGACAGTTCCTTCACAACTGCTTCATCCGGTGTTTCTTCGATAACTGTATCTGTGTTTACCTTTTCACTGGTTTTGGGTCTGCTTACAAAAATACGCGGTATCAGTATCAGTACACATATACTTCCCAGTGTCGGAAAAGATGAGCCAAATATATCGGAAAAATTCAGAGCCTCGTCTTTTGGGTTCATCCACGGAACACTTACATAAAAGGATGTATTCATAAACTGTTCAAGCATGGGCATAAGATAAAAGGCTCCCAGCATCAGCGTCACCGCAGTTGATATGATAATCCTGATAAGAAGCTTTCTGTTACGGAAAAGTCTTTTGCAGTAAGTAAGTAATGCTGCCATGCCAAAAACCATACACATAACAAAAGAGGATGTATGGCAAAGCAGCACTCCCGCATATCCCAGCACAAACAGCCAGGGTTTGTCCATATCCTCATATATGATATTGTAAACCGAATATATCACAACGGGAATAAAGATAAATGCTGTATATTCACCTACCGCACTCCTTATATAGATATCCGCAAGATGATAGGGACTTAAGGTTAAGAGTACGGCTGCGATCATTGCTCCGTATGTTGAACCCGTCATATGTCTGATGCAAATATATGCTGACAGATAACACAGGATGATACATATTGCAGCAAAGATATGATAGCTTGTATTGATGGAAATGCCAATAACCCTTAAAAGAGCAGGTATATACAGAAGAAAATCCGGATAAAACATTGAACTGGCATAACCCGCACCTCCGAAAAACAGAACATTCACCTTAAGAAAAGGCTTACCCATAAGTATACCTTCCTTCAGGCTCTCTATACGGAGCAGATGGTATTCAATGTCATGACCGTTTATACAATATTTCGAGATAAGCGGCGCACAGGCTATCAGCACGGTAATAATAAACACCATCAAGGTTATTTGATTTTTCTTATATTTGAAATAATTCATAATGCGTAAAACCCTGCTTTAATTTTCATTCAGCGCCGAGAAGCTGAATGTTACATCTCCTCCCTCACTTGATATATTTACAGTGTAGCTTTTTGTCTGACAACCTTCCCTGCTTAAGGTTATTACATGCGTACCCGTAACTTTTTGGGTACTTACAGGTGCAACACCCACATAAGCACCGTCAATATATACCATAACCCCTGCAGGCTGCTCAATAAGTATCTTTTTATCACCCGAAATAACCGTGGAAGCTGTACCGGATGACGAAGTAGCTGTTTCATTTGAACTTACAGTTCCGTATTTATCCGTCGCACCCGCAGATGAATTCCGGCTTACCGTGCTTTTGGCATTACCCGAACTTACCGTGTTTGAAGAAACAGCATGATCCGTTCTGCTTACGGTATCTGCAGTCTTTTCCGAAGATGAAGCTGTAGACGATCCCTGTTTATCTTTATCTTCGTCCTCATCCTCCTCATCCATGGTGATATCTATCTCCGCATATTCGGAACCAACCTTTATATTGGAACGGATCGTATCATATCCCGCACATTCCACCCTTATTGCGTGTATCCCGTATTCAAGAGGAACCCGTTCCTCGAACTCCGTAATCTCATCATCGATATAGAGCCTTGCATAATCGGGATTGATCCTGAACTGGATATGTCCTATCGCTACTTCCTCTATTTCTATCTTTGAAAGATCCAGATTTGTTTCCCTGTCCCTCTTAATGGTAACCTCTTCCTCGCCTGCATATCCGCGGTTTGTGACTTTCACAAGATAATCACCTTCGCCAACCGGAATAAGCATATCTTCGGTCACTGGCTTGATAATATCCTGTCCTATCTCAATCCAACCGCCTATAAAGTATGCATCATTCAGGACCCTCACATATCCGTGTCCCTTATCGACAACTACGGACAATACCTCCTTATCCCTACCCCTTACCGTAAGTGTGTCCATCTCCGTTATATCCATTATCTGAGCTTCATTTCCCAGTGAATATATCTTAAGCTCCTTTGTGAACTTATATGCTTCATCACCGATGGTCATTATTTTCTTATGCTCATCAAAGGAAAATCTATTAACATCCGTGTATGTCCAGATACTGTCCGATACCTGAAGTCCCGTAAGCTTTTTAATACTCCTGGTATAATACAGCTTGTATATCTCCCCTTTTTCAAGCTCTGCCATAGTCATCATGCTTCCATGCCTGCTCATAAGCTTTATGCCTTCATCATAGGGAATACTGTATATCTTTTTATCGTCAATATCCTGAAAATCAAGCAGCTTATCATCCTCATTTATGCCAAGCAGTATTCCCTGAATACCTTCGTCCTGGGAAGGCGCGGAAACTGCGTCCTCCAAAGGCTCTGCGGACACATTCTCATTAGCTGCCCTTTCAGCAGCCTTATCCTTGGCATATTCCATTATGATAAGATAACAGCCTATGAACATTATAAACAATATAACGCAGATAGGCACAACGGCTTTTCTCATTTATTAAGTCTCTCCATGAGCCAGTCCTTTGTATTGTGGGACGGCTCGTCAAGCACTTCGTTAAACATCTCATCAAGTATATCACCAAGCTGCGGACCCGGCTTTATTCCTGCGGCTATAAGATCGGATCCCGATACGGCAAGCTCCTTTATTGACAGACAGTCGCCTCTTGCCGTTATCCTGTTGTATATTCTCTCACAGTCAGCTATATCCTTAAGCTTGGCTTCTCTGTCTGTCATGCTCTGAGCACAGATATCGCAACGTCTGACTGTAAACCAAAGCGGCATCAGTTCCCTTGATATCATTACAACAGTCCTTCTTACCCCGGGCTCGGTAAGCTTCTTCCTGTGATCATGATATTTAACAAGCTTCCTTACCTTATTAACCGTATCATTGTCATACTTAAGCCTGTGCAATATATTTACCGCAATCTTTTCACTGATATCCGCATGCCCATGGAAATGATCTTTTCCCGTATCATCCGTTACTCTGGCAGCAGGCTTTCCGAAATCATGAAACAGCAGGGAAAGACGCAGAATCTTGACATCATTATCCAACAGATCTTCGTCATAACTGACAGAATTCTTAAGAGCCTCTATCGTATGTATCCCGACACTGTACATATGATGGGGATTATTCTGCTGCGTCTCCATGCATACATCAAATTCCGGAAGTATCACTTTCGATACTCCGGTCTCATATAACGTAAGTATCTTTTCAGGGTGTTTAGATACAAGAAGCTTCTGTAATTCTGTCCTTATCCTCTCGGCACTTATCCTGTTTAATGCAGGTGCCAGTTCCTTTACTGCCTTCAGCGTCCCGTCATCTATCGTATAATCAAGCTGTGCAGCGAATCTTACTGCCCTTAATATCCTGAGTGCATCTTCACTAAAACGGTCAACCGGATCTCCGACAGCTCTTATCACACCCTTCTCAAGATCATCAAGACCACCGAAGATATCCACAATGCCTGTCTTATCATTGTAAGCCATAGCATTAATGGTAAAGTCACGCCTCTTAAGATCCTCCTCAAGGCTCTTGGTGAAGGTCACCTGTTTCGGATGTCTCCCATCCTCATAAACACCGTCTATGCGGTAGGTTGTAACCTCATATCCTTCTTTACCCAACATTATCGTAACCGTTCCATGCCGGATACCTGTGTCTATGGTTCGTCTGAATAATGATTTTACCTGTAATGGTGATGCTGATGTGGTAATATCCCAGTCATTGGGAATCTTACCCAACAAAGAATCCCGTACGCATCCGCCCACGGCATAGGCCTCGAAGCCCTCATCTGTAAGTTTATTGATGATAAGCTTAACCTTATCCGGAAGTATAACATGCATACGGGATACCTCTGTTTATTATACCAGTTTCACTGTTTCTCTTGCTATGGCAAGCTCCTCGTTGGTCGGGATAACAAGTATATCCACCTTTGATCCGTCAGTTGAGATAACTGCTTCTTCACCTCTTATATTATTCTTGTTACTGTCGACTCCCGTACCTAGATATCCGAGATAATCTCCTATCACCTGACGAGCCTCTATATTGTTCTCTCCTACACCTGCAGTAAAGACAATGGCGTCAACTCCGTTCATGGCCGCAACATATGATCCGATGTACTTGGCCACTCTGTAGTAATAGGTCTCAAGGGTTGTTTTAGCCTGTTCATTACCGCTTTCGGCAGCCTCACCGAGATCCCTGAAATCAGAAGATACTCCCGACAGACCGAGTACTCCGGATTTCTTATTAAGAATATTTAACATTTCATCTATCGACAGATCCTCTTTATTCGAAATAAACTGAAGAATCGCCGGATCCAGATCACCGCTCCTTGTACCCATAATAAGACCCTCAAGCGGTGTAAGTCCCATACTGGTATCAACACATTTACCGTTGCATACGGCACTTATGCTTGCCCCGTTACCGAGATGGCAAACAATAACCCTGAAGTTATTTATATCTTTACCAAGGAATTCAGCAGCCCTTTTTGATACGAACTCATGAGAAGTTCCGTGGAAACCGTATCTGCGTACCTTGTATTTCTCATAATATTCATAAGGAATGCCGTAAAGATATGCCTTCCTGGGCATTGTCTGATGGAATGCGGTATCAAATACGGCAACCATCGGCACGCCCGGCATTATTGCCTGGCATGAACGTATACCGATAAGATTGGCCGGATTGTGAAGAGGGGCAAGGTCATTACACTCTTCAATTGCCTTTATAACTTCATCATTTATAACAGTTGCAGATGCGAATTTCTCGCCTCCGTGAACTATTCTGTGACCGACAGCCCCGATCTCATCAAGAGATGCGATCACTCCGTTTTCCTTATCAATAAGACTGTCAATAACCAGCTTAACCGCTTCGGTATGATCAGGCATATCCACCTGCTTCTTAATCTTTTCCTTTCCCTCCGGCTGGTAGGTGATCATTCCGCCGTCGATCCCTATCCTCTCACACAGCCCCTTAGCCAGAACTCCTTCCGAATCAGAGTCAATAAGCTGATACTTAAGTGACGAGCTACCACAGTTTATAACAAGTACCTTCATTTTCCTTCTCCTTTTTTATTTTTATAGTAAGTGATTTAATAAGCTTTACCCCAATACACCATTTTTTTGGCAGGCTTACCGCAGCATACACATACATCGCTTATCTGCTCCTGTTCAAAAGGCATACAGCGGCTGGTAACCGCAAGCTCTTCCTTGATCGCATCCTCACATGCCTGATCTCCACACCACATAGCCTTAACAAAGCCTGTTTCCTCGTTAAACAGACGGCGGAACTCAACCATATCGGTTGCAACAAAGGTATGCTTCTCCCTGTGCTCTCTTGCACGTTCAAGCATCTCAACCTGCATCTTATCCAGTAATTCTTTTACCTTATTTTCCAGTTCTTCCAGTGAAACCTCAGTCTTCTCTCTCGTGTCCCTTCTGCATATCACACATTTTCCTGCTTCAATATCCTTTGGTCCTATTTCGACACGGAGAGGAATACCTCTCATCTCCTGTTCGGAGAACTTCCATCCGGGACTCTTATCCGTAATATCAATATCTGCCCTGCATACGCTCTTAAGCCTGTTACACAGCTCCTCTGCCTTGGCAAGCACTCCTTCCTTTTTCTGCTGGATAGGTATTACCATTACCTGTGTAGGAGCAATCTTAGGAGGCAGACACAGTCCCGAATTGTCTCCGTGAACCATGATGACCGCGCCTATAAGCCTTGTTGTCGATCCCCAGGAGGTCTGATGTACATATTGCAGCTTATTGTTGTTATCTGTATATTGAATATCAAATGCTCTGGCAAATCCGTCACCGAAATTATGACTGGTTCCCGACTGAAGTGCCTTTCCGTCGTGCATCAGAGCCTCTATCGTATATGTGGACTCGGCACCGGCGAACTTCTCCTTATCCGTCTTTCTTCCCTTTATTACAGGTATTGCAAGCACCTGCTCACAGAAGTCCGCATATACGTTGAGCATCTGAAGTGTCCTCTCCTCAGCCTCCTCTGCCGTAGCATGGGCAGTATGTCCTTCCTGCCACAGGAATTCACGGCTACGAAGAAATGGTCTTGTCTCCTTCTCCCAACGAACAACCGAACACCACTGATTACAGATCTGGGGAAGATCCCTGTATGACTGAACAGTATTTTTATAATAATCGCAGAACAGAGTCTCGGAAGTGGGACGTACGCACAGTCTTTCCTGAAGAGGCTGCAATCCGCCGTGTGTAACCCAGGCAACCTCCGGCGCAAAGCCTTCAACATGATCCTTTTCTTTATTTAACAGGCTTTCAGGAATGAACAACGGAAGATATACATTCTTTACTCCCGTTGCCTTGAACCTCTCATCCATCTGACTCTGGATAAGTTCCCAGATAGCATATCCTGCGGGTCTTATCACCATACATCCCTTGACGGATGAATAATCAAGAAGCTCCGCTTTCTTTACAACATCCGTATACCACTGCGCAAAATCATCCTCCATCGCAGTAATGGCTTCTACCAGCTTCTTCTCTGCCATTATTAACACTCTCCTTATAATATAATAAACTGACGATCCATATTTATATCTTCATGTATAACGGGAACAGGCTCCAAATACTATGTATTTGTCGCTGTATTATCGTATTTGATTTGCATCTGTTTGTCAAGAAATCAGCCGCAAATGCATTGTATTTTGTTATGTGCTTTCATGTTATGACCATAAAACCATATCCTTTGGTTCCATATCAAGCCTGAATTCAACTAAGCTGCCATTTTCCGGATGCTTAAAGCTGAGAAAATAAGCACATAACCCGATTGAATTCTTATCGTAAGGCATCTTTTGGACAGATCCCCCGTATTTCCTGTCATTTACTATCGGATGACCCATACCTGCCAGTTGAGCCCTTATCTGATGAAAACGTCCCGTAACAAGCTCAATATCCAGAACCGAGATATCCCTTTCCTTATCCGTTAACAGTGTAATGAACTTAAGTTCCGCTCTTTTGGCATGCCCGTTTTCTTTATCCGCTATCCTTGCAATATTGTCTTTATCCTTAATAAGATAATCCACAAGGATTTTCTGTCTGCCACCCGTTTCGATAAGACCATCGACAACAGCATAATACTTCTTATTAAAAACACCTTCTCTTATCTGCATGCTCAGTTTCCCTGCCGCCCTTTTATTAAGCGCAAACACAAGGATACCGCGTACCGGAGTATCAAGCCTGTGGATAATCCCTAGATAAGGATTAACAACATTCTTTTCCTTATTAAGATAATTCATGATCTCACTGATCATATCCTTATCCGTAATTCTTTTTGTCTGCACGGGAATTCCCGATGGTTTTTCGACTATGATAATATCTCTGTTTTCATATAGTATATTCATTTTCTCTGTATTAATCCCTTTATTTATGATTTTGTATGCATTTACCTCTTTTGCATTCGGAAAGTCATACCCGATGATACAAACAGCTTCCATAACATACATTGTATAACGAATATATTGTTCACACTATACTATAACCCGTAATTATATGGTATAATCGTATCTATTCAAATGACAAACGTAACTATAGTAAGCGAAATAAATAATTTCTTTTACTGTAATATAAAGGAACCTTACTTTTTATACTGATGAATCCATACAATCCGGATAATAACAATCAAAATAATAATCCCTACGAAGATCCGTTAGCTGATCAGAACACAAGCCACTACGGATCTCAGTTCGCTGGTCAGAACACTAGTCCCTACGGGCCTCAGTTCGCTGGTCAGAACACAAGTCCTTACGGACCCCGGTTCGTTGATCAGAACACAAGTCCTTACGGACCCCGGTTCGCTGGTCAGAACACTAGTCCTTACGGACCCCGGTTCGTTGGTCAGAACACTAGTCCCTACGGACCCCGGTTCGCTGGTCAGAACACAAGTCCTTACGGACCCCGGTTCGCTGGTCAGAACACAAGTCCTTACGGACCTCAGTTCGCTGATCAGAATACAAGTCCCTACGGATCCCGGTTTGTTGGTCAGAATACAAGTCCCTATGGTTACAGGTCTGTAAACAGAAACAACAGACCTGACCCCAATGAGTCAGGCAGGCCGAATGTAAGGCAATACAACTTAAAAAGTAATGCCTCACAAAGCAGTTTCGATGATGCAGCATATAAAAGAAGGCTGGCAAGAAAAGAAGCTGCCCGTAAAAAACGCAAAAGACAATGGTATCTAAAGCTGTTTTTAAGACTTGGACTGCCTGTACTTGCAATTTTGATAATGCTCATTGCCTCCATCCGTTTACTGGTAAGATCATCCAAGGGCAATGAAGAACAGGCAGTTGAAGAACCCAGCGTTTCTATAGCAAAAGAAGAGGAAGAAGTAATTGAAGAAGAGGAAGTGATCTCAACGCCGGAAGTATCGGATGCTGTATATTCCGCTGTTGAAAACGCTTACACTACCGGTCTGCCTTCCGATGTGGTAAGCAGCTACGGAATACTTATAGATCTTAACAGTGACTCGATACTCGCTCAGCAGAATGCCAGAACACGTATAAGTCCGGCATCAATGACCAAGATACTTACAGTTCTTGTTGCAGCGGAGCATATAACACCGGATCAGCTTAATGATACGGTAACAATAACTCTGGAATATACCGATTACAGCTATGGAAACGATTTAAGTGCCGTAGGCTTTGCCGAAGGTGAGGTTGTTACCGTACGTGATCTTTTCTATGGTACCATACTTCCTTCCGGCGGCGATGCGGCAATAGCCCTTGCTACTTATGTTGCAGGTTCTGAGGAAGCCTTTGTGAATCTTATGAATGAAAAGCTTCAGATGCTTTCATTAAGCGACAGTACTCATTTTACCAACGTTGCCGGTATGTTTAATGACGAGCATTACAGTACGGTATATGACATGGCGATGATCATGCATGCGGCTATCGATAATGATATATGCCGTGAAGTGCTTAATGCTCATACCTATACAACAAGCCAGACCGAACAGCATCCGGAAGGGATCACCATATCCAACTGGTTTCTTCGCCGCATAGAGGATAAGGACTGCGGTCTTACCGTTGAATGTGCCAAGACAGGCTTCGTAGTCCAGTCAAGAAACTGTGCCGCCAGCTTTGCCGATAGCCCTGACGGACGGAGATTTATATGTGTAACTGCGGATTCATCCAGTGCATGGCGCTGTATTTATGACCATGTTTCAATTTATTCAAGCTTCAGCGGAATTACGCAAAGACCGGAGATCCCAAGTGATGAAGTCCTTCCCGATGATGATTCGACCAACCCCGACAAGCCCGATCCGTCATCCGCGACTTCATCATCAAGCAGTTCGACAGCAAGAAGCACTTCAACTTCAACTGCGGCTACAAGCTCGTCCTCTTCAAGCAGTACTTCAAGATCAACTGCAAACACGCAGACAATACAGGACAACAGTCCGACAAACACCGGTACAACGATCATCCCCCAGACGTCAAACCCTCAGACCCAGCAGGATAATTCACAGACAAATAACAATGAACTTCTGGTAATAGAGGATACACCTAAAAATGAAACCCAACCGGATAACGGTAATCAATCCGGTGATAATAACAATACGGATGATAACAAGCCCGAATCATCCTATGATGAGATCATCCTGTAACTATTGCAATTGCTCTTCAGCATCCGAAATTTCCCACTGAGCCATCTGCAAAAGGACTGCCTATATCACATCTTCCATGATGGTGGACTTCTTTGACATAATCTTCTCTTTCAGTTTCAACTCTGTGAATGCCGATCCTGCTAACACCCTCCTCGGTTTTTGAATCAAGCATCTTTATAACTTCTTCTATTTCCTTATCCGTAGGCATATGGATCACCTCCAATGATTTGCTTTTTTTGCGGTTAATATATATACTTATCAGGTGATTTCAATTATATACTTATGACTATCTGAATGCAAATAAAAGGAAACAGGTATGGATAAGAAGAAACGTCTTTACTATCTTGATATAGCCAAGGGGATCGGTATGGTACTTGTACTGCTCGGACATTTACAGGATGATACCATCTTTTCCTTCTCACCCTATATTCTGAGTCTCTGTTCATGGATTTTCTCATTTCACATGGCATTATTCTTTATAATTTCCGGAATGCTAATGGATATAAAAAAGGATGATGAAAAAGACATACATATTTTTATAAAGAAAAGATTCCAATCAATAATGATACCTTATTTCTGGTTCAGCCTGATTTATATTTTCATCGTGCTTTATTCACTGCTCATAAGTAAGGTCGTTCCTCTAAAGACACTGTTCATACAGCTATGGTATGTACTCGGAATGTACGGAATGAACGTATTATGGTTCCTTCCCGCTCTCTTCATGGCAGAAATCCTGTTCGTACTCATTACACAACATTTCAAAGGCATTAAATCATTATTAGCGATACTTGGCTTACTTATCATCGCAATAACAGCTAATGAACTGCGAAACTGGTTACCCAACAATTCTGAATTATATGAGCGCATTAACGAGTTGATAGTGACTCTCATACGTCCTGTATTTGCCTGTTCGTATATCTTTATCGGCTGTTTAATAAACCGTACTCTTGAAACGATAAAGCAAAAAACAAAAAAACCGAATACTGTTTTTTTTATAAGCCTTCCGGTTCTTCTTGCCGTAAACATTTATATAAATATTTTAAACCGACCCGTGGATTTCCGTTCAATGGTTCTTAACAATTATCCTCTGTATTATTTAAGCTCTGTATGCGGATCACTTTTTATTATCCTGCTAAGCATTCTGCTGTCCTCAATACATATAGGAAAGATAAATGAAACAAACAGCTTCCCCATTCTTAAGTATTATGGCATCAACTCACTGATATTCATGGCTGTACATAACAATTCTGCAATAAGAAACCAGTCGGAAAAAGCCGCAATGTACATAAATCAGTATCTGACAAGAGCCAGGGGATATATTTGCTATGCAATTATTGTCCTTATTTTCCTAATATATACAACTCTAACCATCGTAATAATAACCCGGTGTTTTCCGTTTGTCACAGGTAAACGCATTAGGAAACAAACATAATTATCCCTACTATTGCAATATTACCGGTATCAACTAAATGATCCTCAATTTTTAAGAAATTCATCATCTCTGTTAAATATTCTGTTATTGTCCTTTAATTTCTGCATGTATTAATCCTCCACAAAATAGATTATTAAATCTTTGCTATAACATACTTACATATCGGATTTCCCATAGATGAGAAACGTTCTTCATACTCCGTCATTATATTTCCCCTCATCATATCCTCCGTATTATGAAGATCGTAAGTCAGCTTCAGGATTTTGTAGCCTGCTGCCGGAGCCTCTGCTACAGCATAATCAAACAACTCCCTGTTGTCCGTTTTAAATTCTACAGTACCATCTTTTTTTAGTATTTTATCGTACTTGTTAAGGAAATTCTGCGACATCAATCTTCTTTTGGCATGTCGATCCTTAGGCCAGGGATCGGAAAAATTAAGGTATATCCTGTCAATCTCGTCCTTATAAAAGATATCTTCTATTTCTTCTGCATCCATTCGGATAAAGACAAGATTGGGAAGTTCATTTAATTCCATCTTTTGTATGGCCCGTAACAATACACTCGAATATTTCTCTATTCCTATATAGTTTATTTCGGGATTATCGGATGCAAGCTGCATGATAAATCTGCCCTTACCCATACCTATCTCTATATGTATGGGATTGTCATTATGAAATATGTCCTGTCTCCATTTTCCCCTAAATAATTCCGGTTCATGAACAACATATTTATTTTCAGCAATTAATTCCTTTGAACCGGTTATATTTCTAAGCCTCATAAATTCCGCTCCCTTGTTTTATCATTCTATCTGACTTTAAAACAGCACATATATTTATGATCTGACCGGTAGATCCGGCTTAAGTCCGTATAAAATAGTCGTCATATTCCATTTTAGTTACTTATACACATTCATGCAAACACTTTTTCAACAGTTTATGACCGTCAGCTCTAATTTATCTTATTCACGCTCTCTATCAATTTCAATTAATTTATAGTATTATAATACTATGAAAATCTTAAAACACCTGTTTATCACAATAACATTTACTCTTACCCTTCTTGGCTTGAACACCAGAGTATACGCAGTTAACACTATTCCTACTGCAGAACAGAAATCCGCAGCCGAAGAACGTAAGTTTCTTCCCGTTGAGAGCAACAGTTGGTCAGGCTGGCCCGAAGGCCCCGCCCTCGGTGCGGAAGGTGCTGTCCTTATGGATTTTAACACCGGTGCAATCCTGTATTCCAAAAATATCCATGAGCAGTTGTATCCGGCAAGTACCACCAAGATGATGACTGCACTTCTCACAATAGAGAATACAACCATGGACGAAGTAGTTACCTTCTCTCATGAAGCAATATTCAATGTCGATTCCGACAGCAGCCGTATAGGCATCGATGAGGGGGAACAACTGACTGTTGAGGAATGTCTGTACGGACTTATGCTGGGTTCTGCCAACGAAGTGGCATATGCTCTTGCGGAACATGTAGCAGGAAGCCTTGATTCTTTTGTCGATATGATGAATGACCGGGCTGTCGCACTTGGCTGTAATAACACCCATTTCATCAACGCAAACGGTCTTCCCGACGAAGATCATTATACAAGTCCTTATGATCTGGCTCTGATTGCCAGGGAATGTTACAAAAATGAAGCTTTTGCCAATATTTCTGGAACTCGGACCTATACGATTGGAGCAACCAACATCCAGTCGGAAGAAAGGATCATGGATAATCATCATCTTATGGTAGAAGGCTTCAGATATCAGTATGACGGATTTATAGGAGGAAAAACCGGTTATACCAAAGCTGCAAGACAGACGCTCGTAAGCTGTGCCGAGAGAAACGGCATAAGACTGATATGTGTGATCATGAAGGAAGAAAGTCCCGACCAGTTCCTCGACACCCAGAAGCTGTTTGATTATGGATTTGACAGTTTTAAGCTTGTAAATATAAAAGAAAACGAAACCAGATATACACTTGACAGCTCTACCTTTTTCAAGACGGATCTGGATATAATGGGAAGCTCGTCCCAGGCTCTCGTACTTAACAGTGAAGGAACCATTATAATTCCCAAGGGAGCCGATTTCAAAGACGCTGATGTAGAGCTTACCTATTCCGACGGATCGGAAGGATATGTTGCATCCCTGAATTATTATTATTCGGGCAATTACGTTGGATACACTACTTTGGATTACGCTCAGAACAGCGATAAAATATTCGAATTTGCCAATATACTCGATGCTGCTTCCGACCAGACTGAGCCTAAGATCCTTGAACGGAACCGACGGACCGTATTTGTGAATATTAAGCGGGTGATCATAGTAATGGCTTCTTTGCTTGCCCTTATCCTGTTTATAATATTTGTAAGATCGTTTATAGCCAGCTACTCCATCTCCGGATACAGAAGTAAACTTTTAAAGAGAAAACGGTATAAGAAACGAAAGAGAAATCTTTAAAAAAGAAAAGACCTCACTCGGCCTTTTCTTTTTTTGTATGCCTCTTTTCCATTCGCTGCAGTCTTAATTTATCCTGTTTCTCCCGTATTTCTTCCGCAACATCCTCATCAACCAGCTTCAGGGTTTTAATCACATAAACATTTCCGTCATCCGCCTTCTTCATCCTGACTTTTCCTTTAAGATATCCATGCTTCTTACAGACAGCCAGACAGAAATAATTCTTCCCGTTTACCGAGAACCAATTCAACTGCTTTTTGGCATTTCTTCCGCACAGATAGCATTTTGTGGAACTTACATCTTTATCTTCTATTGCCGTATTCTTATCCGGAAATTCCCTTGAAATATACTTGGAATATGTCTTGAAATTTGCGTGTATTTCCTGACGTTTATTCTGCGGAACCATAAATACATCATATGAAACGTATTTCTCTATCTCCGGTTTGTAACTGTCAATTATCTTAAACACCTTTGCAGTATAGTATGCGTCTGAATAAGCCCTGTGAAACGGAATATCCTTTTTGATATGAAGATAATCAACAGCCCATTCAAGAGCTCTTCTGATCTTGCCATCCTCATACGTCATACTGAAAAATTTCTGTATGTCAAAGTACATAAGCGGTCCCTTTGACAGTTCATCCATCCCGTAATAACACATATTCCTTTGAAGCTCGGTCAGATCCAGCGTTCCCCATATGCAGAATACATAATCCTTACCACACCATTTGAGAAATTCCTCCATAACCTCGGGAAAAGGACGTCCGTTTTCAAAGTCAGACTTGTCCATATTTATGATTTTTGTCGTTATATAATGAATGGAATGAAATATCTGCGGTTTAATGATACCATCAAAGCTGTCAACCATTTTCATCTTGCGATTTAGCTTAACAGCTCCTATCTCCAGTATTTCAAATGGCAATCCCCAGTCCTTATTATGTCTGTCACCGGCCTGATTCCATTCAAGATCCAGTATAATATAATTCATTAGATACTCCGATAGATAAGCTGGCTATTCTTTACAGATACACAACTGTTTCGAATAGTAT
>CAMORO010000038.1 GCA_946623875.1 uncultured Lachnospiraceae bacterium | reverse complement strand
AAGCCGATCAGCAGGTCCGCACAGGACTTGCTGATTTTTTTATCGCTGTAAAGACAGTTGTGGGTCTGCTTAAGTATATCTTCGGCGGAAATATTGTTTGTACGCAGATAGCCGGTCACATGCTTTCTCATTAAATCCGTGATCCGCTCAAGGAACAACACGTATATCCTGGATATTACGGCCGGTTTTTTTGAGCTGTTTTTGGGTTTATTATCAGGAGCCTGCGACATCAGTCTGTCAATAAGACTGAATGTGTATTCCACGGTTGCTATGGTGTTGCCTTCATCCTTTCCGTAAATACGTGAAAGAACAGACGACGAACGTTTGTAAGCGTGTCTGACCGAACTTAAGTATTCACCGTTCCTATAGTCTGCGCGACGTTTAAGGAAATCCCTTAATTCTCCGAATGCATGTCTGAACAACGGTATGAGCATAATAAGGATCAGCATCCATGTGAACAGAACAAATACAGGAGTATTCTTAAGGTTTAGGAAGGTGCTCAGATCAAAGTCGGGTGTATTGATGCTGTTGTCATCCGTTTCACCATTATCTGAGATATCCGTAGGCTGAAGCAGCCGTCCGAGTGCATTTATGAAATCACCGTATCCCGTAGCCGAAGAGCCTGTATCGGGAATCGTAAGATCGATGGGAAACCATCCGAAACCGTCAAGATATACCTCGGTCCAGGCATGCGCATCACCGTCGCTGACTTCTGTGGTGAGAAGTACGCTTTTTCCCAGGGGATTGTTTCCGGTATAGTAAGCGGCAGGATCCTCTTCAAGTCCCTGTCCTGTTTCGGATATTCCCGATGTGGTGACCACATATCCTTCGACATATCTTGCCGGTATACCGTAAGAACGCAGCAGCATAGTTCCCGCCGAGGCAAAATGAGAACAGTATCCCCGTTTCTGTTCCCTTAGAAAATAAGTAACGAAATCCCTGTTGTAGGGTGTGGCGCCGGGTGCCATGTTGTATTCAAAATTGTCAAGAAAATATCTGTAGATAAGATTTATCTGTTCGTCGATCTTATCCGATGTGCCTATTTCATCATGGTATGACATTAGCTCGTCGTAGATCTCATCCGGAATCTGAAGGTAATTGTTATATACTTCCCGGGTATAGTCATCCAGCACATTGTTATCACCGGAAGTATACAGGTTATAAAATGAATCATGATTACCGAATATCAGGGGGCTTAAGTTCATCGTATAGGGTATATAATCGTAATCGACGGTGCCGTCTACTGCCGAAAAACCTTTGAGATATGAATATGGTTCGATCAGTGCCCTGTCCGGAATTGATGAGAGGAAATACGGCATATACAGATATTCTGTGGAGGCATTTATGTTTTTGATCCTCATCCGTGCGTGAGTCTCATCGAGGTAGCCTGCTTTCATGAGCCTCTCAAGCGTGTCCGATTCATGGAGGACGCGGTCTGTGGCAAGAGTCGTCCTCGAAGCCGGACCCTGAGCTGAAGGCATGTTGAGATAGTATTCGGAATCCACGGACGGAGGGTTCCACTGATGGGAAGTATATTCCTGACCTGTGTATCCCTTAAGATACAGTGTTTCAAAGGAGTAAGGAACAAAGGTGACCTCGAGATCGGTCTCGTAATCGGGTGAAACACTTCTCACACCTCCGAGCTTACCGCCACTGAGTCCGCCCTTTGCCTGATAGCGGTTGAACATACCGGCAATGCCTGTCTGGGTAAGGATCTTAACGCTTTCGTCGAGTTTCGTTCTGGCGGTGCTTTTGTTCAGTATCGCTTCGTCCTCAGAGGTTGATACGGAGGAAACGGCGAAGATACTGAAGAAAAGAGAAGCGACCAGTGCGAATATAGCGAGAGATGTCATCGAGCGGGCGTTGGATTTATGGAAGATGATATGTCTTCCGCCACGGTCATCATAATCAAATACATATTCACGGGGCTTTCCGCGTTTTGGTGGAGCGACAAAGAAGAAGTGTCCCGAATGACGCAGCAGGTATACTCCGAAATATGAGAAGAATATCAACGCCAGAGAAATATATGAAGGATAGTGACCGATAAAGATACCGAGCTGCAGCGGCCAGAAGGTAAGCGAGAATACCGTTGCAAAGATCATATTGTTAAAGACATCTACATTGAGAAGCAGTACCAGAAACAGACCAAGGAACACACTCACTACCGTAAGTGTGGTATAGCGGTCGGTTATTATTTCGGTGTATTCACGCAGTGAGGAAAGAATGTAGTAGTCCGAATAACTCTCGTTGATTATATTGAGCAGGGCCTGAAAGCCCGAGTTGGCATATGTTCTGTACGTTATCAGTGCGTAGGTGAACGCAAAAAGAAAAATGATATATCCTGCATTGTATATAAATTTTGAGATATGTATGAGAGCAAGGTACAGTGAGGCGGCAAGCAGTATGAATATAATTACGGGATAGTTGACCGACAGGTCGAATTCCGATAACAGTCCCATAACACACCCACATGCGGCGGTAAAGATGAGCAGGCCGACAAGAACACAATGAATTACCGGATTGTGTTTGTCATGTGTTGAGTTGTCTGCGATACTGTAGCCGTAATAGGCCGTGTTATTTGACATGGATAAGGGTTCCTTTGTTAAGTCCCGCACTTTCATATACGGACAGTGCGAGGTCTGCGGTTGAATAGCTTCCTGCATAGAAAGCCTGTGTCATTATCTCTGTAAGCTCATCCTTTGAACGTATAAGGGATGAGGTGAAATCCTGTGAGGACTCATGATAAAACATAAACCGGAACGGTTCGGAATAGTTAAGCAGTTCCATTGACACCGACCATGCTTCTTCTATTGCCCTGTCAAGAACATGATACAGGGAATCGTCTCTGAAACCGCTGGCGGCGTAGGCCTCGTCGCACACCTCCTTGGAGGGCTGGTACAGTTCAAGCAGTACCGTGAACTCGTTGGATGATATGGCTTCATTTTCTTTGACGATCAGCTTGTCAAGCTTCTCCGTAAGCTTCCAATGTATCCTCGACAGGCGGTCGCCGGGTCTGTATTCCCTGATGTCGGTAACATTGCCTGATGCGTTTCCTCTTCTTTCGTTGTCGGTGAATTCGTCAAAGCCCTCTTCAAAGACAGCTTCCTCCATTTTTCCCGAGGGGGGTGAAACCGGCATGATGGAAACAGAGGCTTCAATGTCGGTCTTTTTTTTGAAAGAGAATAAGTGCATGAAATCATAAACTGTTATTTCTTCCGCTTTGGCTGTATATATACCGCACTTTTCGAAGGATACGGGAAAGGTAAGCCTGTTGACAGCCCCGCTTTTTAACTGCAGTGAATGCGTTACGGTGTCCTCTCCTCCGTAAAATACGGAAAAGGTATTCATCGATATTTCGATACATGAGACGGGAAGACGGGTGGGATTGTTAACGGAAACATTGAGCATACTCTGTCCGCCCTTGATACATGCGGGAGGATCAAAGGACAGAGAAGGCTTCAGATTTTTGAAAACATACTTTGTCAGATTATATGATATTACCGGTGTACATAAGAGAAGTATGGTTATCAGATAGAAGAAGGACTGCAGATAAAATAATGAAAACAGGAACGAAGTGATCACGACTGAGATATAAGAGATCCATGAGTTTCCTTTAGAGGTTGCAATGCCCATAAAACGGCCGAGCCATTTCCTCTTGCGGATAGCCCTGCGTTCTTTGTATGACAGTCTCACAGACTGCTGCATGTTCATCGATCGTTCCATGGTAAGTTATTCTTTCATCAGTTAAAGTTGTTGTCCGGATCATCCGCCTTACTGAACGGATGTTATAGTATAGTGAATGAATATAATTTGTTCGCGGAGGGTATTCAGACCGGAACCGGGACACGGCGAAGAGCTTCGTTAATGATCTCGGTTACGCTCCGTCCCGTGGCTTTGGCCTTGGTTGAAAGGATCACACGGTGGTTGGTTACTGCGTATATTACCTTGTGGATGTCTTCGGGAACTACGTAATCACGTCCGTTAAGGCATGCATTGGCGCGGGCCATTTTAAGAAGCGCGATCGAACCGCGGGGTGAGATACCCTGGATGAGCAGGTCGGTATTTCTGGTAGCTTCACTGAGAGATACGATATAGTCGCATACACTGTCGGAAGCATGTATCTGTGTTGTCTGCTCCTGCAGTCTTATAAGCCGGTCGGCATCCATGACAGTGTTCACGGAATCGATCGAATCAAATGAATGTCCCTTCAGTATTTCCGTTGCTGCCGCATGCCCGGGATATCCCAGCGTCAGCCTCACAAAGAAACGGTCCAGTTGTGAATCCGGAAGCTTCTGTGTTCCCGATGCACCGATGGGATTCTGTGTTGCGATAACAAAAAAAGGAGGCTTAAGCCTGTAGGTGGTAGACTCGACCGTAACTTTCCGCTCCTCCATAACTTCAAGAAGAGCAGCCTGTGTTTTCGGAGAAGTCCTGTTTATTTCATCCGCAAGAAACAGGTTGGTAAATACCGAACCGGGACGGAAGGTAAAATCATTTTTCTCACGGTCATACATTGAAAATCCGAGTATATCACTGGGTAATACATCGGGTGTGAACTGCATACGTCTGTAGCCTATACCGAGCGATCTTGAGAGAGCCACGGCAAGAGTGGTCTTTCCCACTCCCGGGATGTCTTCGAGCAGAATATGGCCGCCGGCAAGGAGCGTGCACAGAACCATGTCTATAACGTCCTCTTTACCTCTTAAAACCTTACATATCTCATTTTTGACTGCCAAAAGATCGCTGTTCATATCAGTCTCCGTATGTTAATGCTTGCATAAAACCGGTATATTGGATAGAATCTATATGTTGCAGAGTCAACTGCCTTTAAATTATATCACATTATATATGGGATGTCACTAAAACTGCTCTGCAATAAAAGAGGATAAATATGTCGGGAAACGGAAACAAGGTACTTAAGAGTGGAATATGGTATACGGTATCAAGCGTTGCGATAAGGGCAGTTTCAATAATCACAAGCCCTATATATACAAGCATGCTTACGACCGACAATTACGGACGTGCCAATATCTTTAACTCTTATGTGGAATTATTCAATATAGTAACCTGCCTGTGCGTTGTGTACAGTATCGGGCGTGCGAAGATAGATTACAGGGATAAGTTTGATGAGTATGTATCTGCGTTGCAGGGTTTATCAAGTTCCTTTGCCTTTGCGGTATTTGTCATCGCGATGATATTCAGGGAACAGATATCCGGGATCATAAGATATGAAGTGCCTCTCGTTGCGGCACTGTTTGCGTATCTTGTCGTGTTTCCCTCGGTTCAGTACATGCAGGAGAAATGCAGGTTTGAATATAAATACAGGGAAAACATTGCGATATCCTTATTTACCTGCGTCGGAACGGTAGTCCTTTCGATAGCTCTTATGTATCTGTTCAATGATGAGAGATATATAGGCAAGATCCTTGGTACCATACTTCCGACCTTCATGATGGGAATCGTGTTTTACATAAGGATACTCAGAAAGGGAAAGGTGTTTTACAATGCCGGATACTGGAGGTATGCATTGAGGATAGGCATTCCGATGATCCCTCATGCGCTTGCCCTTGTGGTTCTGTCCCAGATTGACAGGATAATGATCAAGAATATCTGCTCGGATGCCGACGCGGGGCTGTATACGTACGGATACAGCATTGCAACGATCTTGTCGATCTTCACCAACGCGATAGGTCAGGCCTGGCTGCCATGGCTTAATGAGCGGCTCGATGCCGGCGACCGGACAAGGATAAGGAGCATGCAGAAGAAGCTTGTGCTGCTTGGATGCTTCCTGACACTCGGGTTTATAACAGTGGCACCCGAAGCGCTTATGATCCTTGCTCCGAGAGGAAGGGCTTACTGGGTGGCCAAGTGGGTTATCCCGCCGGTTGCACTGGGAACGCTGGCGCAGTATTTCTATACCAACTATGTTAATGTGGAGCTGTTTTACAAGAAGACCCCTATCATTGCAATGAGCTCGATAATGGCGGCTGCGGTAAATTATATATTGAATTATCTAATGCTTCCCAGGTTCGGATATATCGCAGCGGCTTATACGACTCTTGTCAGCTATGCGCTGCTTATGATCTTCCATTATGTTGCGGTCAATCATGTACTTAAGGAGAGAGTATACGCCAATATGTTCATGTTCACGGCGATGGTGATAAGCGGCGCACTCGGTATAGCAATGTGTGTTCTGTACCGTGACGGAGTGCGGATGGCTGTGTTAAGATACTGTGTGGCAGCAGTGGCACTTACAGCCTTCGTGATCGTAAGGAGAAATGATGCAAAGATGCTTACTGACTATATCAGGAAACGTCTCGGACGCGGATAGAGGCGATTTCTGCATGCGATTGACTAAAACAGCGGTGTTATATATAATGAAAGGATAAGTTGAGGTTAAGTAAGGTAATAATATGAAGTCACTGATAGTTATTCCCGCAAGGGGCGGATCCAAGCGTATACCGAGGAAGAACGTACGTATCATGTGCGGTAAACCTCTTATCCTGTATTCCATAGAGAATGCCAAAGCACTTAAGAAAGAGATGGATGTTGATGTTGCTGTCTCCACAGATGATGAGGAGTTGGGGAGCATTGTGAGCAAGAGAGGCGTTGAGGTTATCGCAAGGCCTAAGGAGCTTGCAACGGACAGGGTGACTCTCGATCCTGTTATATATCATGCGGTTAAATACATGGAGGAGAAGAAGGGGTGCCGCTACGACACTGTTATAACCATGCAGTGTACCTCGCCGACTCTTAAAAAGGAGACCGTAAGCAATGCGATAAGGTTTTTTGAGGACTCTGAATGGGATACCGTTATAAGCGCCATGAACAAGCCGCATCTTTCGTGGGGTGTAAAGGACGGAAGCATTGTTAAGAATTACGACAAGCGTCTCAATTCCCAGGAGCTTCCCGCCAATTATATAGAAACTGGCGGATTCCTTATTACCAGAAGGGAATGCGTAAGCGAAACGGGAAGGATAGGAAAGAAGGTAAACATCTTTGAGATTCCCGAGGATGAAGCTGTTGATATAGATACCTATTCGGATTGGGTTCTGTGTGAGAATATCTTAAGAAGAAAGAAGATCATGTTCCGTACGGTCGGAAAGATGCGCCTTGGAATGGGACATATCTACAGGTGCCTTACTCTGGCTTATAAGCTGACGGGTCATGAAATTGTCTTCGTAACGGACAGGGACAGTGATATAGGTATCGAGAAGATCAAAGAATCCAATTTCCCGCTTTTGGTGATCGACAGCGAAGCGGAATTCGAGCCGGTCCTTGAAAAGGAAAGACCGGACATTTTAGTGAACGATATATTGGACACATCTCTTGAATACATGACGATGGTAAATAAATACGCCGGAAGAGTCGTGAACTTTGAAGATGTCGGACCCGGCGCGAAATATGCGGATGCAGTTATAAATGCTCTGTATGAAAAGGGTGAGAAGCTTCACAATGAGTATTACGGATCGAAGTATTTCTGCATACGTGATGAATTTCTTGAAGAGGAGCCGTCTGAATTCTCCGAGAAGGTCGGTAATGTGGTAGTGATCTTCGGCGGTGCGGATCCGTCGGATCTTACGGGAAGGCTGTACGGTGTGGCAAAAGAGCTGCACAGGGAATTCCCAGACATCAGCTTCCATTTTCTTGTCGGGTTTGCCTACAGTCATAAGGATAAGATCGTAACAGATGAAGAGAACAGAATATTTGTCCATATTGATTCAAAGAGAGTCAGTACGTATATGAGCATGGCCGATCTTGCCATAACCTCACAGGGACGTACGGTATTTGAACTTGCAAGCATGGGTGTTCCTTCAATAGTGCTTGCACAGAATGAGAGAGAAGCCGAGCATGTATTTGCCGGCATTCAGAACGGTTTCATTAATCTCGGCATAGGTAAGGAGCAGGATGATTCGACGATCATATCTACGATCAAATGGCTTATCATGACACCTAATGTAAGGGCTGAGATGAGACGCCTTCAGCTTATGAAGGATTTCTCAAAGGGTCAGGAAAGGGTGATCCATCTTATCCTCAATGATCTTGATGATGAGGACAAGTAACAGTTCTGTAATTATGGAGAATTAAATGAAAAAAGATGATTTTCAGATGATAGATGTCCGGAAGGAATACGAACAGGATCTTCTGGACGCACAGATCATATGGGAACAGCAGGAGGAGCTCAGAAGACAGGAATATATAAGACAGCAGGAACAGATACAGCAGGAAATGCTCAGACAGCAGGAAATGGATGCCATGATCCTGCAGGAGAATGCCAGGGCATTTGTACATCAGATGCCGTCCATGCATGATGTTACGGCGGTGTCACTGAACGGAAATATGAACAATACCTTTGCCGGGAATGCCATTCCGGAGCAGCCTGTGATACCGCAGGAAATACTGGATGCACAGGCGGCGCATTATGCCACCGCGATGAGAGGGTTTGACGGCCGAAGGGTATTGCTTGTCAACACTGTCTGCGGGACAGGAAGTGTAGGCAGGCTTGTAACAGGACTGTATCGTACTCTTGAGGATCACGGTTATGAATGTCTTGTTGCATACGGAAGAGGCAGCGCACCTTCGGATATACGTGCATACAGGATAGGAACCGATATGGATATGTATATTCACGGTGCCATGAGCAGGCTGAATGACAGGCATGGTTTTTACAGCAGGAAAGCCACGCTTGATTTTATTGCGATGGTTAAGGAATATGATCCGGATATCATCCATCTGCACAATATTCATGGCTACTATCTGAACCTTGAGGTGCTGTTTGAGTATCTTGGGAAATGCAGGAAGAAGATAATATGGACACTGCATGACTGCTGGCCATTTACCGGACACTGCAGTCATTTCGAGTACATCGGATGTACCAAATGGATGACGGGATGCTACAAGTGCGAGCAGCTTCAGGAGTATCCGAAATCCTTCGGCGTGGACAATTCCAAAGGCAATTACGAGGCTAAAAGGAGGCTGTTTACGGGCATAGACGATCTTGTGATAGTCACACCCTCGGAGTGGCTAAGGGATAAGGTCAGGAATTCCTTTCTGGCGGAATATCCGGTGGTCGTTGTACCGACAGGGATCGATCTGACCGCATTCTATCCGTATGTTGAGACCACGGCGGATGACAACCTGATATTCAGGATAAAGAATGAACTCTCGCTCAGAAACAAAACAATACTTCTGGGGGTGGCAAATCCATGGCGGGACAGGAAGGGTCTTGTACAGTTTTCGGCTCTTGAAAAGTCATTAAGCGACAGATATGCCATCATCCTTGTGGGGCTTAACGGGAAACAGATCTCGGAACTGCCTCCGGGTATCGTGGGACTCAGTAAGACGGACAGTGTAGAGGAACTGGCGGCTCTGTATTCAATGGCTGACATATATGTTAATCTTACACTTGAGGATACGTTCCCGACGACGAATCTTGAAGCACTCGCCTGCGGGACACCCGTAATTACATATAAAGCCGGCGGAAGTCCCGAGAGTCTGGATGATACCTGCGGTGTCGTGGTCGAGAGGAACAGCATACAGGGTGTGGTTGCCGCGATAGAGAAGATAATGACCTCGGGAGGATTAAGCTACACCAGGCAGATGTGTTTAAGAAGGGCTCAGTTGTACAGTAAGGAGCATCGTTTCCTTGAATATGTACAGAATGTATATGAAGCCTTCTGAGGATCGGGCTGCATGTGCGGATATTGAATGAATTGTTTGGACAGAGCGGAACAGACATAAACAAACTGATCGGAACGTAGTGAAGAACCTTATATAAAATGAAGGATATTTGCAGGAAATTTCAGAAAAGCATAATTTTTGCCATGAAGCTTATCATGTACGCCGCGGCCTTTGCGACGTTTTTTCTGTTATTCTCAATAGACAACAGGGAGATAATAGACCTGTCAAGAACAGCGGCAGTAACACTTTCGACATATGCCATCATACTCTTTCTGCTCTCGGGTACCTACGGAAGCTATGCCATAGGCAAGAAGAAGGACAAGGATATCCTGTTTTCACTCACGATCTCGGGAGTCTTGACAGACCTTATCACATATCTGGAACTGACCATCATGAAGACCAATGAAGCCAACAATACTACCTTTAAGATAGAGAATGTCGGTATTCTGGTTTCTGTAATGCTTATCCAGTTTCTTATCCATTTTGTGTTTGTAAGGCTTGGAAACAGATTCTATTTCTGGCTTAACAGCGCCGAGAAGTGCCTTATAGTAACTGCGGATACGGATGACGCGAAGAGGGTGGCTGTGGCCCTGTCCGATTTCGCCAAGCGGTATATGGTCTATGATGTTGTTAAATGTAATGATGAGAAGCTTAAGGAAAGGATCGTGGAAGCGGATACGGTGGTACTGTATGACGTACCGGTTGAGATAAGAAAGGATGTCATAGACTGGTGCTATCAGAACCTGAAGAATATTTATTTCAATCCCAATGTTGCGGATATCCTGGAGCACAATTCGGAGCAGACGGTTATTGATGATATTTCGTTCTTTGCATGGCAGTTCCATCTTATCTCGTTTGAGCAGCGGATCATCAAGAGGCTCATGGATCTTCTGATCTCACTCGTGCTCATTGTGATCACGAGTCCTGTGCTTCTGATAAGTGCGATATGTATTAAAAGGAATGACGGCGGCAGTGTCTTCTTTAAGCAGAAGAGGGCAACTGCGAACGGTAAGGTGTTTGAAATATACAAGTTCCGTACCATGCGTGAGAATGTGGCCAATAAATCGGTCACCAAGGATGATGACAGGATCACATCTGTCGGACGTGTGCTTCGCAAATACCGTATAGATGAACTCCCCCAGCTTATAAATATCATAAAGGGTGATATGAGCCTTGTGGGACCAAGACCCGAGATGCTGGAGAACGTTGAGGATTACACCAGGGAGCTTCCCGAGTTCAGATACAGACTCAGGATGAAGGCCGGTCTTACCGGATATGCACAGATATTCGGTAAGTACAATACCAGCTCAAAGGATAAGCTTATGCTTGATCTTATGTATATTGAGAATTATTCACTGATAAAGGATATTCAGTTATTGTTCCAGACCGTCCTTGTGGTTTTCAAGGCTGAGGAATCAACGGAGGCATTTGGTGATAAGTGAACCGACGGTATCGATAATCACAGTTACATATAACAGTGAAGCTACACTTGAAAGGACTATCCGGTCGATCCTGGCCCAGAGCGTACCACCTGCGGAATACATAATAGTTGACGGGTGCTCAAGTGACAGGACTCTTGAGATAGCAAAAGGATACAGGGAGCAGCTTGAGGATAAGGGGATAGCCTTCACTATCGTATCGGAACCTGATGACGGTATTTATGATGCGATGAATAAGGGTATAAGGATGGCTTCCGGTGATATCATCGGCATGATAAATTCGGATGACTGGTATGAACCCTGTGCTGTCAAGGTGGTTACAGATACATTTATAGAAGAACCCTTTGATATGTTCTTTGCCGATCTTCGGATGCATATGCCCGGTGGAGGAACCTTTGTCAAGCATTCAAGGAACAGGAAGTATTCTACATCAAGGGACTGGAATCATCCCACCACCTTTATAACATCTGAGATGTATAAAAGGTTTCAGTACAAAAATGAGACGATACATGATGATTATGACCTGGTACTCAGGATTAAAAGATCAGGGGCGAAGATCGTGGTCAGGAACGAGGTGATCGCTGACTTTACGATGAACGGGACAAGCCACGAGAGAAATCTTTCAAAGGCTGTCGAACGGGTCAGGATCAAATACGGTATCTACAGGAATAACGGTTATTCACCGCTGTATTTCTTTGAGTGTTTTGTCGTGGAGATGGCAAAGCTGATCGTAGGGTGACAGGTATGGAGATTAAAACACTGACCTTCTTTTCCAATTATTACAATCATCATCAGAAGGCTCTGTGTGATGAGTGGTATTCATTGCTCGGAGAGGGATTTACATTTGTTGAGACAGAGCCTATTGAAGGCTTTCGCGCGACAATGGGATGGGGCAAGGAAGAGGTACCACCCTATGTCCTGCGGACATATATGGATGATGCATCACATAAAAAGGCGCTTGCTCTTGCACTGTCAAGTGATCTTGTTGTGATGGGGACAGCTCCGGAGATGTATATTGAAGAGAGGCTTAAACAGAACAGGATAATATTCAGGTATTCGGAACGTCCTCTTAAGGAGGGATTTATCAAATTCTTTATTCCGAGACTGACGAAGAAGTATCTTCATCTTCATGTACGGAACAGGAAAAAGAATATTTATATTCTCGGAGCAAGTGCATACACGGCATGGGATTACAGAAAGATGTTCAACAGCTACCCGGGTAAGTGCTATAAATTCGGATATTTTCCGGAGCATAAGGAATATGATGTCGATAAGCTTATGGACAGGAAGCGTATAAATGCCGACCGCAATACGGGCGATGCCGGGATGCCAACCATACTGTGGGCGGGACGCATGATAAGGCTTAAACACCCTGACCTTCTGATAAAGGCGGCAGGAAACCTTAAAAAGAAGGGCTATAACTTCAGGCTGACCTTCATAGGTGAAGGTAAAGAAAGAGACAGGATACGCATGCTTACAAAACTGTACAGATTATCGGACATGACAAAGTTCATGGATTTTGTCTCTCCGGAACAGGCAAGAGAGAAGATGGCCGATGCAAAGATATATGTTATGACATCCAACTTCCTTGAGGGATGGGGCTCTGTCATATATGAAGCACTGAATGCCGGCTGTGCGGTTGTGGCATCACATGCTCCGGGCGCTACTCCGTGGCTTGTAAAACACGGGAAGACAGGGCTTGTGTTTAAAAGCGGCAGTGTTTCTTCTCTTGAGGAACAGCTGGCTAAGCTCCTTAAGAATCCGCAACTGTGTGACTGCTACGGGAAGGCCGCATATGAACAGATGCACAGGCTGTGGAATCCGTCGGTGGCAGCGCGAAATGTTCTTACACTTGCGGATGATCTGACGTCCGGAAGGCCATGCAGTATAAAAGAAGGCCCATGCTCCCCTGCAAGGATTTTGAAAAATGGATGGTATGTGTCGTGAAGATCTTATTTTTAATGGAATATCCCATAGATCTGCCCGGAGGAGGACAGCTTTCAACCTGGACACTGTGTGACGGTCTGGTTGCAGCCGGCCATGAGCCGGTAGTGGCATGTCCCAAGCTGCTTGGCAGGAGAAGGACGGATTTCGATTTTAAGATAGTGGAATACAGATCGGATGAAAACAGGGAAAGGAGTAAGGCGGCCAGGATCAGGAACTTTATATCAAGGATACATTCTTTCCGCCGGATCATCAGGAAAGAAAAGCCGGATATCATTCATGTATCCATGTCGGAATCCCTGATCACATTTGGATTTTTAAGATGCGCGGGACTGTTTAAGGATATTCCTTTTGTTTATACGGACAGAGGGTTGGCATACGGGTACAGGAAACATTCCATGATTTGCATAAAGGCGACCATGAAGTATGCTGCCGGAATGATCTGTACCACACAGTTCAACAAGGATCTGTGGCTTAAGGAGGGTATAAGCGTTCCGATAACCGTTATACCCAATACAATAAGCCGGGTCTTTGACGGATATGACGATAACAGGCGCGGTGAGATGCGCATTAAGTACGGAATAAAGGAGAATGAATTCGTTATCGGATTTGCCGGGAGGATATCAGAGGAAAAGGATTGGGATTTCGTTCCGGTGCTTGTAAAGGCTCTTAAAGACGGAGGAGTGGATGTCAGGGTGGCATTGGTCATCTCCGTATATGAGGAGCAGGACAGGGAAATTGTCAACAGAGTGAAAAAGGGTATAACAGATTCGATCGGGGAGAGTAATCTTATATATCTTGAGGATCTGTCGCAGAAGGAGATAGCGGATTACTATTACATGGTCGATGTGTTTGTAATGTCGTCGATATTTGAGTCCTTCGGTAAAGCTGCTGTCGAAGCCATGAGCAGAAGGTGTTCGGTGGTGTCAACATCCGCAGGCGGTCTTCCGGAGGTTATCGGCAAGGAAGAAAACCTTTATACCAAGGAGACGGTCGATAAGTTCGTAAACCGTATAAAAACCCTGAAGGAAAATAAGAAAGAGCTTGAAGAAGACAGGGATTTCTTTTACAACAGATACAGGAACCTGTATACAACCCAGACGCATGTTATGCGCCATGAGAAGCTGTATATGTACATAATTCAGAACAGGACATAAGTTTTAGATCAAAAAGGGAGAGAATATGGAAGTTCAAACAAACCGGCTTGACCGGGGATTTTATAAATACCAGCAGGAATTCGAGGATGCGGCTCTGAGAGTCCTCAGATCCGGATGGTATATAATGGGAAAGGAACTGTCTTCGTTCGAGGAGCAGTTCGCCGGTTATGTCGGGGCAAAATACTGTGTGGGTCTTGGAAACGGGCTGGATGCACTGTGGCTTGCATTCAGGATACTTGGGATCGGCAAGGGAGATGAGGTTATCGTACAGGGTAACACTTATATCGCGAGTGTTATGGGTATAACCATTAACGGTGCTACACCTGTGTTTACGGAGCCTGATGAATATTACAACATTGATGCATCTGCGATAGAGGAAAAGATAACGGATAAGACCAGAGCAGTACTGGTTGTCCATCTGTACGGACAGGCTTCGCGTATGGACAGGATAGTCGATATTTGTAAGCGCCATAACTTAAGGCTTGTAGAGGACTGCGCACAGTCCCACGGAAGTGCTTTTAACGGAAAGGTTACGGGAACGTTCGGGGATATCGGATGTTTTTCATTCTATCCGTCCAAGAATATAGGAGCCTTCGGTGACGGTGGAGCCATAGTTACCGACAGTGAAGAAATAGCAAATGAAATGAAGATATACCGTAATTACGGCAGCGAGAAAAGGTACTATAATAAGGTTGTCGGGACAAATTCAAGACTTGATGAGATACAGGCGGCATTGCTTAAAGTAAGGCTTAAGCATGCTGTTGAACTGAATGATGAGAAGAAGGCTATCGCGGCCGAATATGATAAGAGGCTTGACAACGCTATGATAGTGCTTCCGAAGACCGCAGAGGGTGCGGATCACATATATCATCAGTATGTTATCAGATGCAGGGAACGCGGGCGTCTGATGAGCTATCTTAAGGATAACGGAATTTCAACGATAATACACTATCCCATACCACCGCATCTGGCAGAGGCGTATGGATATCTGGGACACAAAAAGGGTGATTACCCGATAACGGAACAATATGCGGATGAAGTGTTGAGCATCCCAATGTTCAATGGTATGCTTAAGGAAGAGCAGGATTACGTTATTGATGTGATCAATTCATTCAGATAGCTTCGGACGGATAATAAGACAGTTCAGATAAATGTGGGGTATTATATGAATATCAAGGATCAGTACAGGATAATCGAATTCGGTGAATACGGTGATGAGAGAGGAAATCTTGTTGTTGCGGAATGCGGAGGCATTGATGTTCCTTTTACGGTAAGGAGGGTGTTCTATATTTACGGAAGTGATGAAACCGTAATAAGAGGGCGCCATGCAAACCGTAAATCTGAATTTGTGTTGATCAATGTTTCGGGTTCGAGTAAGGTTAAGATAGATAACGGCTTCGAAACGGATATAGTTGAACTGAACAGACCGAGGATGGGACTGTATCTTCCGACGATGCTGTGGAAGGATATGTATGATTTCTCTCCCGATTCTGTTTTGCTGGTATTGTGCAGTGAGCACTATGACGGGAATGAATATATAAGGGATTATGATGAATACCTTAGAATGGTGAGGAGTAAGGATAATGAGTAAGATTTCAATAGTTGTTCCGGTGTACTATAATTCGGACACATTGATGCTGCTGTATGAGGATATGAAGGAAAAGATCCTCAATAAGCTCGGAGATTACGAAATAGTATTTGTGGATGACGGCTCGGGTGACAATTCATGGGAGATAATGAATCAGATCCGGGATATGGATGTTAATGTCCAGTGTGTAAGGCTGTCAAAGAACTTCGGGGAACATGCAGCCATACTGGCGGGACTGTCTGTATGCACAGGAGACTGTGCAGTGACCAAGCAGGCCGATCTGCAGGAGGACAGTGAGCTGATACTGGAAATGTATGATAGTTGGAAGAGGGGAAATAAGGTAGTACTTGCCGTACGTGCCGAGCGTGATGACTCGGCGGTAAAGAAGTTTTTCGCCAATCTCTACTACAGTATCGTACGTAAATGCATAGACAAAAATATGCCTGTGGGCGGCTTCGACTGTTATCTTCTTGACAGACAGGTTATCGGGGTTCTTGAAATGCTTGATGAAAGGAATTCGGCGCTGACTCTGCAGGTGCTGTGGGTAGGATTTAAATCTGATAAGATTTATTTCCACAGAAAGGACAGGGAGATAGGAGAGTCCAGGTGGACGCTCAGTAAGAAGCTTAAGCTTGTAATGGATTCGATGATGAGCTTCTCGTATTTTCCGATAAGGTTTATGTCGGGCGTCGGTGTGGTATGTGCCATACTTTCTTTTCTGTGGATAATAGAAGTTATACTTGAAAGGGTTATAGTCGGGACACCGATAGAGGGCTGGGCATCACTGATGTGCCTTGTGCTGTTCTCGACAGGCATGATACTTCTGATGCTTGGAATACTGGGCGAATATCTGTGGAGAACCTTTGATGCAAGCCGTAACAGACCGCCGTTTTTGATAGATGAGGTCAATAAAGCGAGAAAGGATAAATAGTGTACAGTATCTGAGGAGCTGTATAAACAGGACCGGATACGGAGATAAGTAATTAATGGGTCAGGATAATACAGAAAAAAAAGAAGAGAAGGACAGCCTGCTGTCCGGCTTTATAAAATATTTTTACGGTAATTTCGTAGTGCTTTTACTGGGGCTTGTCCAGCTCCCTCTTACAACCCGTGTGCTTGAGACGGATGAGTACGGTAAGACGACCATGTTTACTACGGCAGTTACCGTAATTTACATTTTTGCCATATTGGGACTCGATCAGGCCTATATACGGTATTTTTACAAGGAAGGCGTAAACAGAAAAACACTTTTTTTACAGTGCCTTATCCCGCCGTTTGCGCTGATAATCCTGCTGACCTTTATTTATACGGTATTTTCGGATGTATTTAATGTATTTCTGTTTGGAGAGACAGGAATAAGCGTGATCATTCCGGTTGTTGCATATACTGTGATCTCGGTTTTTGAAAGGTTTCTGTTCCTGAACATCCGAATGGATCAGAACGGGGTGCTGTATTCCAACCTTAATATCCTTTCAAAGGTACTCAATGTTTCATTTATAATCCTGTTTGCACGGATCATGGGCAGCAATTTCAGGGTTGTAATGTATGCGATGACTTTGTCTTTGGGAACGGTAACGCTTATAACCGGGATCAGGTATCTGATCGTAACACGGAAAGAGAAGGTTTTAAGGCACGATATCAGCGAAAAGGAACTTCTTGTTTACGGCATACCTTTTATTCCCATGCTTCTGATGGAGTGGCTGCTTTCATCGATGGATAAATGGTCCATAAAGATCTTTAATGATTTCTCCGAAACCGGGATATATGGTTCGGCAATGCAGATAATGACCATAATCCTTACTGTAAAGATAACCTTTGTTGCCTTCTGGTCACCTGTTGCGATGGAGAAATACGAAACAGTTTCGGATGAGGAGTGCAGGACCTTCTTTGCCGATATGTTTGACAAGGTTCAGTTCCTGTGTATGTGTGCGGCATTTGGTCTTACGATCTTTCGTGGTGTGATCGTGCTGATCCTGGGAAAGGATTACAGGGAGGCGATAGCAATAATTCCCTTTCTTACACTTATGCCGATACTCAGCATAATGTTTGAAATGACAGGACAGGGTGTGAAATTTGTAGGAAAGATCAAGTACTTTAACTATGCATCACTGGCTGCGATCATATGCAATCTGATAGGTAACAGACTGCTTGTTCCGTCGCTTCGCGGTATAGGCGCAGCATTGGCGACAGCGGTTACTTATATAGTCTATTTCTCGATAGGAACTTATTATTCGAAGAAATGTTATCCTGTTAATTACAGGATGAAGGAATTTGTTATATCACTGCTCCTCTATATTGCTTATGCCGCATATGCTACCGTAACAAAGGATCAGCTCATGAGTGCCCTCGCCGGGGTGGTGTTACTGACTGTATGCTGTGTGATAAACCGGCATACGCTTAAGTCGTTGTGGGCATACTGTGTAAGCTTCATGGATCGTTTTCTGCACAGATCAGGCAGTTGATGACCGTAAATATTCAGAATATGTAACAGGAAATATCAACAACGGAAAATGCGATATATTGTTATTACAGGTCTGGCTGTACTTGCCGGAATCCTGATACGGATAAAAAAAGAATATAAGAATCGGATCCTGATCGTTTTTTTGTTGATTATGATCATTATGAGCGCATTGTATAACCAGCGTCTCATGGGTAAAGTCATGCCGTCGTTTCATCCGACAAACCAGATGTTTTACCAGACTTCGTTTACTGATAATGGAGATTATCCTGACAGTCTTCTTTTACAGTTGTTTAAAGACAGGACTGTTTATGTCAAAGACGATACATTTCTGATAGATGAAGCTGAGGCACAGGGGAAGAATTATCTGTACGCATATTATCATGCCAAAAATATGTACTGGTTTTTGGACATGACAGGTGCTGAAACGGTCCGCTCCGAAGACATGAACGACAGTATGGTAGGTGAAGCGCAGATACAGGATGATTTTGTCAGTCTCGGAAATACCAACGACATGTTCAGATACTGCTTCATGTACAATGATATACCCGATGAGCCGGGGAATTACTTTACATATTACTGGTACTACTATGATTATCTTGATACCATAAAAGCATATATAAATAAAACTGCTGATCCAAGCGGTGAGACCGTATTTGACGCGGATGAGCTGGTGATCCTGTGGGATGCAGAGGATGGTACGGAAGAAGAGGATATCTATATAATGACGAAGGCTTACTATGATGAAGCGGTAAGCGGGAAGAAGGAGGTGTCTTACAATGAGTGAGATGATAGCCTCCTATATAAACGGATTTAGTACAGCTTATTTTATAAGACAGAGTGCAGTGATCGTATTAATGTTTATGATCGGCTGTCTGATACTTCTTGGGATCAATAAAGGCAGACTGTCACTGTATGAAATGCTGCTGTGTTTTCCTGTGGGGATATCGGCATATTCTTTGTCGGTGTTTGTTCTGCTGGTACTCGGGATACCCTTTAACAGGATCAGCATCGGCTGTATGCTGCTTGCGATCGTGATCGTTTCCCTGACAGGCATCCGGAAATATACAGTAAACGCATTAAATGAACGCGGTTACTATGGCATATGTTTGATAACACTGTTATTTATTGCTGCTGTTTCTGTTTCAGGGCTGCTTCCGGTCAGTGTGTCCAATGACTCCATGTATTACTATTCAATGTATCCTCATGCCATTGCACACTTCGGTGCCCTGCGGATGCAGTTCAATGTATTTCTTACGGATGTCGGGCAGACCAGTGCCATCCTTAATACACTCCCGTTTGTATTCGGATATAATGAGGGCTTCGGAGTGCAGTGGTTCCTGAATATAAACACCCTGCTGATCGTTGTGTATGGATTGTATGATGCATCCTCGACGGTTATGAAAAGAAAAGAGTCCTGTATCGTGACGACACTGATGACAGGTATTCTTCTGGTTTCAATGCCTTATCTTATAATGTCGAAATGGGTGATGTCCAACGGATACTTTATGTGTTTTGTGTTTATATGCACATATACAGCATGGAAATACGGACGGTCGGCAGCAGGTGGGAAGGACGGCATATACGGTAACAAAGCAGTGCTTGCAGTACTCTTCCCCATGATGGCTCTTCTGCGCATGGAGGGATGTATCATAGCATTGGTCCTGGTGCTCTGCCTGGCGACACTTAAGGGATATACCGGCAGAGAACTGTTTATGATATTCCTGTTGCCGGTACTTACTGTTTCTGTTCTTTATGATGTAAGGATATTTGTTATTATGAGCATCGATGCACCGTATACCTTCCTTACTCGGACAAAGGCGTTTATACAGATCGTTGCGATAGTGACTGTTTCGGGATATGTTTTATTCCTTCGGGAAAATGTGATCAACAGATATCTGTTTATTCTTATTCCCGCAGGACTGATTTTCGTTAATGGTGTTTTGTTCTTGATGAATGGGACATTGTATTTGGAGAATATGAAGACCTTTGCGGCAAATGTTTCAAATCAGAGCGGATGGGGACTGTTTCCGATGCTTGTCATCGGGATATATGTTATGTGTCTGATCGCGGGAAACGGGAAGGATGATAAGGAATTAAAGGAGAATGAACCGTCATCTGTTTTCTGCGATGAGGATAAGCATTTGGCCGCCGGTACGGCCTTCTGGGATCTGTCTTTTGTTTCTTATATACTGACCGCACTTGCGGTAAGCTTTGCGAGAGAAGATGCACTGGTGGAAAATGTGGCCGATTCGGGGAACAGGGTAATGCTGCAGGTGACTCTGATCGCCTTTTTTGCAGTGGCACAGCACCTGATCGCCCTGATAGGGGAAAATACAAAAACAGATGATAAAAGCCGTTCATAGGATATGATTGACCGTATAAAACCGGTATGTTATATTTTATCAGAACAGTGGTTTACAACAAGGTTTAGCGGGAGAAAGCTGATGAATGCCGATGGCGCAACATTTAACCGAAAGAGAGCAGCAATAGTATTATTATTTATATTTTCGATTTTTATGGTTCTGTATTATATCCTTTTTAAAGAAAGGGTTGAGTTCGATTCTGATTTTACAGATACCATATTGTGGTCTGAGGCGATGCTTACGGGTAACGGACTGTTTGATTCAAGAATGTACTATGCCTATACACTGCCCTTTGGCGGGTCACTGCTTATGATGCCGTTTGTAGCTGTATTCGGTGTCGGTTACACTGCTCATGCGCTTGGTTTCATATTGTTTCTTGCAATATTTGTGTTCTCATTATATAAGTTCTTCAGGTCTATGGATTTTTCGGTAGACTATACCATGGCTGCAACCGCAATTGTTCTGCTCATGAGCCTTCCCACCAAGGATACCCGTATGATCATGTGGGGACATGTGATCCACTACAGTCTCGGTCTTCTGTTTGTTATGATCGCCATGGCAGTCTATTCCGGAATAGACACGAAGGTTCCGGCTTTTTCAAAAGAAAACAGGAAAAAGTCCTTGCTTCTGGCCATTCTGACTGCTTTATTCTGCACCAACGGACTTACGACGATCCTGTTTTTCTGTATACCTTTTTACGGTGCTGTCATAATGGAAAGATTTGTAAATATAAAGGATGAACTTTTCTGTACGGAAAATAAGAACACGGCATCAATATGTACCGCCGGATTGTGTGCGGCCGGTGCCGGATTTATCATATCTGCGATCGTGCAGAGGCTTTCCGGAGTGATCACGGTGTATGAAGGAATGTTTAAGACTATTCCGGCATGGCAGGAATGGGTGTGGGATATCACGGAGAGGCTCAGGATAATGATGGTATGTGTGGCGGGAGAGATCTCTTCGGAAATTCCGATGGAATCCTTTACAGGTATCAAGGTCATGTACATGGCATTTATCAGTCTGGTCATTATCTTTATTCCGTTTATTGCTTTCTGTGCGTACCGGAGGATAGAGAACAGGAATATCAGGATCTATATGATCTCATATATCATATTGCTTGCAGCCACTCTGTTTGTTTATGATTTCAGCCAGGCCAGAGGAACGGCGCACAGAATTGTGGGGTTGTACATGACAGCCCTGACGGTGACCGTGATCTTTACGATGTGGCTGTTAAAGCAGGGAGCATTGTCCAGATTCGGAGTGCTGCTGGTGATCTTATTGTCCGTAGCATGTCTGTTCAGCACGTATAATGTTGCAAGCCTTAGAGGGCAGAACAGGTATGACAGCCTGATAGCCGTATTAAAAGATAATGATCTGCACAGGGGTTATGCCGAGTACTGGTCCGCACAGGTGACCACGGTATTGTCGGATGCCGATATCACGGTGGCTCCGGTCTTTATATCGGAAGACGGGGTGATCAGCCCCAGAAAGTACAATTCAAGGGATGATCAGTTTGCCGCAGAGGAAGGGATCGATCGTTATTTTGTCTTTCTTTCCGCATGGGAGTATGAAACCACCAGGGATACTGTATGCAGGGATGCACTTGAGATCATTCCTTTTGACGAGGACGGGTATATAGCTGTTTTTGACCACAATCTTTTCTGATAATGATGAGAGGAAACAGAGCTTGAAGAGTACAGCGGGGAAGTTCATAAATGACAGTTACAACAGGATAGAGAAGCGTTACCGTATATGTTTTTACGCAGGACTTATATGCGGTCTGATGGCACATATATATGCCCTTACCAATCATCTTTATAATTATGACGAATTGTGGCATACTCCCACGGGTTTCGGTACTGGTGTGGAGGTGGGCCGCTGGGCACTGTCTGTTACGGTATGGTTGCAGAAGCTGCTGTTTGCCGATTGCTACACAATACCTTTCATTAATGGGATTATAACCATAATACTGTATGCTCTTGCAGCGTGTTTTGCTGTGGCACTGTTTAATATAAATGATGAGTTTTATGCAGGTACCGCAGGAGCACTGATGACCACTTTCCCTGCGCTGGTATCCAGGATGTTCTATATGTTCACTACACATTATTATGCTATCGGTATCGCAATGACGGCAGCGGGTGTATGGATACTTGTCAGATCCGGAAGAAACGGAAGGCCGGTACAAAGGGTGATTCGCATTATTGTTTCGGCTGCTTTGGTCATATACGGAATGGCCATATATCAGGCCAATTTTGTTACTGCAGTATGTCTTATAGTCGGGTGTCTTTTGGTTGATCTCATCCGCAATGATCCCGAACTTAAGGACGCGGTTTTAAAGTGTATCTTCTATGTTGTTTATCTTGGTGCGTGCATGGTCTTATATCTGCTTGGCAGTAAGCTGGCTTTGGCAGTTACCGGGAAAAAAATGGAGACTTATGAGAACCTGGACACAATGGGTCAATTAAGCCCGGCTCAGCTTGCAGAGGGTCTTTTCAGATGTTATAAGACTTTTCTCAAGCTTCCTTTCAGGGATGTATATTCCATGAATCCCAATGTGATCGTACGTTTTGCATTCCTTGTATCCATCATGGTTCTTTTGTATACTCTGCTTAAGATATGGTCCACCGGGAAAAAGCTGCATCTGAAGCTTCTGATCACGGCAGTTATGGCTGTGCTGCCAATAGTTGTAAATCTTATAATAATAATGGCTATTTCATCGGGAACCATGTACTCAATAATGGTATATGAGATAGTATATGTACTGGTGATACCTACAGCATGCCTGACAGCCCTTTACGACATGACCTCAAATAACGGTGGAGACAATAATGCAGGGAGAGGGTTTATGAAGGTGGCTGAAACAGTAACCACACTTGCACTGACTGCCACGGTTATTACATACATATGGTTTGCAAACGGCAACTATCTTTCCATGGAATATACCAATATGCATGATAACGCATTTTTTACCGTGCTTATGGCACAGATCAAGAATGTGGAGGGATACAGGGATGACATGCCTGTGGCACTTATAGGCACGCCAACCGAAGGTGAGACTTACAATAAACGTGCCAATATCTATGAAACCTTCAATATCGGTGGTAAAGCAAGTACCAATATAGGTGCGTATTCCTATTGGAATATCATGACCAATGTTTTGGGTTTTGATCCTATAGTTAGAAATTCCGATGAGGATGAGATTTATTTTTTGAATCATCCCGAGGTGAAAGCCATGCCAAAGTATCCTGAAGCCGGTTCGATCAAAGTGATAGATGATACCATTGTGATCAGGTTCGAGGATTAAAAGAGTTGCGGATTTTATCAAAAATCCTGTATTCGTAACAGACCGGGCTCTGCTAAAAGCGGGGGTGTGTTATGAAAAAGCTCTTAAAAAACTGATTGCAAAGAGCGACATTTTTTGAGATTATATAAATGTAGTCCGATAGGTGTTTTATCCATACACGTGTATTATAAGGATGGATCAAAGACATATATCTTAACGATCAAGTGTCATGGGCAGCAGAATACTTATGACAATTACAGGAGGTTATTGATGACAGGAGACAGAAGACCGGACGATATGGTCCGTATCACAACGCCCGAACAGGCAGATGAATTTATCGAGATACAGTATGCAGCATTAAGAGAACAGATAGGTTCCAAGAAGGTACTGCTTGCATTGTCAGGAGGAGTGGACAGCTCGGTGGTTGCAGCTCTTCTTAACAATGCCATAGGTAAGCAGCTTATATGTGTACATGTTAATCACGGACTTTTGAGGAAGGGCGAG